>JAQCBR010000026.1 GCA_027621295.1 Planctomycetota bacterium
CGTTCAGGGCAGCGAGGAGTCGGTCGCGCTGGTCGGCCGTCTGTGCATCGTCGCGGGCATCCGTGGCCTGCCGCAGCGCCTCGGCGTCGCGTGCGAGCGCCTCGAACTCGGAACGGCGCGTCTGGTCGGCCTGGACCTGCTCCTGGCCCGCACGCAGTTCGCCGAGACGGAACGCCTGGTCGCGGGTCTGGCTGCGACCGGACTGCTCCGACTCCAGCTGACGCTCGAGGCGGGTCTGGTCGTTGAGCAGGTCCCGCACGCGATCGAGAGCCGCCTCGAGCGTCGGCCGACGCACGCCTGCCTGGCGGAGGTTCTCCTCGGCCTCACGGCGCGCCTCGCGCGAGAGCTCCCCGAGCGTTTCCCGGAGCTCGCGCTCTGCGGCGTCGGCGACGCCCTCGGTGGCGCGTTCGACGGCCTGCTGCAGCTCGGCCTGGCGACGCGCCAGTTCACCCGCGTCCCTGGCCAGCTCGCCCGCCTTCTCCATCTCCTCGGCGAGCGACTCCGCGGTCGGTCGCTGGAGCAGGATGGAGAGCAGCTGCTCGAGATCGCTGACGACCTCCGACTGCTTGCGGACCGCGTCTGCCACGGCGCCTGCATCGAGGCTGTTGCGCACCGACGCCACGTCGTCGAGGACTCCGCTGTCGGCGAGGTGTTCGAGCCCGAGCTTCAGGAGGCGGACCTTCTCGGCGTCGCCCTCGCGCTCGTAGCGGGCGAGGAGGCTCTGCATCAGTCCGCGGAGCCGCTCGGCCTTGCGCAGGACCTCACCCTGGTCGCGCTGCACCCGCGTCGGATCCTGCTGCTGGGCGCTGGCGTCCGCGGGGACCGCGCAGAGCACGAGGCCGGCGAGGAGGAGGAAGGGGTCGGGTCTCATCGCTTGTCTCCGTCCGGCTGGCCGAGGTTGCGGGTGCGGTATTCGATGTCGCGCTGCGCGTCGCGGAGCGCGCGCGCCTGCTGGACGACGTCCTGGAACTCGTTCCACTCGTCCAGCTGTCCGAGCAGGAGTTCGAGGTCGGCGAGGATGCGGGTCTGCCGGATGCCGACCTCGGCCAGCAGTTCGCCGAGGCGACCCCGATTGCCTGCGATCGACGCCTCGTCGAGCGCCTTCGTCGCGGCCGCGCCGTCGTCCTCGACGATGCGGTCCGTGCGGAGGACCATGTCCAGGATCGGGTCGAGCGCCTGCTCCATCGGTCCGATGCGACCCTCGGCCTGGTCGCGTCCGAGCTGCCGGTAGAAGCCGGGATCGAAGGCCACCGGCGCAGCAGTCGCGCGATGCCAGTCGACGTACGCCTGCTCGACGCGGGGCGCCTGGGTCGAGTCCGCGCCCTCCAGTCCGTTGAACAGGTGCACGTCGTACGCCTGCATCAGGTCGTCGCGGATGCGGCGCAGCGTCTGCACGACACGGGCCTGCCCGACCTGCTGCGTGACGAGGCGAGGGTCGCGCCCTTCCCGCGGATCGGGGAGCTCCTCCAGCAGGGCCTCGAGGGCGTTCGCCTGTCCCCGCTGCTGCTCGGTCGCGCGTTCCACCTGGTCACGGACCCTGCGGAAGTGCCCGGCGATCCGGCGCGCGAGGTCGGCGGCGTCGACCACGTAGACCTGTCGGCGCGCGAGCTCGGTCCGGTTCTGCTCCGGCTCGCGGTTGTCGGTGAGCGCGAAGCCGAGAGACACCGTGTCGCCCTGGCGGGGCCCCTCTCCGGGCTCCAGCGCGTCGACGTCGAGCAGGACCGTGGTGACCAGCGAGCGCTGCTCGCCGTCGCGCTCGCGCTCGAACAGCAGGATCTCGGACGCATTGTCGGCCCGCGCGGTCGATGCCTCGACGGACACCCGGGCGAGGCCGAAGTCGTCCTTGGCTTCGATCCGCACCGGCAGCCGACCCGTTGGCAGCACGACCTGGACGTCGTCGCCAGCCGGCAGGAGCACACGGCCGACGGGGTCGTGGTCCTCGAGCGCGACGACCGGGTAGGTTCCCGGGCGCGGGTTCGTCAGGCCCTCCCGGTGGACCAGCTCGACCTGGTAGCGGTCCATCGAGGTGACGGTGAACCGGCCTTCGAAGGTCTGGCCCGCACCCGAGTCGTCGACGAGTTCGACCGGCGTCAGCTCGAGTGGAGCGTCGCTGTCGAGGAAGTGCAGCGCGGCGCGCTCGACCGGCGTCGTCGCGCGGACCACGACCCGGACATCGGTGCCGACCAGGGCCTCGACCGCGCCGCCCCGCTGGCTGGCCGGCGGAAGGCCGGTGTAGGCGGGATAGGTCAGCTCGGTCTCGATCGTGCCGACCAGAGGTGGATCGATCGTGCGCACCGTGACCAGGATGTCGCCGCGCGGGTCGTCCCCGCCGCGGGCGTGGAACGAGAAGTCGCCCTGCACGCGGCGGAACACGTGGCGGAAGCGCTCGCCCGGACGTTGCGCCATCGACACCTCGGGAGGGAGCCCACGGCCGCCCTCCAGCACGAGGTACGCCTCACGCGGGATCACGCCCTCGGCGCGGACCAGCACGGGCAGATCGGCGCCGGTCGAGATCCGCACTTCCGCGGTGCCCTCGCCGCGCGTGATGCGGAAGCCGGCGTCGTCCTCCGGCAGCTCGATGAACAGCTGCGTGCGGCGCGGGTACTCGACGGAGATCCCGAGCGAGCGCAGCACGAACACGTGGAACGCCACGCCCTGCGTGATGCCGAGCGCCGCCAGGCTGATCGCCGCGAGCGCTGCGACCGACCAGACCCGGACCGTCCGGCGCGGCGTGAGGATCTGGTCGACGGGGAGCGCGCGGAGGCGGGCCGCCGCCTCCTCGATGACGCGGGCGACCATCGCCGCCGACTGGTCGCGGAGCGAGCCTTCGTCGGCGTCGACCGTGCCGCGCAGCTCGTGCGCTGTGACCAGCTGTTCGCGCAGCTCCGGGAATCGCCGCTCGATCGCGATGGCGACGTCGTCGCGCGAGAACGCCCGGCGAAGCGGGTAGCGAAGCCGACGTTCGACGCCGAACCCGACGTAGGTCAGCCCGACGAGCGTCGTGATGACGCGCACCGGAGCCGGGAGCTCCAGCGCGCGATCCAACGCGTAGTAGAGGCAGATGCCGATCGCCGCCGCCGCGACGACCCAGCCCAGGCCGTGGACGAGGAAGCGACGCCGGATGCGCGCGAGCTGCTCGGCGAGGACCGCGTCGATCTCTTCGGACCAGGCGCGGAGCGCGGGTTGGCTTGGGTCGCTCCTCAAGGCTGTCGGGTCTCGCTCGCTCGGGGTCTCTGTGTGGTGGCGGTCGTCCGGCGGACGGTGCCGGTCGGCGTCACCGCTGGAAGATCGGCAGGTACTGGTAGGGGATCTGGAGGATCAGCGTCGCCACCGCGGTCGAGAACGATTCGCCCGGCCCGACGTGGCACGGCCACGAACCGTCGCTCTTCTGCATGTCGAGGAGGAGGTTCCGCAGCACGCGGAAGTAGCCCGGCCAGCGGTTGCCGCCCGCCGTGTAGTAGGCCTGCACCGCGTAGTAGTGGCCGTAGTAGAAGAAGTAGTGCCCGGCGTAGTAGCGGTTGAAGTCGGGCATCTGCATCTCGAGGTAGTCGAACGCGTCCTCGATGATCGGATCGTCGTAGATGCCCGCCGCGTGCAGCGTCGTCACTCCCGCCGCGGTCAGCGGGAAGGTCGCGCGGCTCTGCCCGCGCAGCTGGTAGCGGAACGCTCCGCCCTCGTTGTACGGCGAGTACATCTGGAACGACGAACCGCTGTCCCCGCGCCGGACCGCGCTCCGCCGCACGTAGACCTCTGCGTCGCGGACCGTGCGCGCCGGCACCGCGATGCCGACGTTGCGCGCGGAGCGGAGCGCGAGCACCTGGCAGACGGTGATCGACATGTCCGACTCGCGCGCGAACGGCTTGTAGCGCCAGCCGCCCTCGCGATTCTGCGAGTCGACGATGATGTTCACCGCCGACTGCAGCGCGCGACGCACGTCGGCGCGCTGCGTCATGCCGTAGACCTCGGCGAGGAACAGCGTCGCGAACGCGTGGCTGTACATCCGCGACGAGCGGTCCTGGATGAAGCCGTCCTCACCGACGCAGCGCAGCATGTAGCTGATGCCCCGGTCGACGACCTGGCCGTGCGGTCCGCGGCCCGGCAGGTGGCCGCCGGCGAGGAAGCTCATCAGGCAGAGCGCGGTGACGCCGACGTGGGGCGCGTTGGCCTCGAGCACCCGGTAGTCGGTGTTCAGCTTGAAGCCGACGTCCTGGCTCCAGTACCCGTCCGGATGCTGGCGCGCGGCGAGGAACGTCAGGCCGCGGTCGACGGCCTCGCGGACCTCGGCGGTGATCCACTCCTCGTTCGAGGATGCGCCGGCGCTCCGGCGCTGGGCGTGGAGGCCCGGCGCCGTCGCGGCGAGGGCGAGCCCCACGGCCAAGGCGGGGGCGAAGAACGCTCGGATTGCGCGGATCATTCTCGGTCGCCCAGCACGCGGATCGAATCGAGGGTCTTCACGACCAGGTGTCGCCCGTGGGCGTGGAAGCTGGCGTGCGACGGCACATCCAGTGTAAGGAGGCTTTCGCCCCCGGGTAAGGCGCCCTCTGCGCCGCCCGAGACGAGGTCGAGGATCAGGACGCGGGGAGAGGCTCCGCGAGAACGGGCGCAGGGAACGAGCAGGTAGCCGTCGCCGATCAGAGGGTCCCGGGCGATCCGGTCGACGCGACCGATCTCCGGTTGGAACCTCGGTCCGTCGGGAGCGACGGCCACGGCGGTGACGCGTGCGGTCCCGGCGACGTCGGTGACGATGACGATCGAAGGCGGGGCCTCCGGGTGCGGGAACCGGTCCCAGTTCCGGACGGCTGCGCCCGTGCCGAACTCGAACGTCGACTCCGTCGAACCGTCCGCGGCCAGCACGACCAGTCGCGACCGGACGGCGCCCTTCTCGAAGACGACCGGGCGCCCGTCGCGGAGTCCCGACCGCTGGAACGAGCAGCCCGGCAGGCTCTCGTGGCGCCACGCGGCGCGGCCCGAACCGCGCTCGACCGCGACGAGGCGGGAACGGTCCTCTGGATTGGCGAGGTCCGCCGGAAGGTAGATCCGGGACGCGTCCGCGAAGATCGAGCCGCGGAACGTCGGGTCCTGGAGCCTCCGGCCGTCGGTGGCACCGAGCTGCTCGACCACGTCGGCGGACAGCGGTGTCGTCTCGACGAGCGTGCCGGTCAGCGCGTCCAGCGCATCCACGGCGGGGGCCTGCGGGCCATCGGTGCGGAGGCGGAGCACCTGTCCGGCCTGCAGGACCGGCACGAGCGGAGCGCCGTCGCCGACCAGCGGAGTCACGTGCAGCACGCTGCCCGAGTGTGGCTCGACGCCGATCAGTCTTCCGCCGACGCCGCGGCCGGCGTCGTCGAACGCGTAGAGGAGCACGAGGCCGTCGGCTGCGCCGAGCGCGGTCAAGCTGCCCGGGTGGTCGCCGGGCAGGGACCAGGCTTCGCTGCGGCTCTCGAGGTCGAACCCGAACGCGCGCTGCGCGTCGACGACGACGGCGGTCGCGCCGCAGAGGATGACCCGGCCGTCGAGGGCGCCGCGGATCGCCGCGACGCCGAGCTCGCGTTCGCCGTCGGTCGCGCCGCTCGTCAGGTTGAAGAAGTGGAGCTCGCCCTCGGCCGGCGAGATCGCCAGCGGCAGCGCGTCCGGCTCGGGGAAGCCTGCGGCCACGTGCACCGGCACGAAGTCCTGTGGGGCCCGGGAGGGGCCCGGCTCGAGCTCGAGCACGGTGCGCATCGGCAGCGCCGGGCGGACCGTCGCCGGTCCGGGTCCCTCCGGCAGATCCGCGAGCGCGTCCGCGAGGCGCGCACCCCGGTCGGCGGGGAAGTCGGAGACGGCGTCGCCGTGGTCCGCGATCAGGCGCCGGGCGACTGCGCGGGCGAGCGCCGCGTTGCCACCGCTGACGGCCGCCGCGACCAGTCGGCGCAGCGCTCCGGGCGGGGCTTCGAGCCCTTCCGTGACGGCCGCGAACACTTCGGTGAAGCGTCGGAAGTCGTCCTGCGCGAGCGCGACGTCGAGAAGTCTGTCGGTCGCCGCGGCAGCGGCCTTCGTCCTCGGGTAGCGGAGCGCCAGCGCGCGCAGTGCTTCGGGGTCCGCGTCGGCCGCGGCGAGCGCGGTTCCGGCTTCCGCCTCGATCGCGGCGAGGACGTCTGCGCCGAATTCCCGGACCAGATCGTCGAGGGCGGAACGGGCGCGCGAGGCGGCCGTGCGCTCGCCGAAGCGCGCATCCCCGTGGCGTTCGGCGAAGCGCTGGAGCGCGAGGGCGCGCGCGGACGGAGACGTTGCATCCTCCACGCGCAGCCAGTCCGCGAGGATCGCCGCGGTGGTCCGGCCGACGTCCGGGAACGCCAGCACTTCGTCGGGGAAGCGATCGGCCAGTCCGAACAGCTCGGCACGGAACGGCTCCGCGTCTCCGAAGCAGCGACGCACCAACTCGGACTGGGCGCGGAGCCAGTGCTGGGGCGTCGTCGCCCGATCGCGGGCGAGGCGGAGCAGTTCGCGCGCGGCGGTCGCGTCGATCGCTGCTCCGGCGCGGTCCATCGTCAGCCGGAAGAGGCTGTCGGCGAGCTGGGCGTGGACTGGCGTCCCCGCGCCGAGCCCGCGGCGCTCGGCCGCCGAGAGTCCCTTCGCGAGCAGCGACTCCAGGTTGCTCGGGTCGTCTTCGCCCCGGGCCATCAGCAGCCGCGCGAGATGGAGCACGCGGTCCGGCTCGGGGTCGTCGCCGATGACGTCCCTCCGAGCCGCGGCGATCAGAGCCTCGACGTCGGTGAAGACCTGCAGCTGCGAGCGGCCGATCGCGGCGACGACGCCGTCGGTCATCAGCAGGTTGCCGGTGCCCTTGCCACCCAGGGTCCAATCGGCCATCCGTGGATCGCGGTCGCCGTTCGCATCGAGGATGCGGAGGCCGCCGTCGGAGCCGACGTAGAAGATGCGCTCGCCGGCCAGCGCGCCCCGGGGGATCGCCGTCGAGCGGTAGTGGTCCTCACCCAGGGCCTCGGGGCTGGCGATCAGCCGGACCTTCGGCCGCTCGCCGGGTGCGGGTCGGGCCGCGACCGCCATCACACCGAGGCCTGCGAACACGAACTCGTCGCCGAGCGGGCCGAGCAGCCAGCGCACCAGCAGGTCGGGCCTCGGGTCGTAGGGCAGCTGCCACAGGATCTCGCCGGTCGCGGTGTCGAGACCGAGCGCGAACTCAGAGTCGAGCGGAGTCGTCGCCAGCACGCCCTGGTGGATCGCGATCGGGTTGTTCGCGAAGAACACCGGGCGCCGCTCCTGGTTGCGGAGCTGGGTCCGCGGCAGCGGGATCACCGGGTAGGCCGACAGCCAGCGAAGCTCGCCGTCGTCGGCCTGGATCGCATAGCAGAGCCCGAGGTTCGAAGTCCCGTAGAGCACGCCGTCGTGGAGCGCGATCGGCCCCGACGTGAACTCCTGGCGGGCGTTGCCGAACATGTTGACCTCCTGCTGGCTGCTGCAGAGCAGCCGACGCCAGCGAGGCTCGCCGGTGTGGAGGTCGTACGCGGACACGTAGTAGGCGATCGCCCCGGTCGGATCGTGCGTCGGCACGTAGACGGTGTCGCCGTGGACGAGCGGGGCGCTGCACGCCTCGTGTCCGTAGAAGCGGCTCGAGCGCGGCCCGCCGGCGTAGTCCCAGTGCGCCCACAGGCGCTTGCCGGTCGCCCGATCGAACGCGAAGAGGCGGCGGGAGGGGATCTTCTGGAGGATCGGGATGACGTCGCGGTAGAGCTGCGTCTGGTCGGCGCCGATCACGTTGTTCGGCACCTGGAGCGCCGCCACGACGATCCCGTCGGCGAGCGCGCAGGACAGGATCGTGTCCGGATTGATCGCGCCGCGCGCCTCGACGACGTCGCGGCTGTCGACCATCGGGCCGGGCGCGTCCCAGATCAGGCGCTGGCCGATCGGGTCCACCGCCCGCACCGAGTGACCGTCCTGGAAGAAGACCCCGCGTGCGTCGCCCGTCGCATGCATCGGGAAGTCGTTGAACTCGAAGCCGTCGGCGCGGACGGGCAGCCGGTAGGGCTCGCCCTGGCGTCCGATCGGCGGCGTCATCCCACGGGACCCGTCGTAGCCACCGCCGTAGGCGGGCCAGCCGGGAGGGGTGGTCGCGGGCAGTGCTGGCAGAACCTCGGCCTGTGCCTCCGTCGTCGCCTGCGTTCCGCCGATGCGTGCACGTGCGAGGAGCTCCGCGATCTCGGCGCGACGGGCCACGTCCGGGCGCCGGGGATCGGACTCGGGCATCGCGTCGAGCGCGGTGCGGAACCAGCCCTGCGCGGCGACCCCATCTCCGTCGACGAGGCTCAGGTCACCGAGCCGCAGACGAGCGGCGAGGCCGCGGGTCGACGCGGGGAACTGCCGTGCGAGGAACGCGAGGTCCTCCTCGGAGAGCTCGGCGAGCGGGGTGTCGTAGGCGCGCCCGGCTTCGCGGCGGCAGAGCCGCTCGTACGCGTCGCGGCCGGGCTCGGGGAGATCGCGCAGCGTCTCGATCGTCGCGGTGCGGATTCCCGTCCAGCGATCGCGGGTTCCGAGCCTCGGCACGACGCCGCGGGAGCCGCTGCGCAGCAGGCGGTGCAGACGCTCGACCGCCGCCTCGTAGCGGCGCTCCTCGATCTCCTGCCGGGCCTCCTGCCACTCGGCGATGTCGTCCTGGGACCGGGGCAGGCTGAACAGGCCCTCGGTCGGACCGGCGTCGAGCGGGTCCTGGGCGAGGAGGGGGTGGGGGACCGCCCAGGCGATCGCGACCGCCAGAGTCCACCCGGCGCGGCGCAGCGTTCCTGCTGTGGTCATGCGCATGTCCTCGGTTCTCGTCGGCGGCTTCGCGCCCCGTCCTCGATCGGACTCCACGGTGTCAGACCAGTCTCGCCCGCTTGCGCAGGATCCACTCGGCTCCCAGGACGGTCAGCAGTGCCACCAGACTCCAGAAGCTGTCCCAGACCGGGTGCGTCGAGCGGTCGACCTCGGTCTCGAAGCCGCGCCGAGCGTTCAGCGGTGCGGCCAGCGCGCCGACGTCGGCCAGGAACACGTGCAGGCCGTCCTTCGACCGGGATGCGATCCGGGCGAGCGCCTCGCTGTCCTGGCTCGAGTCGGCGATCTCGGCGTCCGGGATCTGGACCAGCACATCCTCGCGGGCGAGCACCTCGGCGCCCGGATTGTCCCCGTCGAACACGAGGAAGCTGTAGCTGCCCGGTTCGTCGAGCGTGAACCGGCCCTCGTAGCTGCCCGGCTCTGCGGTCAGTGGTCGGAGCAGGCGGCGATCGGGCTCCCCGTCCGCACCGCGGAGGAAGATCGCGAACTGGTCCTGGATCAGCGGCTGGAACTCGGCGTCCTCGGCGAGCGCGGTCACGGTCACCTGGCCGCCGGTGTCCACCGTCGCCCGATCGACGCGCAGCGCGACCCGGGAGTCGCGGCGCGCGAGCCGGCCGCTGGCCAGGTGGCGCACGACGTTGCGCCAGAAGCGGTCGTGCCACTTCTCGCCGTACGGGTTCCGCCAGCGCCAGCTCTCGTCGGTCGCGAGGAAGAACGTGTGGCCGCGCGGGTAGTAGCTCGTCGCCGCGATCACGCGCTGCCCGTAGCGGTTGCGGTCCTCGGGGTGGCGGAGCAGGACCTCGGCACCCGCCTTCGCCTGCTGGACCGGGTAGTAGAGGCTGAGAGGCCGGAAGCCGCGCTGCCAGAGCACGGCGTTGTTCTCGGGCTCGCGGCGCAGCAGCACGATGTCGTGCGGGTTCGCCGGGTCCTCGAGCTGGGGCAGGAACTCGCGGTTGCGCTCCAGGAGGCGCGCGTCCTCGCGGGGCTCGAGGACCACCGGCAGCAGGTCCTCGAGCGGCGTGCCGCGGTAGCTCTCCGGCATCGCCTGCTCGCCCCAGAGGAAGCCGACCCCGCCCCCCGACTCGACGAACTCGACGAGGAGCTGGAGCCACGCCGAGACCTGCTCCTCGGTGGGGGCGATCCGTTCGGGTGGGACGTCGCCGAGCAGGATCACCTGGTACTGCATCAGCTCTTCGCGCGAGCGGGGGATGTCGCGCAGCGGCTCCAGCTCCTCGCTGTGCTCCTGCGGGAAGGACTTGCTCGCGTCGCAGAGGTAGCACTGCGCGACGATGCTCGGGTCGACGCGGAGCAGCGCGTTCTTGATGTACCGGTAGTCCCAGCGCGGCAGGTCGTCGATGTAGAGGACGCGGATCTTCTGGTCGTCGACGCGCAGGAAGCGGATGGCGGTGTTGTCGTCGAAGCTCGTCTCCTCCGGCGTCTCGGAGACCGCGAAGCGGAGCGTGTGGTCGCCCGGCTCCTCGAACGCGTGGTAGAGGCGGACCTCGACCGGGACGTGGTCGGCGCCGAGGACCGCGCGCTCGCTGGCCAGCGGGACGAACGGACCTCCGTCGCGTGAGCCCTCGAGCGTGACCGTGACGTCTCGTCCCTCGAGCCCCTCGGCGTCGAGCGTGCACTGCAGCACCAGCTCCTCGCCCGCGAGCGCATCCTTGGGGCCTGCCGGTCCGATGATGCGCACGTTGCGCGGCGGGTTCGGATCGCCGACGCCCACCGTGTGGACGGCGATGTCGTTGAGCCGGTACTTCTCGGCGACCTCCGCAGGATCGAGGCCAGCATTGCTGCGCCCGTCGGACACGAGGACCACCGCGTCGAGGTTCGCCGCGCTGGCGGTCGCGAGGTGGAGGTCGAGCGCGTCGCCCAGGTGGGAGCGGGCCCCGCGGCTCGACAACTCGGTCAGGTCGCGGATCGGCAGCGGCTTGCGGACGAAGCGGTAGAGGCGGACGTCGTGCTGCTCGCGGAGCGATGCCAGCAGACCATCCGGCTTCTCGAGCACGCGCTGCACGAGGTCGGCACGCGTGTGCGTCGCGAGCTCGGACACGCCGGCGGCGGCCGCGAGCGACTGCCGCTGCGCCTCGTCGGGGTAGGTGTCCCGCCGCTGCATGCTCGCGCTGTCGTCGACGAGCACGTGGACCTGCGTGCGGACCTGCGTGTAACGGACGCGTTCCAGCGCCGGCTGGAACAGCAGGAACAGGCAGATCGCGATGGCGAGGCCGCGGAGCGCGGTCAGCGTCCAGCGCGTCTTCGGCTCCAGCCTGCCGAGGCCTCCGTACGCCCACCAGACGAAGAGCACGACCAGAGGCAGCACGACCATCGCCAGGACCCAGGGGGCCGGCAGGTCGAGGAAGAGGAACGACTCCTCGGTCTGGATCGCCGGGGTCGCTGCGCCTTCGGGGTCCTGGAGGAGCGAGAGCTCGCGGGCGGATGGGATCATGCGCGCCTCCGGGTCACGAAGCGGGCCAGAGCGGCCTCACCGAGCAGGAAGAGAAGTGTCAGCCACAGGAACAGTGGGCCGAGTTCGTCCGCGCCGGCATCGACCGCCGACGTCGCGCGCGACGGCAGCGCGGTCAGGATCGCCTCGACGCCGAGCCGCTCGCGCGCGGATTCGTGGGACAGGTAGAGGAGCTCGCCTTCCGTCGCGTCCGGACAGACCGCGAACTCTTCGACATGGCGCTCGCCGGAGCCGCCACCGGTCTCGTCGAGCATCATCTCCACTTCGTAGAAGCCGGCCTGCTCGGTGCGTCGGAACGGCGGCAGCGCGTAGCGACCGCCGAGCAGCGGCGTCGCGTCCTCGCCGACCGGGATCTTGCCGGCACCCGAGTCCTCGGGCACCAGCACCGCGATGTCGGTCGGACGGCTGTCGAGGATCGAAGTCAACGCGCCGCCGACCTCGACGTTGTGCGCGTCGATCGCGGGCACCGTCAGCCATTCGGCGGCCGGCCACAGCAGGAGGAACGACAGCCCGGCCACCGGCGCGTCGAGTCGGTTCCACCGCTCCGGCGCGCGGCTGATCGGGGTGGTCGCGAACAGCGCCTTCCCGGCGCCGAACCGCGAGGCGACCCAGAGCGGGCTCCTCTCGGCGTCGCGGATCGACAGGACGACCTCGCCGAGCACGCGCTGCGGGCCCTCCTCGTCGTCGGCGGACGTCTCTCCCGTTTCGTCCGCGGACTCGGGCGGTCGCTCGGCGCCGACGTAGCGCCAGATCGGCACGCTCTCGAGGATCTCGACGTAGATGTCCTCCTGGAAGTCGCGGAGCAGCGGGTGGTCGCGCCGCTCGACGAGGCTGCCGAACCAGCGTTCCGATTCGGGCGCGAAACCCTGTGCCCCGGTCAGCGCCATCGGCATCGGCCCGGTTCCACCCCGGTGGAGATACTCGTTGTAGCTGTCCGGATCGGTGCGCCGGCCGAAGAGAACCATCAGCCCGGTCCCTCCGCGCACGGCCTCGAGCAGCGCGTCCGAACTCGCCCGATCGAGGCGCGGCACGTCGGCGAGGATCACGAGGTCGTGGTCCTGGGGTCGGACGCGGCCGGACAGCAGCGCGACGGTGTCGACGACGGTCGGCGCGAACTGCGTGAGATCGGGTGCGCCTTCTCCGCCAGTCGGGTCGAGCACCTCGATCAGGTGGGTCGCATCCTGGAGGCCGGGGTCCGTCTCGCCGCTGCCTTCGACGACGAGGACGCGCAGCCGGTCGCGCACATCGACGACGAGGAAACGCTCGTCGTCGTAGGGGAGCGCGTCGCCGTCGAGCGACGCACGGAGCCGGTGGGGGCCGGTCTCGCGGAGCACGACCTCGAATTCGGCGTCCGCTTCGGCGCCAGCTTCGACGCGGACCGAGCGGCGCGTCGGCTGCCCGCCGTCGATCTCCAGCGTGACCTGCACGTCGCGGGCCGAGTCGGTCCGGTTCCGGACGGTGACGACCACCGGCAGCGGGACGCGCTCGATCGCGTGTGCCTGGGCGATGCGGAGGTCCTGGATCTGCAGGTTGTCGGGTGCCTGTGCGTCCTCGCCGCGCACGTCGAAGACGTTGACCTCGGCCTTCTCGCGAATCCGCTTCAGCGCGTCCGCGATCGTGTCCTCGAACATCGCCCCGGTCGGTTCGTCGCCGGAGGTCGTGTCCTTTGCCGTCGGCGCGGTCGGGACGTCCTGGTCGACGCCCTCGACGGTCGTGAAGGGGTCCGTGCCGAGGCTCCGCACCTGGAGGTCGGTGAACAGGTGGACGCGGATCTCCGCGTCGCTCGATTCCTCGACGATCTCCGCGGCCTCGGCGAGCGCATCGGTGATCGCTCCGCCGCCGTCGACCGGGAGGCCGAGACCTGCGATCCGTGCCTTGGCGCGCTCGACGTCGATCTCCTCGCGGAGGGGGACGGACGGCCGGATGCCCTGGACCACCACGGTGATCCGGTTCTGTCCATCCCGGCTGCCGACGCGGTCGAGGAGCGCGGTCGCGAGATCCTTCGCGCGGTCGAACGGCGTGGTCGCGCCGGCGAGCTCGAGACCCATGCTCGCGCTGTGGTCCAGGACGAGGACGTGGTGTGCGCTGCCGGTGCCGGTGCCCGCGATCCCGGACTCGTCGCGGAGCAGCGGTCGCGCGATCGCCAGCGCGAGCACGATCGGGATCGCGCAGCGAAGGAGCAGGAGGAGCAGGTTCTCGCGGCGGAGGCGCTTCCGCTGCTTCTTGTAGGCCGCGAGCAGGAACTCCATCGCCGCCCACTGCCGGCGGCGGAACCGCTGCCGGTTCAGCAGGTGGATGATCAGCGGGACCGCGAAGAGCGCGGCGCCGATCAGGAGCGCTGGGTTGAGGAACTGCAGCAAGGCCGGATCTCTCGGTCGCAGGCCCGGTCAGCGGGCGCGCTTGGTCCGCGCCATGCGCGCGGCGAGGTAGGAGGACAGGGCGACGTCGAGGGGCTGGTCGTTGACGAGGCGGACGTAGTCGGCGCGCTGCGCGAGGCAGCCCTTGCGGACCTTGTCGGTGAAGGCCTCGATCTCGGCGAGGTAGGCGTCCCGGAGCGCGCTCGGATCGGCGAGCAGCTCGGGCATCTGTTCGAGGCCTTCGAACATCGTCATGCGTTCGAACGGGAACTCGAGCTCGTCCCGGTCGAGCACGTGGAAGACGATGACGTCATGGCCGCGCTGTCCGAGCGAGCGGATGCCGCGCAGGACCTCGTCCGCGTCGTCGAACAGGTCCGAGAACAGCATCACGACCCCGCGCTTGCGGATGGAGCTGGACAGCTCCTGCAGCACGCCGCCGATCCGGGTCTTCTGGTCGGGCTTCGCCTGGTCGAGGCTCTGGAACAAGTTCGCGAGGTTCTGACGCGTGTTGCTCGACGGCACGCTGCGCATCACCTGGTCGGCGAACAGCGACAGTCCGACCGCGTCCGACTGTTGCTGGAGCAGGAAGGCGAGCGAGGCGGCGGCGGTGGCCGCGTAGTCGAACTTGCTCATCCCACCGTCGTGGGCGTAGGCCATCGACTCGCTCTGGTCGACGAACATCCATGCCCGCAGGTTCGTCTCCTCCTCGAACTCCTTGATGTAGAAGCGCTCGGAGCGGCCGAAGATCTTCCAGTCGATGAACCGGATGTCGTCGCCGGGGACGTATTCGCGGTGCTGGGCGAACTCGACCGAGACGCCCTTGTAGGGCGACTTGTGCATCCCGGAGATGAACCCCTCGACGACGAGGCGCGCGCGCACCTCGAGCTTGTCGATCTGGCTCAGGACCTTCGGGTCCAGGTAGTTCTTCGATTCGGTCGCCATCAGCGCGGTGGGAGTCGGAGCCGGGTTCCGCGCCGCGCGCGAGGGCCATCGCCGATCGCGCGCAGCTCGGAGCCGTGTCGGATCACTGGCTGATCACGCCCGGGAGCCGTCCGTCGGCGAGCGCCGGCGACTGGTTGGGCGAGATCTCCGCGAGGAGCCGATCGACGACGGTGTCCGTGGTGACGCCCTCCGCCTCGGCCGCGAAGCTGGTGACGAGACGGTGGCGGAGCACCGGCTTGGCGACCGCGCGGATGTCTTCGGCGGACACGTAGAAGCGACCCTGGAGCAGCGCGCGGGCCTTCGCGCCCAGCACGAGGAACTGGCTCGAACGGGGGCCGGCGCCCCAGGCCAGCCACTCCTTGACCCAGCCTGGCGCTTCGTCGTTGGTCAGGCGTGTCGCCCGGGTGAGGCGGAGCGCGTAGTCGACCACGTGGTCGGCGATCGGCACGCGGCGGACGATGCTCTGCAGCGCGAGGATGTCCTCCTTGCCGAGGACGGGGGCGACGTCGTGGTCGCGCGTCTCGGTCGTGCGGCGGACGATCTCGCGCTCCTCGTCGAAGGTCGGGTAGTCGACCCGGACCATGAACATGAAGCGGTCGAGCTGGGCCTCGGGCAGGGGGTAGGTCCCCTCCTGCTCGATCGGGTTCTGCGTCGCGAGCACGAAGAACGGCCGGTCGAGGTCGTGGCGCTGGCCGCCGACGGTGACCTGGTACTCCTGCATCGCCTCGAGGAGCGCCGCCTGGGTCTTCGGCGGGGTCCGGTTGATTTCGTCCGCGAGGACGACGTTCGCGAACACCGGTCCCGGCAGGAACTTGAACAACCGCTCGCCGGTCGACTTGTCCTGCTGGATGACCTCGGTGCCGGTGATGTCCGACGGCATGAGGTCAGGCGTGAACTGGATGCGGCTGAACGACAGGTTCAGGATCCTCGACAGCGTCGAGATCATCAGCGTCTTGGCGAGGCCCGGGACGCCGATCAGCAGGCAGTGGCCGCGGCAGAACAGCGCCATGAACAGCTCGTCGATGACCTCGTCCTGGCCGACGATGATCTTGCGCATCTCGTCCTTCATGGACGCGTACGCCTTCTGCAGCTTCTCCACCTGCTGCAGGTCTTCGGACGAGGGCTGGGTCGTGTCGTGCTCGGTCATGCTCAGAGGGTCGCGCCGCGGATGCGGCGGTTGAAAGGGGCGCGAGGACGGGGTTTGGGGCGCGTCAGCCGGGCCGGGGCCGGGCGGTCCGGCAAGGTAGCGCAGGAACGGATGGGGTGGGGCGACGAACACTCTTTCGTGCGCGGGCGCCGTGCGGATGGGCGGAAACCCGGACGGTCGGGTTCTGGTGAAGCTCCCTGCCGATCCCGGCGGCTCAACGGGATCTTCCCGTCGGTTGGTCGGGGCTGGTCCCTTCGGGGGGCGACGGGTCCGCGGACCCGGTGTCGAGCTCGCGAGCGACCTCGTCGATCGCCTGCTGCGGCGTCAGGCCGAGGCGGTCGAACTCGACGAGCAGGGTCTCGGGATCCTGGCCGACCTGGCGGGTCGCGCGGCGGAGCGCACGGATGCGGGACTCGGCCGCGTCGAGGTCGGCACGGAACTGCTCCTCGCGCAGCTCGAGATCCCGGTGCTCGGCGAGTGCCGGCATCGTGCTGTGCAGGAACAGCAGGGCCAGTGCCCCGAGACATCCGAGACTGACCACCCAGGGGAAGGGGTCGGCCCCGTCGGCGCGGTCCGCCCGACCGCTCGATCCACTCGCCATGGCCCCGGATTCTAGGCGGGGCACCGCGCCCGGCGCAGCAGCATTTCCGGGCGGGCGCAGGGTCCTCCGGTCAACGGAGCCCGTAGATCGACGCCATGCCGAGCTGCTCCTCGATGCGGAGCAGCTGGTTGTACTTCGCGATCCGGTCGGTCCGGCACGGCGCGCCGGTCTTGATCTGGCCGACGTTCGTCGCGACCGCGAGGTCGGCGATCGTCGTGTCCTCGGACTCGCCGGAGCGGTGCGACATGACCGCGGACATCCCGCTCTGGTGGGCGAGTTCGATCGCCTCGAGGGTCTCGGTCAGCGTGCCGATCTGGTTGACCTTGATCAGGATCGAGTTCGCGGCGCCCTCCTCGATGCCGCGGGCGAGGCGGGACGTGTTGGTGACGAAGAGGTCGTCGCCGACCAGCTGGACGCTCTCCCCGAGCTCGGCGGTCAGGAGCTTCCAGCCGTCCCAGTCGTCCTCCGCCATCCCGTCCTCGATGCTGAAGATCGGGTAGTTCTGGCACCAGTCGGCGTAGAGGGCGACGAGCCCGTCGGCGTCGAGCGACTTGCCCTCGCCCTCGAGGTGATACTTGCCGTCACGGAAGATCTCGGTGCTCGCGACGTCGAGCGCGATGCGGAGGTCGGCGCCGGGCTCGTAGCCGGCCTTCTGGATCGCCTCGAGGATCACGTCCAGCGCCTCTCGGTTGCTGCCAAGGTTCGGCGCGAAGCCGCCCTCGTCGCCGACCGCGGTCGCGAGCCCCTTGGCCTTGAGCACGCCCTTGAGCGCGTGGAAGACCTCGGCGCCCATCCGCAGGCCCTCGGCGAAGGTCGGCGCGCCGAACGGCATGATCATGAACTCCTGGAAGTCCACGTTGTTGTCGGCGTGGGCACCGCCGTTGAGGATGTTCATCATCGGCACCGGCAGGCGTCGCGCGGACACGCCGCCGACGTAGCGCCACAGCGGCATGCCGACGTGCTCGGCCATCGCGCGGGCCGTGGCCAGCGAAGCGCCCAGGATCGCGTTCGCGCCGAGCTCCGCCTTGTTCTCGGTGCCGTCGAGCTCGCAGAGGATGCGGTCGATCTCGACCTGGTCGTCGGCTTCCTCGCCGAGCAGGGCCTCCTCGATGCGGGTGTTGACGTTGTCGACGGCCTTGCGGACGCCCTTGCCGAGGTAGCGCTCATCACCGTCCCGGAGTTCGACCGCCTCGTGGACGCCGGTCGAAGCGCCGGAAGGGACGATGACGCGGCCGAAGGCGCCGGATTCGAGGCCGATCTCGACCTCGACGGTCGGGTTGCCGCGGGAGTCGAGGACTTCGCGGCCGTGCACGTGGACGATGGTGGACATAGGGGCGGCGATCCTACGCCTGCGGCGGTGCGGATCGAGGGGGAAGCAGCGCGTGGTCGGGCAGCCGGAAGAACCGCACCGCGTTGGCTGCGGTGCGTGCGCCGAGCTCAGCAGGGTCGGTGTTCCGCAGCCCCGCGACCACGTCGCGGACCTCGGCGAGCCACATGGGTTCGTTCCGACGCGTCTTCGGCCGGGGGCGGAGCGTCCGAGGGATCAGGTACGGGGCGTCCGTCTCGATCAGCAGGCGTTCGTCCGGGATCGACGGGACGATGTCGCGGAGCCCGAGGCCCCGGCGTTCGTCGCAGACCCAGCCGGTGATCCCGATGTGGCAGTCGAGGTCCATGTATGCGCGGAGCGTCGATGCCTCGCCGGTGAAGCAGTGCACGACCGCGTCGACGAGGCGCGGCCGCCAGGTGCGGAGCAGATCGATCATCGCGTCCGGGGCATCCCGCTCGTGCAGGAAGGCCGGCATGCCGAGCTCGGCGGCGAGCGCGAGTTGGGCTTCGCAGCACGCGATCTGCTGGTCCCTCGGCGACAGGTCGCGGAAGAAGTCGAGCCCGGTCTCGCCGATCGCGCGGACCTCGGGCGCGCCCGCGAGGTTGCGGAGCGCGTCGATCGCATCGGGGCTGCCATGGCGAGCGTCGTGGGGGTGGATGCCGGCCGTGCAGAAGAGCGGGAGCGGACCACCCTCACGGCAGAGCGCGAGTGCGCGGGACGACTGGGGGACCGAAGTCCCGGTCACGACGATCGCGGTCACGCCGGCGTCCACCGCCCGGTCGAGCACGGCACGCCGGTCACCGTCGAAGCTCGGGTCCGCCAGGTTGGCGCCGATGTCGATCATGTGCGGCTCACACCCACGAGTTGGTCAGCAGCTCTCCCATGCCGCCGGCGCCCGGCACGATGTACTGGACGTCGTTCAGGCCGCGCTCCCGCTCCGGGTGCGTGCCGGGCAGGGTGGCCAGGACCTCGTCGTCCGACATCCCGCGGTCGAAGCGTCCTGTCACGATCTGCACCCCGGGATGCGCGGCGAGCACGCGCTGCACGGCCTCGGGGGTCACCATCATGTGCATCGCGACGATGGCCCGCGGGCGCCCGCCGCCGAGCGACTCGTAGGCCTCGATCGCGCGGACGACCGTGCCGCCGGTCGCGCCCATCGGGTCCGGGATCAGCAGCACCGCGTCCTCGATCGTTCCGCCGACCTTGGATCCGTCCATCCGCACGCCGACCACGCGACCGTCCGCATCGGTCTCCCGTGACATGTTCAGGTAGTCGAGCCGGACGTTCTCTGCGGGAAGCGCCTGGCATGCCGACTCGTAGCAGGTCTGTGCGGGCAGCAGGCCCGCGCGGATCACCGAGCACACGACGAGCTGCGTGGTCCGGGACAGGCGAGGGCCCTGGTAGAAGCCGCGGGGCTCGGTCGCGGCCATCCGCGTCGCCACCCGCGCCTGCTCGACCGGGAAGCTGGCGTCGAGCACGGCGTGCGTGAGGCGCGTGTAGGCGGCGCGCACGAGTGGGGGCAGGTCGGATGTCTGGGTGTCGGGCGAGCCGATCCGTGCGAGCAGGGACAGCAGGAAGGGCTCGTCGAGGATGCGGAGACGTTCGCCGTAGCGGTGGTTCATCGTCGGTGGTTGGTCGGCGCCGCCCCGATCCGGGGCGGGGCCTCGGTTCGGCGTTCGACCGTTGGCAGCGGGGATTCGGAGGTTCGCGGGCCGCCTCGGCGGGTCGGAGGGAAGGCGATTGTCGCCGAATCACCGCCGAAATCCGCTACACCTGTGCGGCTCACCCCATGAGCCAGTCCAAGCCGCCGTTCGAAGTCCTGCTCGACCGGGACACTCTCCTGCGGAAGACCGCCGAACTCGGGCGGGAGATCCTCTCCGCGTACCCGGACCCGAGCAGCCTCGTGGTCGTCAGCATCATCGAGGGGGCCCGCATCTTCTGCCGGGAGCTGATGAGGCACCTGCCGGCCGGGCTCGAGGTCCACGAGATCCGGGCTTCGTCCTACGGGGCTGGCACGGTCAGCGCCGGCCGCGTCGAGGTCAGTGGTGGGGACGGCATCGACTGCGCGGGGCGCACCGTGCTCCTGGTCGAGGACATCGTCGACACCGGGCGGACCATCGACCGGCTGCGCGCGCACTTCCTGGGCGCGGGCGCAGCCCGAGTCGCGGTGGTCACGCTGCTCACCAAGCCGTCGCGTCGCGAAGTCGACGTCGCGATCGAGCACCACGGCTTCGAGATCGACGACCACTTCGTGATCGGCTTCGGGATGGACGTCGCGGGGCGCTACCGGGAGCTGCCGGAGATCGTGCTCTACGACGAGGCCGTCGAGGCGGAGTTCTTCGGCGGCGCGATGCGCGTCGCCGAGTAGTCCGGCCCCGGACCCTCAGTCGACGACGCCGAGCTCGGTGAGGAGGTGCGGTGCCGGCAGCACCTGCTCCATGACCCAGAGCACGTAGCGGATGTCGACCGAGACGTTGCGGGAGCGATCCGCGTTCCAGCCGAAGTCGCCGGACACGTTCTCGAACACGCGGTCGAAGTTGAGGCCGACCAGTTCGCCCTTGCCGTTGATCACGGGCGACCCTGAGTTGCCGCCGGTGGTGTCGCCGTCGCTCAGGAAGCAGACCGGGACGTCGCCGATATTCTCGTCGAAGAAGCGGCTGTCGCCGCGGCTCGCGGCGGCCTCGCGGAGCGCTTCCGGCGCGTCGAAGGGCTCCGCGCCCGTGTGCTTCCGGAGCAGGCCTGCCACCGTCGTGTGCGGCACGTAGTAGACGCCGTCGCGGGGCTCGTAGCCCTTCACCGACGCGATCGACACGCGGAGCGTGCTGTTGGCGTCCGGGTAGAAGGACGTCCCGCGCCACTCCTGCTGGGCTTCGATCCAGCGGCGGCCGACGTCGAGTCGCTGCCCCTCGAACTCCATGCCGCGCCGCGACGCGTCGTTGCGTGCGATGCCGAGTCCGAGTCCGAGGCGGACGAGCGGGTCCGTGCTCGTGCGGATCCCGGCGATGCCGTCCCGGACCAGCGCGATCCGGCCTTCGGCGGTCAGGAGCGCGGTCTCGCCGAGCAGGCGGTCGAGCACCGCTGCGGTCGGTTCGTCGGTGGTCGGGGACAGGACCTCCGTGCCGGGGATCGCGTCACGGCCGTCCAGGTGGCGGATCACGTCGAGCAGCACGGCGGCGATCGGCTTCTGGATCTCGTCGAAGTTGCGGAGGAAGCCGTCGGAAGCCGCGCGGTCGGCGAGCTGCTCCTCGAGTTCCTCGGTGGAGTCGGCGCGCTGCGAGGCCATGCCGACCAGGTCTGCGATCCCGCGGAGGAAGGGCGAGACCCGCGGTGACAGCGCGAGGCCGAGCATCAGGTCGCGCCGCGTGGTCTGCTGTTCGGTGAGGTCGAGCTCCTTCAGCGACTCCAGGACACCGCCGTGCTCTTCGGCGCGTGCTGCGTCCTGGCCGAGCCACGCGAGGAACTGCGCCTCTTCGCGCTGCTTGCGCTCGACGACCGCGTTCCGCGCGAGACCCCAGACCATGCCCGAAGCGTTCTTCTGCACGTTCGCGAGCGACTTGATCGTGCTCGCGTACTCGAGCTGCTCCGCGTCACCGCGGCTCGCGTAGCTCTCGAGCACGGCGATCACCTGGGTCAGCACGTCGTAGCGCAGCGGGTAGTAGACGGCCTCGCGGTCGGCGACCGCAGCCGACGTCAGGTAGCGCTCGGTCTGGCCCGGGTAGCCCATGATCACGACGAGGTCGTCCTGCTGGACGCCGTCGCGGGAGACCTTCAGGTGGTGCTGCGGCCGGAACGGGACGTTGCCCTCGTCGTAGGCGCGCGGGCTGCCGTCCGGTGCCGCGTAGGCGCGGAAGAACGTGAAGTCACCGGTGTGGCGCGGCCACTCCCAGTTGTCGACCTCGCCGCCGTATTCGCCGATCGCACGCGGCGGGGCGTAGACGAGGCGGACGTCCGTCAGGCGCGTGCGGTAGTAGAGGTTGTACTCCTTGCCCTCGAGGAACGGCGACACGCTGCACGTCGTGTCCGGCTCCTTCTCGCCCTCGGCGATCAGGTCCTGGATCACCTGCTGCGTGATCTGGAAGCGCTCGAGCGCGGAGCCGGCCTTCGCCTGGGCCGCGTGGACCTTGTCGGTCACGTTCTCGATCTTGCGGACCACGTAGACGACCATCCCGGGCGCGGGGAGCTCCTCCTCCCGGGAGCCAGCTACGAAGCCATCGCGGAGGTAGTTCTTCTCGGGGGTCGACAGCGCGTTCACCGCGCCGAAGCCACAGTGGTGGTTCGTGACGACGAGGCCGTCGGGCGAGCAGAACGACGCGCTGCAGCCGCCGATCTGCACGGCGGCGGAGAGCACTCCTCCTCGCTCCGGATGCCAGAACTCGTCGCGGCTCAGCTTCATGCCGCGGGCCTCGAGTTCCTTCCAATCCATCGCGAGGACCTGCTGGGGGAGCCACTGCCCTTCGTCGGGAGCGGCCGGCAGCACGAGGGACGCGAGGATCGGTAGGACGAGCGGCAGCTTCGGCAGGATCATGCGGAGTTCCGGGTCGGGGCGCGGCGAGGCCCCATGGACAGGGCGTCGGGACGGCGCGCGACGTTATCCCGGGTCGGCGGGCGTCGCTATGCTGCCGCCGCATGTCGAAGGTCCGTGTCGTCGCAATCACAGCTCTGCTCCTCGCGTGTCCGAGTCCGGCGCAGAATTCGACGCAGAAGATCCGCGCGGCGCTGTCCCCGGTCGCGGCCACGGTCGGGACCGGCGTCGAGTGGCGGACCGATCTCGACGCCGCGCTCGCCCTCGCGCGGGAGACAGGTCGACCTGTGTTCTGGTACGTGCCGACGGTCCGCGGTTCGCGGATGGACCGGAAGCCCGAGATCGATCGCTACATGATGGGCGGGCCGTTCTCGTGGCCCGGCCTCGTCGGCCTGCTCAACGAGGCGTTCGTTCCGCTGCGCCGGCCCGGTGGCGGCGAGGACGCCGAGCGCTTCGGCCTCCGTCCGGTGGCCTTCGTCGAGCCTGGGTTCCTGGTGCTCGACGCGGAGGGCGACGTGAAAGCCTCGGTCGACGAGATCACCACGCTCGACCCGGGGTTCTTCCTGGCGCGCCTCGGCGACGCTCTCGGGGGAGCGGCGCCCGAAGCGCTGCAGCGTGCGCAGACGTGGTTCGACGGACTCGTCGCCGCGCGGACCGCCGAGTCGTCGAGCCTGGAGACGCCTGGGGCGCGCTTCGTGGCGGGCGCGCGGGCTTTCTGGTCGGGCGACGACGACGGGGCTCGCGAGATCTGGACGGCGCTCGCCGCCGAGGAGCCGAGCGCATCGCCCTGGGTGGCGAAGGCGGCGCTCGAGTCCGAGGGGCACGGCCCGATCGTCCACGGCTTCGAGGTGCCCTGGGCGAAGCTGCCCGAGGATGCGCTGCGCTCGGGGCGAGGCACGCGCGCGGCGCCCGGAGTCTTCGACGAGGCGCAGCTCGCGGCGCGCGGCCTCGGGTTCTTCGCGGCGATGCAGCGCGGCGACGGCGGTTTCGTCGACAGCATCTACGACTTCGGCGGCACCGACTCGCTGCCCAACGTGCACGTGGCGATCACTGCGCTCGCCGCTTGGGCGATGCTCGAGACGATGGAGCGGACTCCGGGCGACCACGCTGCGGCTCGAGCCTGCTTCGACCGTGCGGTCGCCTACGCGTTCGACGACCGGCACCTCAACCCAGACGACCGGGACGAACTGATCTGGGCGTACCTGTACCGCGCCCGCCTCGCAGTGCGCTGGCTCGCGCTGCGCCCTGCCGACGCGGATCGCGCGCAGCCGCTGCTCGCCCGCGCAGTCGCCGACCTCGCGCGGATGCAGCCGGAGGACGGCGCGTGGTTCCACGAGTATGCGAACCCGTTCGTGATCTCGGCCTGCCTGCTGGCGCTGTCGGAGGCCCGCAAGGTGGGCGCGGAGATCCCGGACGGCGTCGGGGATCGCGGTGTCCTCGCGCTGCTCCGCTGCCGCGCGGAGGACGGTGCGATCACGTACGGCATGCCGCGCCGCGGCCGCGTCCGTGCGCAGGTCCAGGGCGGGGTCGGGCGGATGCCGCTCGCCGAGGCCGCGCTCGCCGACTGGGGGCATGCCGAGGACGGCGCGCTCGCACGCGCGGTCGACGCGTCGTTCGAGTTCCACGACGAGCTCGACCAGGTCCGCAAGTACGACGACCACGCGAGTCGGTACGGCTACGGCGGCTTCTTCTTCTGGTTCGACCTCCACGCCCGCGTCGACGCGATCGCGCGGCTCGCCGATGCCGAGGCGCGCACCGCGGCGCGGTCGGCGCAGCGCGCGCAGATCCTCGCGCTGCCGGAGATCGACGGGTGCTTCGTCGACTCCCACGAGATCGGCCGCGTGTACGGCACGGCGATGGCGCTGATCTGCCTCGCGGCGATCTCCGACTGACGCCGGGTCAGGCGAAGAGCTCGTGCACGACGCGCCCGTGCACGTCAGTCAGCCGGAAGTCGCGGCCGGCGTAGCGGTAGGTCAGCCGTTCGTGGTCGAGGCCGAGCGCCCAGAGGATCGTCGCGTGGAGGTCGTGCACGTGGACCTTGTCGCGGACCGCGTAGTAGCCGTAGTCGTCGGTCTCGCCGTAGGAGAAGCCGGGGCGGACACCGCCGCCCGCCATCCAGACGGTGAACCCGTGCGGGTTGTGGTCCCGGCCGTTGCCGCCCTGCGCCACCGGGGTGCGACCGAACTCGCCGATCCACAGCACGAGCGTGTCGTCGAGGAGGCCGCGCACCTTGAGGTCGTGGAGCAGGCCTGCGATCGGCTTGTCGACCTCGCGCGCGTTGCTCTCGTGGCCGTTCTTCAGGTCGCCGTGCTGGTCCCACTTGTAGGAGTGCGAGCACTGGACGAAGCGCACGCCGCGCTCGAGGAACCGTCGCGCCATCAGGCACTGGCGACCGAAGTTCTCGGTCTTGGCGTCGTCCAGCCCGTAGAGCGCCTGCGTCGCTGCGGACTCGCCGGCGAGGTCCATCGCCTCCGGAGCCTCGTCCTGCATGCGGTAGGCGAGTTCGAACGACTCGAGCCGGGCGCGGAGCGCGGCGTCCGCCTGCGCATCTTCGAGGGAACGCGCGTTGAGCTCGGCGAGGAGGTCCAGCTGGGCGCGCTGGACGCGGCGTGAGCGGGCCGGCTCCAGGTGGCCGATCGTCGCGCGGCTGGCGGGGACCGACGCGTTGCCGAGAGGGACGCCCTGGAACGATCCCGGCAGGAACGCCGACGACCAGTTGTTGACGCCGCCGTGCCCGAGCGTCGGGCAGATCGTCAGGTAGCCGGGCAGGTTCGGATTCGTGGAACCGAGCCCGTAGAGGAGCCACGAGCCCATGCTCGGACGGACGAACGTGTCCGAGCCTGTGTGGATCTTCAGCAGCGCGCCGCCGTGGGCGTCGTTGCTGCCGTGCATCGACTTGACGAAGCAGAGGTCGTCGACGTGTCGAGCGACGTGCGGGAAGAGTTCGCTGACGTGCGCTCCGCAGTCTCCGTACTGGCGGAACTTCCAGGGCGATCCCAGCAGGTTGCCGGTCTCGGCGAACGTCACGCGTGGCTTCGGGAATGGCAGCGGCTTGCCGGAGTCGCGCTGGAGCAGCGGCTTGAAGTCGAACGTGTCCACCTGCGAAGGGCCGCCGTGCATGAACAGCACGAGCATCCGCTGCGCGGTGGGGCGGTGGTGAGGTGCCTTCGGGGCGAGGGGGTCCCGGTCGACCAGGTCCCGGTCGACCAGCGAGGCGACGCGATCGGCCGCGCGGGCGACCGCGCGGTTTCCGTGGCCCATGCCGAGCAGCGCAGCGCTCGACGCGGTCATGTGCAGCAGCGCACGGCGGTCGATCCCGAGGTCGGCGGCGTTCGGCTTCGGCTTCATCGGGTGGATCAGTCGACGTGGAGGAACTCGTTCGAGGCGAGCAGCACCTGGCAGAGCGCCGCCCACGCGCGCTCCCGGGCAGGGGAGCCGGATTCGCCGGTCGCGCTCTCCGCGGCCTCGACCTCGTCGAGGAACGCAGTCATGCGGCCGGACTCCTCGTCCGTCGCCGGCCTCGCGAACGCGAAGACGAACGCCCGGTCGATGCGGGAGCGGTCGTCGCTGTCTGCGACCGCCAGCACGCGCCGCGCGAACGCGAGGCTCTGGGCTTCGACCTCGTCGCTGTTCATCAGCCACAGAGCCTGGATCGGCACCGCGGTGCGCGGCCGGTGCGCGATCGGCACGCTCGGGTCGTTGAAGTCGAACAGCGTGAACTGGTCGTAGACCGAGTTGCGGATCAGCGGCAGGTAGATCGATCGGCGCGGCGTCGAGTAGCGGGCCCGATCGTTCGACTGGTCGTTCGTCACGTAGTCGCGGTTCGGCGTGTCGAGCAGGGTGCCGCCGAGCGTGCGGTCCAGGGTGCCCGCGACGGCGAGGATGCCGTCCCGGATCGCCTCGGCGTCCAGGCGCCGGTTCGCGAAGCGCGTCAGGAGCCGACCGTCGGGATCGGCGGTCAGCGCGTCGTCCGAGGCCCGACTCGCCATCGCGTAGGTCCTGGACAGCGCGAGCGTGCGGATCAGCTGCTTGATCGACCACCCGTCCTGCTGGACGCGGCGCGCGAGCCAGTCGAGCAGCTCCGGATGGGTGGGCGACTCGCCGCGGGGGCCGAAGTTCGACGGGGTGCGGACCAGGCCCTCTCCGAACAGCAGCTGCCAGACCCGATTCGCGAGCACGCGCGCGGTCAGCGGGTGCTCGGGATGGAACAGCCAGCGGGCCAGCTCGAGCCGGCCGGACGCGTCGTCGGCGGGTTCGACCGGTGGGACGAGATCGTCGAACAGCGCGATCGTGCCGCGGGGCACGCTGGAGTCGGCGAGGTTCAGGTGGTCGCCGCGGCGGTGGATCGGCACGTCGACGATCGCGCCGTCGACCACCCCGAGTCCGCTCGGGATCGGCGCCGGCCGGCGTGCGTCCAGGCGAGCACGCTCCTCCGCGAGCGCGGCCATCTGCTCGCGGTAGGGCGACGGGTAGTCGCCCTCGCGCGTCGGCCCGCGCTGCGCGAACAGGCCCTGCGGCCCCGAGATCGACGCCCGGAGCTCCTCCTGTTCGGGATCGGCGAGCGCCTCGGGTCGCGGCGGGCGCTGGTCGGGGTCGGCGATCCCAGCGGTCTGCGCGGCGTGGAGGTCGAGGCTGCGCTGGAACGAGCGCTGCACGACCCGGTAGGTCGCCTGGTAGCGCGCGGCGAGCTCGGCGAGCGAAGCCGGCGGCTGGCCGTCGACGAGGCCGAGCACCAGGGGAGAGACCCCGGACGGACGCGCGTTCCTCCGGCCCTTGCGCGGCGCGTTCGATTCGCCCGCTGCGGCCTCCGCCTCGGCCAGCAACTGCGCGACGAGAGTGGTCGCTCCCTCCCGGAACGCGTCGCCGGATCCGAGCGCCGCGAATCGGAGCCACGGACCGAACACCGGATCGGCGCCGCGCGCGGGCTCGGCGAGGTGGTCGGCGATCGCGTGGATCAGGTCGTCGGAAAGGTCCTCCGGGATGTCCGGGAGACCCGGGGGTGTGAGCGAGAATCGATGGACGTGAGGGATCGAGCCGTGTCGCTCCAGTCGCAGCACGTGGCGGCCCGGCTCGAGCGTGACCGAACCGACGTCGAACCAACGCTGGTCCTTCGGCATCCAACCGCCCGTCGTCGCCGCGAGCGCGGCTTCCGAGACCGGCACGCCGTCGATCAGGAGCCGGACCGGTCTCGATTCCTCCGCCGCGTAGCGGACGCGGAGCCGCTGGGGGCCGCCGGCCGAGGTCTCGAAGTCCCACTCGCCGTGCTGCAGCCCGCCCTCCTTCGTGTGCACGATGGGCACTTCTTCCGAACCCCACTGCGCGCGGTCGACGTTCAGGTTGCCGCGCGCGATGTCGGCGGCCGCCAAGCGGATGGAGCTCTGCAGGGTGGCGGTGCCCGCGAGCAGGTAGCGCCCGAGGTTCTGACCGAGACCGGCCTCGAACGCGAGGTCGCCCTGCCGCCGGGTCGCCTCCAGGCGGGCGTCGAGGTCCGTCGACTCACTCTGCCACGCATAGCGCAACTCCCGCTGGTGGGTGCTCGCCAGCTCGACCTCGCGCCAGCGGGACACGAAGCTGAGCTCCTCCATCGTCGAGGTGCTCTTGAGGATTCCGGCGAGCGCGTAGTAGTCGCGGGTGCTGATCGGGTCGAACTTGTGGTCGTGGCAGCGCGCGCAGGCGACCGTCAGGCCCAGGGCGGTGCGGGACAGCACGTCGATCTGTTCGTCGACGACGTCCATCACGAGCTTCTCCTTGTCCTGCTCGGCCAGCATCTTCGGGCCGAGGGACCAGAACGCGGTCGCGGTGCGCTGGTCGATCTCCTGCTGCTCGTCGTCCGGACGTGGCATCAGGTCACCCGCGATCTGCATCGTGACGAACCGGTCGTAGGGGACGTCGTCGTTGAGCGCGCGGACGACCCAGTCCCGGTAGCGCCACGCGTGCGACAGCGCCAGATTCTCGTCGAGGCCGTTGCTGTCCGAGTAGCGCACGAGGTCGAGCCAGCGGCGCGCGATCCGCTCGCCGTAGGCGTCCGACGCGAGCAGGCGGTCGACGACCCGGGCCTCGGCGCCATCCGTCCGGTCGGCCACGAAGGCGTCGACCTCGTCCGGCGTCGGCGGCAGGCCGATCAGGTCGAACGTCACGCGACGGATCCAGGTCCGGCGGTCCGCGTCCGCGGCGGGATCGAGCCCTTCGGCCTCGAGGCGCGCCAGCACGAAACGGTCGACGTCGCTGCGCGGCCAGTCCGTGGCGCGGACCGGAGGGACCTCGACGGTTGCCGGCGGGGGTGTGAACGCCCAGTGACCGGTGCCCGAGGACGGCCCCTGCGCGCTCGCGACAGCGGCGAGCAGCAGCGCGGCCAGGGGCTGGGTCGAAGCGCGTGCACGCGGAGTGCGGGAGCTGCGTTCGTTCGGGTCCAAGGGCGCTTCGGGGCGGGTAGGGCAACGCCGGGCGAGCTCCCGGCGCGCGGGATCGTAGCGACTGCCGCCTAGCGCGTCGCGACTCCGGAATCCGCGCGCAACCGGGCCGGGACCGACGCCGTCACGAGTCCGTGCGCCGCAGTCCCCGGAGCGGCGAGGTGGACGTGCAGGTCCCCGTGTTCCGCCGTGGAGAGGACCGGCATCCCGAGGGCCGCCAGCCTTCTGGTCTCGGTCGGTGTGTCCCCGCTCGATGCGAGACAGGTCCTTGGCTCGAGGTGCTCGACCAGAGCGTCGATCGCATCCGGATCGCCGCGTCCGTGGTGGGGCAACACCAGGGCCGTCACCGGACCCGCCGCAAGGACCCGGATCGCCGCCCGGATCGCCGCAGCGTCGGCGTCACCCGGCAGCACCATGCGGAGCCCGTGGGCGTGGATCTCGGTCCACAGGCTCCGGTCGTTGCGCGCGGCGCCGACCGGCACGCGGGGGGCGAACACGCGGACCGCTCCGTCGAGCGCAGCGATGTCTTCGCCGGGTGCGAGGAACGACACCGATGCGACGCGCGAACGGAGCGCGTTCGCAACCGGGCCGCCCATGAGCTCGGCGGGCAGGATCACCGACCTGACCGTGGCTCGACGGGACAGGGCGACTGCCCCGCCGATGTGGTCGGCATCCGCGTGGCTGATGACCAGGAGATCCACGGTGCGCCGCGGAGAGAGTGCGTCGAGCGCGGCGTCGACCGCGCGTCGCGCGTCGACGCGACTGCCGCAGTCGACGACCAGCGAGCTGCCATCCGGCAGGTACCCGACCGCAGCCTGTCCGTGACCGACCGCGGCGAGCGTGATCCGGCGCGCCGGAGCCCCGCCCGCGCCGGGCACGAAGTGGGGGACCGAGACCAGGGTGCAGGCGACGAGGAAGCCGACGCGCGTCGGGCGGAAGCAGAGCCACGCGACGGCAGCCAGGACGGCGGCGAGGAGGCAGGCTCCGGACGGGACCACCGTCGCGGGCACCGGTGAGCCGGGCAGCTGCGCGAACGTCCGCACGGCTGCGGCGTAGCCGTCGGTCAAGAACGCGAGAGCGGACCCCGAGCACGCGGCGAGGGGTGGGGCAGCCAGAGCGAGCGCGCACGTCGTGACCCCGAGCGCGAGCATCACGGTGACCAGCGGTGCGAGCAGCGGCGTGCCGATCAGGGTCCACGGCGACAGCTGCCCGAACCAGGCGAGTGTGAACGGCGTGGTCGCCGCCATGGCGAACAGCGACGCGCGGACGGCCAGTCCGACGCGGTCCCACGGCCCCTCCGGCCTCCGGAAGGCTCCTGCGACCGCGAGCCCGATCACCGCCGCGTAGCTGAGCGCGAACGACACGGACAGCAGGTCCTGCGGGAACAGCAGCGCGGTGAGCAGTGCGGGGACGGCGAGCGTGGCGCCGACGGTCGGTCGCCGGCCGTGCGCGCCGGCGAAGGCGACCACGCACCATGCTGCGAGCGCCCGCAAGACCGGCGGTTCGAATCCTGTCACCGCGCCGTAGCCGACGAGCAACATCGCGCTCACACGTCGGAATCGTCGCGCTTGCCAGGGATCACGTCCGCGGACCGCCGCGTAGGCGGCGGCGAGCATCACCGCGAGCATGCTCGCGTGGGCACCGCTGACGGCGAGCAGGTGGGCGAGCCCCGTCGCGCGATGGGCGTCGACGAGGTCGTCGGCGAGCCGGGGCCCTCGGCCGAGCACGAGGTGCGCGGCGACCGCGCCCGCTTCGCCGCCGACGTGCCGGGACAGCGACGATTCGCATGCCAGTCGGACCCGCGTCGGCCACGTGCCGGGTGAGCCGGATGCCTGGACCGACATCGCTGCGAGCACGATCTCTGCGACAGGCTCCGCGTCGCCTCGGCGGAGCAGCGCCGGTCCGCGGATGCGATCTCCTGGATGGGGCGCGCCTTCTCCGCGTCCGAGCGTCCCGCGGCATCGCAGCAGCGTGACGCCGCCGGCCGGCCGCAGCGAGAACCGCAGCCTCCCGGTCGCGCGGTCGGGGAGGATCGGCCCGACGACGATGCCGTCGATGCGGACGAGCCGCGTCGACGTCGTCGCGCTGTGCGGCACGCCCGACGAGGAGCCCAGGTCTCGAGGGGAGGTCGGCACTGCGCCGAGCGCCGCTGTCAGAGCCAGCGCGGCTGCGGGAAAGCCCGCCCGGACCGCGCAGACCGCCAGCGCGCCCGCGGCGCCGACCCCGACGATGCCGCACTCGCGGCCGAGCAGCGCGCCGAAGACCGCTGCGATCGCCAGCATCGCGAGCCCGTGCGGGCCCATCGGCCGACCGGTCTTGCCTGCTCCAAGCCGCGTGCCCGGTCCAACCATGCCCTGATGTGGAGATGGAGCGCTCGAAGGTGACGCGGGTCTCGGGTGGCGCTCCCGGATAATCTCCGCGCACCATGGTGCGCGCGCTCTACCCCGGCAGCTTCGACCCCGTCACCCTCGGGCACCTCGACCTCGTCGCGCGCGCGCGGCGGATGTTCGACTCCGTCACCGTCGCCGTGGCCCGCAACAGCAGCAAGAATCCGGTGTTCAGCGTCGAGGAACGGATCGAGCTGCTCCGCGCCGAGCTGCCCGGCGACGTCGAGGTCGTCGGCTTCTCCGAGCTGGTCGTCGAGTTCGCCGCGCGCGAGGGCTACGACGCGATCCTCCGCGGGCTCCGCAACATCGGGGACTTCGAGTTCGAGTACCAGATGGCGCTGACCAACCGCCACCTGAAGCCGGACATCGAGACGGTCTTCGTGATGCCGAGCCACGCCTACAGCTACGTGTCCTCGTCGCTGATCAAGGACATCGTCCGCTTCGGCGGAGACGTGTCGAGCTTCGTGCCAGCACGCGTGGCGGCAGCGATGCGTGCGAAGCTCGAGGGCTGAACATGGGCGACCCGGCTCGTCGTCGCGTCTGCCGGGTCGTTCTCGCCCTGCTGGCGTCAGCGGTCGTCCTGCCTCTCGCTGCGCAGGAGGTCGAGCCGTCGAGCAAGAAGGGTCTCCAGGTGCAGATGGTCGACGACGCGCTGCGCCTCGGGATCCGCCACGCGGCGCTGAATCTCCAGCTGGGTCACATCCTCGGTCGCCGTTCTCCGGACGGCGACCTGGAGAACGGCGACGTCGATCTCGGCCACGGCTACACGCTGCGCGCAGCGGCGCTCCGACCGCTGGACGCGCAGATCCGTCCGCTCGCGCGGGCCGGAGTCTCCATCACGCTGATCCTGCTGGCGCGCGCGACCGGCGATGCGGCGATCGACGCACTCCAGTTCGATCCGCGCTACGACGCCGCGGCGCCGAATCGCCTCGGCGCGTTCCGCGTGCTCGACGAAGTCGGCGCCGACCACTACGCGCGCCTGCTCTCTGCCATCGCCGCGCGCTACGGGCCCGATTCGGACATCGGTCGCGTCGACGGCTACGTGGTGGGCAACGAGGTCAACTCACACTGGTGGTGGTACAACCTCGGGCGTGCGCCGGTGGACGAGGTCGCAGCCCAGTACGCGGCGGCGGTCCGGGTCTTCCACCGTGCGATCCGGACTGCCGATCCCGACGCGCGCGTCTACATCTCCCTCGAACACCACTGGCAGGCGCGGTTCGGCGCCGGCGACGCGGAGCAGTCCTGCGCGGGTCGGGATCTCCTCGACGCGTTCGCAGCCCGGGTCCGCGCGGACGGGGACTTCGACTGGCACGTCGCCTTCCACCCGTACCCCGAGGACCTGTTCGACTGCCGCTTCTGGGAGGACAGCTCGGCCGAGTCCCGGGACGACAGCCCGCGCATCACGTTCCGGAACCTCGAGGTGCTGACCGCCTACCTGGGGCGCGACGAGCTGCGGTTCGGGGGTGAGGCGCGCCGCGTGATCCTCAGTGAGCAGGGTTTCCACTGCCCGGACGGGCCCGATGGACCGAGGGTCCAGGCCGAGGCGTTCGCCAGGGCGTGGCAGAAGGTCGCCGCGCTCGACGGCATCGACGCGTTCCACTACCACCGTCACGTCGACCACGGCGGCGAGGGCGGGCTCCGGTTCGGGCTGTGGACGCGGCGCGAAGGCTCGCTGTTCGAACCGGGGGAGCGGCGCCCGATCTGGGAGCTGTTCCGGGTCTGCGACACGCCCGGGGGAGCAGGCGCGCTGGAGGCCGCGATCCGGGGTCGGTGAGGGCACGCGTTCGCGGCGATCATCGGGTCTAATCCGCGCCCATGCGCTCGGCCCAGCTCCTCGCCCTCGTCCTGCTCGCGTCATCGGCGGTCCTGTCCGCCCAATCCCCTGCCCCGGAGCGCCTCTCCGCGCTCCAGGGTGAATACGCCGGAACGATCGCCGTGTCCGAGGGCGCAGCGTCGCCTCTCGGCCTCCAGGTGATCGCCGAATCGGGGGCCGACGGACCGGCGGTGCGCGGCGTGCTGCTCGTCGGCGGCCTGCCGGGAGCCGGCTGGGCGCGCGGCAGCGTCCGCCATGTCGCCACGGCGCCGCTCACGGACGGCGGTGCTGACATCGCGTTCGACGACGGGACGCGGGTCGTGGTCGGCCCGGCGGGGGACGCGCAGGTCTTCCGCGGGGATCGCGAACTCGGTCGCCTCACGCGCGTCGAGCGGCAGAGCCCGACGCTGGGCGAGGCGGCACCGCCGGGAGCGGTCGTGCTCTTCGACGGTTCGTCCGCGGATGCGTTCGAGAACGGCCGCCTCCTGCCTTCGGGCTCGCTCGGCGTCGGCTGCGACTCGAAGCAGGCGTTCGGCGACCACCGCCTCCACGTGGAGTTCCGCACGCCGTTCCAGCCGGACGCGCGCGGCCAGGGTCGCGGCAACAGCGGTGTCTACGTGCAGGGCCGCTACGAATGCCAGGTCCTCGATTCGTTCGGCCTGGACGGCCGGGCGAACGAGTGCGGCGGGATCTACGGAGTCGCCGCCCCGCTCGTGAACGCGTGCCTGCCGCCGGGCGCGTGGCAGACCTACGACATCGACTTCCGGGCGCCGCGCTTCGTCGACGGCAAGAAGGTGCAGGACGCGCGGATGACCGTGCACCTGAACGGCATCCTGGTCCACGAGGACGTCGCGGTGCCGGGGCCGACCGCGGCGAGCGTCCGCAAGGAGGACGGCACGCCGGGCGGGCTCCACCTGCAGAACCACGGCAACCCGGTCGAGTACCGGAACATCTGGGTCGTCCCCCAGGACCCGGAGCGACGCCGCAAGGTCGTGTTCCTGGCGGGTCGGCCGAGCCACGGCTACGGCGCGCACGAGCACCGCGGCGGCTGCGAGATCCTCGCGCAGGCCATCAACGACAGCGGGCTGCCGATCGACGCGGTCGTCGTCGACCTGTGGCCGAGCGATCCGGAGGTGATCGAGACCGCCGACTGCTTCGTCAGCTTTGCCGATGGCGGTGGCGGTCACCCGCTGCTCCGTCACCTCGAGGAGCTCGGCACGCTGATGCGTCGCGGTGCCGGCCTCGTCTGCCTGCACTACGCGGTGGAGGTCCCGGCAGGCGTGCCGGGAGAGCGTTTCCTCGACTGGACCGGCGGCTACTTCGAGACGCACTGGTCGGTCAATCCGACCTGGACCGCGAACGTGTCGATGATCGCCGACCACCCGGTGACGCGCGGCGTTCGGCCGTTCGAGCTCCACGACGAGTTCTACTTCCACATGCGGTTCCGCCCAGCGATGGAGGGTGTGACCGCGCTCGTGTCCGCGATCGCGCCTGCGTCGACGATGGATCGCGGTGACGGACCGCACAGCGGCAACCCGGCGGTCCGCGCCGCGGTGGCGGCCGGCGAGCCGCAGCACCTCGCTTGGGCGCGGACCCGACCCGGCGGTGGGCGGGGCTTCGGCTTCACCGGCGCACACGTGCACTGGAACTGGGGCCACCCCGACTTCCGCCGGCTGGTCCTCAACGCGATCGCATGGTGCGCACACGCGGAGGTGCCGGAAGGCGGTGTCGACAGTGCATCCCTCGACCTCGCGGCGCTCCAGGCACCGCTCGGCACGCCGCCCGAACGCTTCGATCCGGTCCGCGCCGCACAGGTCGTCGAGAGCTTCCCGAAGCGCTGACCCGAACCGGTTCAGCGCGCCGGGTGTTCCGGGTCCGGCCAGCGCTGGGGGACGCGGCGCAGCGCCGCGGTGTCGTATCCCTGCGCTCCCACCTCTGCGACGAGGTCCGCGTAGACGTCGTCGGGGACGTCCGGCGTGCGCGCCATCACCCAGACGTAGTCGCGCGCCGAGCGGGCGATGATCGTCGTCCGGTAGGCCGGGTCGAGGTGCGTGATCCGGTACTCGAAGGTCAGCGGCCAGAAGAACTCCATACCCCAGTAGGAGTTCGTCACCGGGTCTCGGACGAACGCGCGCGGGGTCAGGACCTCGATCGGTCCGTCGAAGCCGCCGACCCGGTAGCTGTAGGTGGTGGCGACGTGTCGGTCGTCGACCAGCCGGTAGGACTCGACGCCGTTGTGCGCGGTCTCCTCGCCGGGTGCCGGGATGTGCGCGATGACGAACCAGTCTCCCTCGAAGCGCTCGAGGTCGATGAGCCCGACCCCGGGGAGCGGTGCGGGAGTGTGGCAGCCGGCAGTCGCGAGGGTGAGCGCGCCGAGGAGCGCGAGTTGGAGACCGTGACCCATGGGGCGTCGTTCGCCCGCCGGACCGAGTGCGGATGCGTGCTGTCGCTTCGCCGTCCGAGGCGGGATCGCTAACCTCCGACGCTCATGACCTCGATCCGCACGATCCACACCGACTCCGCTCCGAAGGCGATCGGTCCCTACTCCCAGGCCGTCGTCCACGGGGGCCTCGTCTACTGCTCCGGGCAGGTCGCACTGTCGCCGACCACCGGCGAGGTCGAGGGCGCGGACGTCGCGAGCCAGGCGGATCTCGTGCTGCGCAACCTGGGCTGTGTGCTCGAGGCTGCCGGGAGCGCGCTCGACCACGCGCTGAAGTGCACGATCTACCTCGTCGACATGGCCGACTTCCAGGCCGTCAACGAGGTCTACGCCCGGCACATGGGGAACCACCGTCCCGCTCGGGCGACGGTGGCCGTCCGCGGCCTCCCGAAGGGCGTGCTCGTCGAGATCGACTGCGTGGCCGCGGTCCGCGCCTGACCCTGTCACCCGTCCGCGCGGAGCGCGCGCTCGATCGCGTCGCGCAGCTCCCGGACGCCGTACTCGTCCTGCAGGAAGATCCGGATCGCCGCGATCTTCCCGTCACGCCCGACCAGCACGTAGTCGGGCACCTGCTCCACGCCGTAGCGCAGCGCGATGTCGGCCCGGAGCCCGCGGCCGTCGAACACGTGCGGCCAGGTCTTCTCCTCGGCCTTGGCTGCCGCCTTGACCGCGTCGGCGTCCTCGTCCATCGCGACGCCGAGGACCGCGAAGCCCCGCTCGCCGTACTCGGCGACGAGCTTCGTCAGCTCCCGGTGCGTGCTCCGTCCCCGGAGCGCGGTCGGCGCCCAGAAGTCGAGGAGCAGGACCTTGCCGCGGTAGGCGGCGAGCGTCACGACGTCACCGCCGAGGGTCGTCCCGGAGAACGGGATCGCCTCGGAACCGACCTCCAGTTCGAACGCAGCGCGGCGGTCTCGGGCCACGCCGCCCCAGTAGGTCTTGGGGAACTTCCCGGCCAGCTCGTCGAGGGCCTTCTCGTACGCGCCTTCCTCGAGGTCCTCCCGCTCGCGGACCGCCGTGGCCCGATACCAGAGCACGTGCGCCCGCGCCTCGTCGTCCTCGGCCGCGGCGAGCGCTGCGTCGAAGATCGCCTCGCCCCGGTCGACCTCGACGAGGCGGGTCATCAGGAAGAGCGCGAGCGCCATCCTCTCCTCGAACGGCGCGTCCTTGCCGACGGCTGCGTCGATCCACGACTCGCGCTCGGTGCCCATGCCGAGGCGTCCGGCGAGTTCGGCCGCAGCCGCGAGTTCGAGCGCGGGTGCGGCCGCGGCGTCGAGTGCCCTGAGCGTGTCACGCGCCGCGTCCTCCCGACCGATGTCGGCCTGGATGTTGACGAGGAGCAGTCGCCCGTTGATCGCGTCCGCCCCGCTCGCATCGCCGAGCCAGCTCTCGAGCAGCCCGGCGTGGCGCTCGGCCATCGCCTTGAAGTCCTGGAAGCTGACCCGTCCCTGCCGTTCGCGGACCAATTCCTCCCGGTCTCGGTCGAAGCGGGCGCGCAGGTCGGCGAGTGAGCTCTGGCACGGAGCCGATGCGCAGAGGAGGGCCAGCGTGAGCAGCGTGGGGATTCGAGGCATGGACAGACGCGGGGATCGTTGGGATGACCGGTGCCGGAACGCCGCGTAGTCTAACCACGTGCGCTCGCGTCGCCGCTGCGCTCGGACCGCATGGGAGTCGATTCATCAAAGGCCACTCCGCCCGCCTCGGAGCTCCTCGAGGTCAGCGATCTCGTGGTCGAGCGCCCGGGGATGCGGATCCGCGTGGCTGGGCTGCGTGTGGCTGCGGGTGACGCCGTGGCGATCCTCGGTCCGTCGGGTTCCGGCAAGTCGAGCCTGCTCGCAGCGCTCCTCGATCACCGTCGCGAGGGAGAGGTGCTCGGGATCTCGGGCAGGATCCGCTTCGCGGGCGAACCACGCCCGACCCGCGGCAGCCCCGCCTGGCGGTCCTGGCTCCGTGGCCCCGTGGTCGCCGTGCCGCAGGACGCGCGCGCGGCGTTCGACCCGCTGCGTCCGCTGGGCGACCAGATCGCCGAACTCGCGGGAGTCAGCCCGGAGGACGCGTGCGCGGCGCTCGAGCTTCTCCGTGGTGCCGATGCGCGCTCGCTCGCGGGTCGCCATCCGCACCAGGTCTCCGGCGGCGAGGCCCAGTCCGCGCTGCTCGCAGTGGCACTCGCGCGGCCGTCGGTCCGCCTCTGCGTCCTCGACGAACCGTCGGCCGGTCTCGACGCGGAGCGCGCCACGGCGGTGGTCGCGGCGGCGGACGCGCTGCGTGGCCGGTGCGTCGCGCTGATGATCGCGACGCACGACGTCGCGCTCGCCGAGCGACTCGCCGCGCTTCCGCACCACCTGGACGCGGACGGAACGCTGCGTCCGGGCTGGCCGGCACGACCCGCATTTCCCCGGCCCGATCTCGCCGACGGGGAAGCCTCCGTCGTGCTCCGCGCGCGGGACGTCGGCGTCGTCGTGGGCGGCGCCGCGATCCTGGAGCGCGCCGACCTCATGCTCCGCGCCGGGCAGAACCTCGCGGTCCGGGGTGCCTCGGGAGCGGGCAAGACGACGCTCGCGCGCGTGCTCGTCGGGCGGATCGAGCCGACGACCGGCGCTGTGGAACGCGTCGGTCGGGTCCTGCTGCTCGACCAGGACGCGGCGGGGTCCCTGACCCCGCACCGGACGATCGCATCGCTCTGCGCGGAGTCTGCGGCAGACGGTTTCGACGTCGCCGCGGAGGCGTCCCGCCTCGGGCTTCCCGCGTCGGTGCTCGGGGCGACGGCGGACTCGCTGTCCGGCGGCCAGCTCCGCCGGGCTGCGCTGCTGCGAGCGCTGGCTGCCCGTCCCGATGCGCTGATCCTCGATGAACCGACCGCCGGCCTCGACAGGCTCGCCGCGGTCCAGGTCGTCGAGACCCTTCTCGAAGCGCAGGCCCGCACCGGGGTCGCGCTGCTCTGGATCACACACGACGAGGATCTGGCGGCCGCGGTGTCCGGGGACGCCGCGGTCCTCATCCGACGAGGTCGCACTTGCTGAAGACTCTGCTGCTGTCGCTGTCTGCCCTCGCCCCGCAGGAACCGGTCGGCCCACCGGTCGACGCGGGGCCGTCCGTGGGCGCGCTCGCCTTCGTCGAGGTCGAGGGTGGGGGGCGCTACCGGACCGACGAACTCGACGCGGCGGGCCGGACCGCGATCTGGCTCTCGGTCGCCGCGGGGTCGGACCACGACCCGGTCGGCGCGTCCGGGGTGTCCCGCGTGTTCGGTGAGCTGCTGCGGCAAGCCTCGCCGTCGCCGAGCCGCGAGCTGCCCTCCGAGGTGATCGTCACCGACCGCGCGGTGATGGTCGGCGTCGTGGTCGCCGACCCGGACGCACAGCGCGCGGCCGTGGCACGCTGCGCCGCGTGGCTGCGCGGGGAGCTCGAGCTGACCGACGACGAGATCCTGGCCGCGCGCGGGCGAGCGCTGCTCCGCGCCGACGACGAGGCGGCGGTGCTGCCCG
>JAQCBR010000172.1 GCA_027621295.1 Planctomycetota bacterium
GGCCCGCTGCCGATGCCCCAGACCTGGTCAGCCAGGGTCCGGCCGGTCCCCGGCTGCCCATCCGCCGACGTCCGCACCTGGAGCGGAGGAACGTCGATCTCACGCGTCTTGGCGGCACCCTGGCAGGCAGCGAGCGTCAGCGCGAGGACCAGGGCCGCGGCCGGCTCGCGCAGACGGGGTCGGACTGGGTCGGGTCGGGTCGTCAAGGGACGCTCGCGCTTCGGGCCAACGACACACGTTCGCTGCGGCTCGGGCCGCAGCCACCCGCCTCGGGGGACGTCCCGAAGCTTGCGTCCCGCCGGAACTTCTCCGCGGGCGGGACGAGCCTAGATGCTCGCTGCGCCCGACTCCAGCTTGCCGACGACGTCGTCGCTGAGGTCGCGGACCTCGAGGCCCCGGTCGTCCTTGATGTCGCGCTTGCCGACCACGCAGTCCCGGCCGGACTCCTCGGCGGCAACGCGCACCGCGCGGACGATCCGCGCGTTCATCTCGGAGATCAGCAGCTCGTAGCGGGCGCTGCCCTTCCGCACACCCTCCGAGCGGATCGTCTGCCACTCCGGGGTCGCGTCGCGCACCGAGTCATAGTCGATGGTCGCGGGCTGGGTGCAGGAACCGGCAGTGCCGTAGTAGGTCGTCGCCGAGGACTTGAGCTCCACACCCTGGGCCGCGAGCACGCCGCAGACCCACAGCGGGGCCACGAGGGCGAGAAGGAGTCGTTGGCAGGCAGTGCGGGTCATGGTGCGGGTCTCCGGTGGCGATCAGGGCGCTGGGCGCCAGCCGCATGCGGGGCGAGGTCCGCCGCGGCATGACGAGGTATCGCAAAGTTGGGGCCAACCCATTGAGCCACGCGTGGCCAGTCCGGGACCGAGGATTCTTAACCACTGCCTGATATGGCTTTGTGTCATCTCGTTTATTTTTTCGCCATGCACCCACAAGTTTCTCGCCAGGTGCTCAGAGGCGATTCCACAGCCAGGTGTGGAAAGTCTTCCCGCAATTCGCCAGCTATTCGCCAGCGCCCGGGGAGCCAGCCAGCCGATATCTCGCCCCACGGCGGCGGCCCACCCGAACGAGGAAGCCCTCGTCGGTCAGGCGACCCAGATCCCGCAAAGCGGTCCGGCCGCTGACCCCAGCCCGCTCCGCGTAGTCCTGGCTGGAGATCTCCCCGCCGAGCGCCAGCACCCATCCGGCGAAGTCCGGCACGCGCACCCAGGAGGGAACGCCGGGCGGCGAAGCAGGGTCGGCTGTGGGCCCCACGGCGCCCGCCCCGGCGACTCCGAGCGGAGCGCGGCCGGACAACCCGCCCCGTCCCCCGCGTGCCGGACGGCCCCCACTCCGCGCCGGCGGCTCCGTATCGCGCGCGGGAACGACCGGCACCCCGGCCGGATCGACCCCGCCGGCGAGACCGGGTGACGAGAACACCTCCGAAGGCACGTCGTCGGTCCGCGCGACCGACGGCACCTCCCCAGCCTCCACGCCACCCAGCCCGAGCAGGTCCGACCGCGTGACCCGGACACCCGTCGCCAGGACCATCGCGCGCAGCACCGTGTTGCGGAGCTCGCGGACGTTGCCCGGCCAGTCCCTCCGGAACAGCTCGTCCATCGCCTCGGCGGTGAAACCCTCGACCTGCGAGTGTCCGGCAGACACCGCCTCCCGACGGAACAGTTCGATCAGCGCCGGGATCTCCTCCTTCCGCGAGCGCAGCGGAGGCACGTCGATCAGCATCCCCTGGAGCCGGTAGTAGAGGTCCTCGCGGAACCGCCCGTCACGGACCATCGCCTCGATGTCCCGGTTGGTGGCCGCAACGACCCGGACGTCGACCGGCACGGGCTGGGATCCGCCAACACGATCGATCTCACGCTCCTGCAGCACACGCAGGAGCTTCACCTGCACGTCGAGCGAGATCTCTCCGATCTCGTCCAGGAAGATCGTGCCGCCCTGCGCCTGCTCGAACCGCCCGAGCTTCCGCTCGGTCGCCCCGGTGAACGCACCGCGCTCGTGGCCGAAGAGCTCGGACGCGAGCAGGCTCTCGGGGAGCGCCGCACAGTGGACCTTCACGAGCGGCCCCTCCGCGCGACGGCTCCAACGATGGATCAGGTCGGCGAGCACCTCCTTGCCGGTGCCGGTCTCACCGATCAGCAGGACGGAGATGTCGGTCGGCGCGACCTTCTCCATCGTGCGGAGAACGCCAGCCATCGCCGCAGAGCTCAGCACGAGCCCCGCGCCCGGGTCCCGCGCCGGCCGGGGCAGCTGACCGATGCCGCGCCCGACACGCGCCTCGAGCGCCGCGAAGAGGAACTCGGCGCTGGCCCCGTCATCGGGGAAGACGACCGCCTGCAGCCGGAACACGGGCTTCGCGGCGAGACCGCTGCCGCGGGCCGGCTCGGGGCCACGTGCGCGGAGCGCCGACTCGAGCGCAGCGATCGCCGCATCGGCCCCGTCCCGCCCCTCGCGCAGCAGGATCTGGAGGCCGAGCGCCGTCGACCGACACACGAGCGCATCGCGGGACAGCGCCTCCCGCACGATCCGCACGACGTGCTCGACGAAGGAGAGCACCTCGGCGGCACTCAGCACACTCGCGAGCCCACGTGCGTCCTCGGGGAGAATCCCGATCAGCGCGACCGAATGGCCTTCTGCCTCGGCTCGCTTGACCTCCTCGCTGACCCGCATCCCGAAGTACTCGCGGCGCAGCGCGCCGGTCCGCACGTCCTCGACCGCAGTCTGGTAGAGGCGCGCGTTCTCGATCGCCGACGCGGTCTGCGCGGCCATCGTCCACAGCAGGTCCAGGTCGACGCGGGGCGGCTCCGCGACCTCGAACAGCAGCACGACAGCCCCGCGGGTCCGCCCGCCGACGATCAGCGGCAGCGCGAGAGCCGAGCGGTAGCGCCCGCCGATGCCCTGCAGGGACAGCCCCTCGGCCCCCAACCGACACGCGAACGGCCCCGTCGCCTCGACGAGCGCACAGACCCCGGGCGCAGCGAGATCCAGCGCCTCACCCTCGCGACCGACGACCTCCACGCGCTCGGCGTCCCGACTCCCGAGGAACACGCGCACCGCGTCGGCAGGCGAGTGCCGCGCGTAGAACGCGGCCGCGCTCGCGACCACGTCCGTGAGCTCCAGCTTGCTGGTCAGCTCCTGGATGCCGAGGTTCAGCAGACGCAGGTCCTGGATGCGCGCGCGCAGGTCCGTCGCCATCTGGTTGAACGCACGCGTCAGCCGCCCGAGCTGCCCGCCTTCCGCAGCCTCGACGCGGACGTCGAGCTGGCCGCGTCCGAGCTGCTGCGCCCCCTCCTCGAGCCGCTCGATCGGCCGCGAGATCCGGGAGGCCACTGCGAAGCTCAGGAACAGCGACAGCAGCAGCAGGAAGCCCGCCGCTCCGCCGAAGAACGCGCGCACGGGGATCCGCCCGACCTCGAGCGGGAGGGTCGCGGGAGGCTCGACGTCGACCACGCCGAGCAGGAGTCGCGGCACGTTCTGCAGATCGAGGAGCGGCAGGTAGCCTGCGATCCAACCCTCGCCACCGGCGACGTGCCGCGCGACGACCGGCTCCTTGCCGGGCACCAGAGCCTTCAACAGCTCCTCCCGCTCGGTCTGTGTCGCGGGGCGGCGCGCGTGGACCGCGAGCTCGGCACCGCCGACGGATTCGCTGCCGGACGCCTCGACCGGGTAGCCCTTCGCATCGCAGAGCAGGACCGCGTAGTCACGGCGCAGCGACGACAGGAACGCTGGGTCCAGCTGACGGGCCACCGAGAGCGCGCACGTGCCCTCGCCGCCAGGGAGGTCGATCGAACAGCGAACGCCGATCAGCGGCACGCTCCACACGAGGTAGACCCCGACCTCTGCGCGGAGCTGCGTGTCGAGGCTGCGCAGGGTGTCACCACCGACGTGCACCGAAGCGGGCGCGAGCCCGTCGCCGTCGGGCGGCGGGTTGAACTCGAACTGCAGGTAGCCCGACCCGCTCCAGGCCGGCGGCAGCTGGCTCTGCATGACCGGCGACAGGACCTCGGCGAATCCCTCGGCGAGATCCTCGCGCTGCAGCAGTCCGCGCTCCCGCACCACGACGACGAGGTCGCTGAGCCACGTCTGGGCATTGACGAGGAGCTGGCGCTTCTCGTCGTTGAGCTGCTTCTCGGCCGAGACCACCGCGGACTGCGCGCGCTCGCGAACCCGCGCCTCGTGGTCCCCTTCGATCACCTGCAGCAGGGACAGCGAGAGGATGCCGAGCGGCACGAGCGTCGCGACCGTGAGCACCGACACGAGCCGGAAGCGCAGGTTGTTCAAGATCGCGAGCAGCTCGCTGAGCATCAGCAGCAGCACCGGCAGCGCACCGATCCACAGCGCAGCGCCGACACGGTGCACGCCACGGAGGAACTCACCGTGCTCCGGGTCGCGCGCGAAGACCGTGACCACGGTGCCCGACCACGCCTCACCGCGCAGCACCGTGTAGCCCTCGTGGACCACGCCGTCACCGACAGGGACGACGCGCGCGAACACGCTGTCGTTCGGCACGACGCGCTTCGCCTCGTCGGGCAGGGCCGCCCGCTCCTGCTGCTCGATCGACGGCAGGGTCGCCGCCGACAGCCGCCCACCGCGGTAGATCGCGACGTCCTTCCCGCCGAGTCGCTGCAGCAGGTCCGGCGCGAGCCCCTCGCCGCTGCCGCGCCGCAGCAACGGCGAGTCGGCGGTGCTCGTCGCGACGTTCGGCACCTCGGTACCGAACGTCGCCGACCGGAACCGGATCGCGTACGGCCCCGTGTTGCGCAGACGGAGCGACACCGGCGTCGCGCCGGCAGGGATGTCGATCTGGCGCAGGAAGTCGATGCGCGGCTCGCCGTCCTCGCTGTCCCATCGCTGGGCGACGCGGACCGCTCCACCGCTGGGCAGCTCCCGGTTCGCGCGGTCCTGCCCGAAGAACATCGTCTGCTGGTGCTGGAACGCGACCACGAGCGGGGCCACGCCCTCCTCCGCGAAGTCGATCGTCAGCTCACAGACGTGGCTGCCGATGCCGAGCAGGTCGATCGGACGCGAGCGGTAGACCCCGTGGTAGATCAGCCAGAGCTTGCGGAACTCGCGCGCCGGATCGGCCGGCAGCGGGAACACGGCGGTGCCCCCGTTCTCGCTGAGCTCGACCCCGGCCCCTCTCGGGTGCTGCCCGTGCAGATCGGTCGGCACACCGCCCGCGGTGTCGATCCCGAGGAACAGCGGCTCCTGCGCCGTGGGGCCGCCCTCCGGCGACACCCATGTCAGACCGACCAGGCGGACGCCCTCGCCCCGACGCACCCGGAGCCCGAGCGACTCCAGCGGCGCATCGACGGTCAGCGTGCGGTACGAGACCTCCATCCTCTCGAGCAGCGGGTCGGCGACCGAGGTGTACGGCCCGGGGACCTCGAGCGGCAACGCCAGCGCACGGGCACCAGCTCCGTAGGTCACGACCTCGAGTTCGACGAAGTCCTCGTCGAACGGGTCCGGCTGGAACAGCTCGATCAGGCCCGACACCGACGTGATCGGCCGCGCGACGACGACGTTCAGCCGACCTGGTGGCAGGGGCTCACGGAACGCGAACACCTCCTGGCGATCCGGATCGAGCGGGATGCCGTAGGGACGCACATCGAAGCCCAGACCGGAGAACCTCCGGGTCCCGACCCCCAGCACTGCGCCCTCTTCGGCGAGCTGGGAGACGAACGTGTAGCGGTACTTCTGCTCGCGCTCGATCGTGCGACCGGCGAGCAGATCGGCGAGGACGCGGTCACGCTCGGTGCCGCGGTAGCCGCCGAGCAGCCCCTCCTCCATGCGAGGGACCTCGGTCTGGAGCATCTCGACGACCTGCTGGACGCTGCGCCGCCCTTCGTCGAGCCGACGCTCGTCGAGGAAGCCGGGCAGCAGGAAGCCGAGCCCGAACATCGCGACCCCGACCGCGCGGCCGATCGGGCGCACGACCGGAACCCGGCTGCTGAGCGCGTTGAAGCCCCAGAGCAGGAGCGCGATCGCCAGAGCAGCGGCGAGAGGGATCGCCAGGTCGCGAAGGCTCTCGCCGATCCATGCGTACGCGCTCTCCGCGTCATCGGGGGCGGCGGACAGGGGAGCGAGGCCGGTGAACTGGAGCTCGCCGAGGTTCTGCCGGAGGTCCACGTATTGGCGACCGTTCCAGGTCACGTACTGGTAGCGCCCGGCACGCCCCTCGTCGTGGTCGTCGATCGCGATCCCGAAGCCGATCTCCCGCTTGCCCCGGATCTTCGGGAAGTTGTGGAACGGGATCACCGCCTCGAACGCGTAGCGACCGCTCGCGCCCTCGAGCGGTGAGAACGCCACGCTGACCCCGGTGAGACTGGCGCCGGTCGGGACGGCGGGCCGCTGCCGCCAGTCCATGAGCCCCCACGGCCGCTCCTCGCTGAACGGCATCAGGAAGATCTGCTGGCAGTCCTCTCCGAACTCGCCGGCCGCGGGCGCGGTCCGATCTCCGAGGTCGAAGAACAGCTCGATCGCGTCACCGTTGTGCCACTCGGCACCGACCCGCCCCGGGACGAGGCTGTCGTCCCGGACCCGGCCCGCGACGTAGAAGTGCGCTGCGTCGTAGGCGAACCAGAACTCGGCGGACAGGTCGTCCGGGCCGAGCCAGCGCATCTTCGGGTCCTGACTCTGGCTCCAGACCTGCTCGACCCGGTCGAGGACGGCGTCGGGTCTACGCCCCTCCCACTCGACCAGGTTGCCATCCGCCTCGACCGGAGCGGACCGGAACGGGATGCCGACGCGCGGCGGGGTCGGGTTGTCCCCGGGCTCCTGGGCTCTGGCCGAGACCACGAGGAGACCGAGCGCGAAGACGCCCGCGCGGCCGAAGCGAGTCATGTCGGAATTAGGCCGTAAATCGCCATGACCGCGCAAGCCCTTGTCTCAGCGGCGATTCAGGCTGTCCAAAAACCTTGCTCGACCGGGGCGCGAAGACGCCCGGAGATCCTCCCCTGTACGTGCAGAAGCCCCGCCCGGACGGGCGAGGCTTCGAGGGCCGGGGCAGGGCCCCGGCAGAGACCCCCGCGAAACGGAGGCCCCAGGTCGCTCGGAGGAGCGCGTGACAGAGATTCCGTCACGCGCTGCGCTCCCACCGCCGATCAGCGGCGACGACGGCGCGGGCGACGGTCGCCATCGCCGTCACCACGCGGGGCATCATCCCGACGCGGCGGCTCGTCACCCCAGCCGAACTCGTC
>JAQCBR010000173.1 GCA_027621295.1 Planctomycetota bacterium
GGTCTGGTCCGCCAGCGCCTCGACCGTCGCGGGCCAGGCGAGCCGCTGCGCGAGGGCCGCCGCGATGCCGCGCAGCGACGCACCCGGGGACGAGGAGTCCGCGGCCCGCGTCAGCCGCTGCTGCTCGGACTCGAGTCGACGCGCGATCTCCGCCGGTTCGAGCCCGGCGATCTCCCAGTCGAGCGCGAGCGACGACAGGATGCCCGCCGCGCGGTTCACGGCCGTCAGCGCCTGCGGCCCTCTCCGGTCGAGGTTGCGCGACGCGCGCTCTGCGAGGGCGCTGGCCCGCTCGAGGCCGGTCCGGGTGCGCTCGACCAGGCCCTCGTCCCAGGCATCGTCGACGTGCTCCGGCGACAGGCGACGCGTCAGCGCGTCGAGCCAGGGGCGCAGGCGACCGAGGCGCTCCGCAGCGGCCGTCCGGGCCGCGGCGCCGAGCTCGAGCGCCTGCTCGTCCTCGATGCGGTCCAGCGCGCTGAGCTGCTGCAGCCCGGACGCGAACGAACCGAAGCCCTCCGCTGCGCGACCCAGCCCTTCGCTCGGCTCCGCCCACAGCAGCAGCGGAACGGTCCACATCTCGCTGGCTGCGACGATCGCGAGAGCCGCCGCTTCGGCCCTGCCGTCGCGGAGTAGGCCTTCGATCTCCTCGCACGCAGACGGGGCCGCTCGCACCGCACCGAGCACGTCCTCGCGGAACGCATCGGCCACGCCGCCCTCTCCCGACACCCGGTCCGGAACCGCGCCCAGCTCCTCGCGCAGGTCGCGCTGCCGGAGCTCGACGTCCTCGAGCAGCGAGTCGCCGCCTCCGAGCTCCGCGGCCAGCCCGCGCTCCGCGTCGATCAGCGCGGCCAGGAACGCCGCACCCGCGAGCCCGGAACGCTCGTCCTTCTCCGCCTGCCGGTCCGCCGCGCGCCACGCGTCCTCGAGCACGCGCAGCCAGCGCGCCAACAGGTCCTGACGACGCACGGCCTCGGCGAGATCCTGGTCCAGGTTGCGCGCCCGCTGCAGCGCCTCGAGCGCCCGTTCGCACGCGTCGCGGATCTCGGCACGCCGCTCCTCGGGCACCGAGACGGGGTCCTGCCCGGACAGATCGACGACCTCGTCGACCGCGAGCATCGCAAGGTTCGTGTGCGCCCGGGCGCGGAGCTTCCGGTCCCCCCTGACCAACACGTCGGCGTAGCGCACCCGGGCCTCCCGGGCACGGCCTCGCTCCTGGTGGGCCCGTGCCAGGTCGTAGGCGAGCACGGGATCCTCCGGCCGCTCGTCGAACAGCGCGCGCAGCTCTCCTTCCGCCGTCTCGGCCTCGCCGGCCTCCAGCTTGGCGAGCGCCGCCTCGACTTCACCGACGGTGCCGCCGCAGCCGGACGCCAGCAGTGCCAGGCAGACGATCAGCCCGCCGCGCACCCCACGCGCGCGAACGGCTCTTGAGCGCTGCCAGACCAAGACTTCCGGTTCCATCGCGGGCGACGATTCTTCGCGAGCCGCGGCCGCTGCACAACCGCGAGCCGGGGACGGCGAACCCGAACGAACGACAGGTCCCACCTCTCCCTACGGAACCGGTGTGCGGACTGCGGCATGCCCGCGGCCTCCTCGACCAGGGAACCGCTATGCCGGCCCAAGGGGCCCACGACCGCCAGGATGTGGCGTAGATTGTCAAAGTCTGGCATCTACGGCACCCTTCCCATGAACGTCAACCTCACCCCCGAGCTCGAGAAGCTGGTCCAGCAGAAGGTGGCTTCCGGTCTCTACAACAACCAGAGCGAGGTCGTGCGCGAGGCGCTCCGCCTGATGGTCGAGCAGGACCGCGTGCGGGAAGCCCAGCTCGACCACCTCCGTGCCTCCCTGACCCGCGGCCTCGCCGAAGCAGACCGCGGGGAGCTCCTCGACGGCGCCGCGGTGGTGTCGGAACTCCGCGCGCTGCTCCGCGAGCGCAGCGACGAAGCGGAGCCGTGACGGACTACCGGCTCACACCACAAGCGAGTCGTGGCCTCCGCGTCGTCCTTGCCGACGTCGAAGACCGATTCGGCACCGGCCTCGCCCGACGGATGCTCGAACGGCTGGTCCGCACCTTCGAGCTGCTGGCAGAACAACCTGGACTCGGCCACGCACGACCGGACCTCACGTCGGACAGCCGCGTGCGCTTCTGGGCCGTCGGGCCGAATCTGATCGCATACCGCTCGATGCAGGAATCCCTCGAGATTCTGATCGTGGAACGGGGAGCGCGCGACTGGACCCGATTCTTGCGGCCGCCGTACGACGACAGTCCGGGCTCCTACCCGTAGAGCCTCGGCAGCAGGCGTTCTTCGATGGCCTCGCGGATGCGGCCGGACATGACGTGGTCTTCGCGGATGCGGAGGCGGTTCTGGCCGGGGCCCTCGATGAGGATGTCCTTGCTCTCTTCGCGGATGCGGGTGGGCCAGGCTGCTTCGGGGGGCGGGGCGGGCACGCGCTGCAGGCCGGTGCCCCAGCCGAGGACCTGGAGAGCGGGCGCGGACTCGAGGATCAGGTCGGTCATCGCGTCGTGGTCGGACGGCTGCCCACCGATGCGGATGCGGGTCGAGCCGCAGTGCACGACCGGGCCGCGATCGTCCCAGCGGATCGCGCCGACCGCGTCCCAGCCGAACCGCATCGTCGAGAACGCACGCCGCCACTCGAGGCCTTCCGCGCCGCCGAGCAAGCCGGAGCGGCGGGCGCGGAACGCGGCCACGACGACGTAGACCTGCGCCAGGGCCATCAGCGCGAGCACCGGCCAGTTCTCGCCGAAGCGCGCTGGATCGTCGTACGCGAGCACGGTGATCGCCGCGGTGAGGAGCGCGCCGAGCCCGGCGAAGAGCATCGTGACGATGCGGACCGCGACGTGGTAGCGGGGTGCGAACCAGGTCGGCTTGCCGAGGTCGAGCGCGGGCACCGCGATGTCGCCGCGCAGGCCGACCGCGGTGTGGCGCCGGCGGGCGGCGCCTTCGACGACGGCTCGGCTCTGCTGCCGGCGCAGCGCGTCCCAGTCGAACAGGAACGGGTAGGCGGCACCCGAGTCGGGGAGCCGGTCCGCTCCGGGGGCCACGGCACCGGCCGCCGCGAGCGCCTCGGCCGCAGCCGCCCGGTCCGCGAACGGCGGGTGCGTGTCGTCGTCGCGGAGCGACTCGCGCAGGCGCTCCTGCAGGTGGGCTTCGAACGCTTCGCGGTCCCTTCCCTCGAGCGGCTCTTCGGCCATCTGGCCGAGCACATCGGCGTCGAGGTCGCAGCGCTCGAGCGCCGCTTCGATCAGCCCGCGCATCCGACCCGACGTCTCGGTGCCGTTCCGGTACGCCTTCTCGAGCCCCGACACGAAGGCCGCAGCGCCCACGACGCGCACCGCGACCTCGTCGGCCTGCGCCTCCTCGACGCGACTGATCCTCGCGTAGCGCCGGTCGAACCAGCGGACGAAACCGCGCGTCCAGCAGAGCAGCGGGTTCCATCGGGTCCAGGTGTCCGACGCGAGCCGTTCCTGGAACGCGAACAGGAAGCGCGCCCGTCGGTAGAGACGCCGCGACTCCTCCGTGTGCCCGATCCCGTAGTGCGCGAACTCGTGGAGCAGGATCGACGTGACCTCGGTCAGCGTCATCGCGTTGAGGTCGTTCCAGTCGAGGCGGAGGTGCAGGTCTCCGTTGCGGCTCGACCAGCCGGACCGCTCCTCGCTGACCGCGAAGCCGTCGCCCGGGCTCATCGTCACCAGCGCGACCCGGGGCGTGCCGACGCGTGCGGCGATTCCGTCGAGCAGGCGGAACAGCTCGGGATACGCGTCGCGCCCGAACTCGATCAGGCAGCTCCTCTTCGTGTCCTTGGCCCTGAGCGCACGCACCCAGGCAACGAGGAGTGCGACCGCCGCGATCCAGAGCGGCAGGGAGAGCGACCCCATCCGGGTGCCGGTCAGCATGCGCCAGGCCACCGGAAGCGCGAGCAGGGACGCGGCCACGAGGGGCGTCAGCACGATCGTGGTCAGCACGAACGTCTGGATTGCAGCGAGCAGCAGCCGGATGGAACCCCGCGGGGCGGTCGGCAGCGGAGCCGGCGGCGCAGTCGCGAGGTGGCGCAGGATCAGGTCGAGCTGGGCGCGCGTCGCGGGCGCACTTGCAGAGGCGTTGGCCAAGTCAGTCCAGCGCCTCCGCGATACGTTCTCGGCGTCCGCTAGAGGACCGCGGGACAGCGCATGACGAGAGTCCGCCTGCGCTGTCAGCCCTCGCCATGCGAGCCCTCATCGGCGTCGTGCTCGTCCTCTTCCTCGCCGAGGTCCGGGTAGAAGAGCTCGTCGATCTCCTCCGACCACCACGTCTTCAGCTCGGGGGTCTCGGGCATGACCTGATCGTTCGTCGGATCCCAGAAGATGGGCAGGAGCCGACGATCGAGCACACCGTTCGGCATGCGGTCCCTCCAGATCGCAACGGGCATCGCCCACGTGCGATCGCTGCCGGTGTACGACGCCGGAACGGGCACCGGCGTGAATCCACGCACCGCGTCTTCGCTCGTCGCGCGGAGCCAGTCGACAACCGGCCGGACATCCGGCGGGACGTCGGCGTTGTCTGCATCGCGCCAGTCGAAGAGCTCGCTCGCGAGCTTCACGAGGCGCGCGGGGTCGGCCTCCAGGGCCGGATCGTCGGTCACCAGGAAGCAGCCGCCCACCACCGGCCTGTCGATGTTCGGATCGAACGCGTCGGTGTGCGCCTGCATCATCGCGCCGGCCGCCACCTTGACGCGGGCGTTCTGCTCGAGCCGCTTCTGCTTGGAGCGCTTCTCGGACCAGTAGTAGTAGCCCGTCACCGCAGCCGCCGAGAACATCACCGCATTCTCGATCTCCTTCGAGTCGGTGAACGGCCGCACCACGAAGTAGCCGATCCAAAGCCCGATCATCAGCACCATCACCGCGGCGCGGGTCAGGTAGTGACGCGCACCCGGCTTGTGCCAGGTCAGCAGCAGGTCTTCGTCGTCGTGGTGCTCGGCGAAGTTCGCGACCACCTTGCGCAGGTTGTTCAGGTGCTCGGCGAAAGAGGCTGCGGGTGCGAACTTGGGCTTGAGCATGGAGGCTGGGCCTCGAGTCAGGCGTTCTCGGGCAGGGCAGGGGCCGAAGCCTACACGGTTGCCCGAGCACCTCCGAGTCGACAGCCACGCGCGCAGCGGACGCGCTCGTTCACTGCCTGCGGTAGGCGCTGGCCGGAATCTCACCCCACGGCTGGCCTGGGCCGGACCAGTGCAGAGTCAGGACCTCATCGCCCCGGCGCTCGAAGAACTCGACGCGGAGGGCGTGCAGTCCGGACGCAAGCCGACGGATTCCGGTCTTGCCGACGGCACCGTGCAGGCCGTCGTTGTCGACGACGAGCCTTCCGTCGATCCAGACTCTGCTGCCGTCGTCCGAGGTCGCGCCGAAGCGCCAAACGCCGTCGGCCGGAACCTCCACGAAGCCGGTGAACACCAGCGCGTAGTCGTCGCGTCGGCCCCCGTGCACGTCCACCGCCGGCACTTCGCAGACGCCCTGGTCCGCACGGGCCAACGCACCGAAGTCGGGCAGCGCATCGAACGCCCCTTCGTAGACCTCCCACTGGAGGCCGGGCTGCGAGGACTCGACACGCGCGGCCGGAGCCAGCGGAACGGCTCCGAGTTCGAGCGTGACCTCGCGTTCTGTGTCGCCGTGGAGAACGCCGATCTGCAGCGTGTCGCCGGGCCGCCGCGCGAGCAGCTCGAGAGCCACCTCGGCGGCGGAGCGCACAAGAGTTCCCTGGATCCGCGTCAGGACGTCACCAGCAACGAGACCCCCGTCGGCGGCGGGACTGTTCGCAGTGACTGCCGTGACGACCGCGCGCTCCGCGAGCGCATCGAGCTCGGCGCCGAAGCGAATCCCCGCACGCTCCTCGACTGCCAGCAGTTCGGCGAACACCGCGCGCACCCGGTCGGCCGTGATCGCGAACGCAACGTTGTCGGCCCCGTCGCGCCTGGAGGTCACCACGCCGATCTGTTCGCCCACCGCGTTGATCAGCGGTCCGCCCGAGTTGCCGCCGTTGATCGCGGCGTCGGTCTGCACCACCGACGGCAGGAACGCGTGCTCGGTGTGCGTGGCGCGGCCGAGGCCGCTGACGATGCCGCGAGACACCGTGAAGGGCAGGGCCGCCGCATCGCCGATCGCGATCACCGGTTCGCCCAGCATCAGGTCGTGACTGCGGCCGAGGTGCAGGCGGGGGAAGGGTCCCTGCCCGGACAAGAGCAGCACGGCGAGGTCTTCGTGAGCGAGTTCGGCGATGACCTCGAAAGGTCGCGTCGTGCCGTCGCGCATTTGCACGCGTCCGGACTCTGCGCCCGCCACCACGTGCTGGTTGGTCAACACGAAGCCCGCGGGATGGATGATCGACCCCGTTCCGACCCTCTCGGGTCCACCCCCGCCCGCTTGGGGAATGCGGATCGACACGACCGCAGAGACAGACCGTTCGATCAGACGAACCAGCGGAGTGCGCCGCTCGGTCGGCACCGCGTCGGCCGCCTGCCCCGCCAGGGTGGCCGCGATCAGGAGAGCCGAGAGAGCGACAGCTGAGAACCTCATCCGCCAGAACATAAGCAGCCGGGCCCGAAGTCACCTGCTCCGTGGACCGGAGCAGCGGTCGCCCGGCACCCGACGCGACGCGGCGGCCGGGCGTTCGCAACGGCCTACCGGAAGCTCACGGAGCACGCAGGATCAGCCGCAGCAGGGCGCGGCAAACCGCAGTCACGAGCGCAGTGCCGAGCACGAGCGCGGCGCCCGGAAGCCATCCAGCCATCAGCGCGAACACGAGATTGGCGCCGTCCGCGTAGGCCTCTTCCGGGGCGTCCGGCATCGACTGCCACGCGCCGTAGCCGATGTGTGTGCCGAGGAAGAGGCTCAGCCAGAAGCAGATCGAGCCCACGACCAAGAGCCCGATGCGGCGCAGCCAGCCGCGCGCGAACGGGATGCGCATGCCGGCGGCCAGCGCCAGCGGGAAGCCGTACGCCATGTGGAGCAGGAGCTCCTCATGGAGCGGATGGCCCTGCGCCTCCCGCCAACCGTCGATCCACGTCACGGCAAGCAGCGTGACGATCGTGATCGCGATGCCCGTGCGAACGAAGAGCTTCGTCCGCTCCTCGGGCGCCTCGCGGCGGCAGCTCGCCGCGAACTGCTCCA
>JAQCBR010000027.1 GCA_027621295.1 Planctomycetota bacterium
CCTCTGGGAAGGGGCGGGCTACCGCGCCGACTGAATCGGCGCGGACCACCAGCTCGGTCAGTAGCCCGCGCCCTTGCCTTCGAACTCGTCGGCGATCGCCGGGGCGTCGTAGATCTTGCGGAGCGACTCCACAATGATCGCCGGGTGCACGCAGACCGTGCGCGGGACGTCGTCGGTGAAGACGAAGCGGTTGGCGAGGCTCTCGATGTTGCCGTCGAAGACGAGGCCGACGAGCTCCAGGTCGGTGTTGATCATCGGGCTGCCGGAGTTGCCGCCGATGATGTCGCACGTGCTGACGTGGCAGAACGGCGTCGTCAGGTCCAGGCTGCCGCGGCGGTCGATCCAGCGCGGATCGAGGTCGAACGGGTCCTGGTTCGCGAACTCGATGTTGCGCGCGTAGAGGCCGAACAGGCTCGTGAAGTAGGGGGCGATCGTCCCGTTCATCGGGAAGCCCTTCACGACGCCGTCGCTGAGGCGGAGCGTGAACGTCGCATCCGGCGGGATGCTCGTGCCGTAGACGGCGAAGAAAGCCTCGCCGATCCGCTTGGCGATCAGCTCCTCCTCCTGCAGGAGAGCCTGGAGCTCGGCGCTGCGCTCTCGCCGCTGCTCCCTGCTGCTACGGAGCTGCATGACCAGTTCGCTCTTCCGCGCGTTGATGGTGTCGAGGCGGTCGAACGCAGCGAGGAAGGGCGCGAGCCGCTCCTCACCGGCCAGCGTCTCGCGGAGGCGAGCCTCGGCGTTCCGCTTGACGTCCATGACCTTCTCGTTGCGGAGGCCGTCGAGGTAGCCGGTGATCGCCTTCTCGGAGTTCTCGAGGTTCAGGATCTCACCGCGCAGGTCGCCCTCCGCACCGGCCTTTTCCGCGGCGCGGAGCTGCTGGAGCTGCGCCTTGATGTTGCCGAGGGACGACGGGTACTGGATGTCGCGGATGAACTCCATCTGCGCGATGGTGTTCAGGCGTCCGGTCGAGCCCGGGTTGCCGGTCACGAAGACGGTCTCCCCGTCCTGCGGTCCGCGCGTCTTGACCTTGAAGTAGTGTGCCGACGTGTCGGCCGGCTTGCCGTCCTCCCACGCGCGCACGAACGTGTAGTCGAGGCTGAAGCGCGGGTAGGTGAAGTTGTCCGGGTCGCCGCCGAACTTGGCGATGCGGAGGTCCGGCGTCGCGACGAGGCGGACGTCGTCGTAGACCTTGTAGCTGTAGACCTGGTACATCCCGCCCTGGTAGAGCGAGACGAGCTCGTGCTTGAGGTCGGGTTCGGCGGCCTTCGCGGCGTCGAGGACCTTGGTCTCGTTGGCCGCGAGAGCGGATGCGAGAGCTTCTCCTTCGGCGTCCGCGGCGATGCCTTCGTTCATCGCGTCGGTGACGTCGCGCATCGTCACCAGCTGCTGCACGGTGAGCTCGGGGATGCGGACCTCTTCGTCGAGCGACTTCGCGAACCAGCCGGAGGTCAGCCAGTCCTGCCCTCCGGGCGTCACCGCCGCGACGTTGTCACGTGCGCAGTGGTGGTTCGTCAGGATCATCCCGCGCGGGCTGACGAACGAGGCGGAGCACCACTCGCCGTAGCGGACCGAGGCGAGACGCGCGAAGTCGAGCCAGTCCTGCGATGGCCGGAAGCCATACTCCGCCTCGAGGAAGTCGAGGGGTGGGTGCTCGAACGTCCACATCCGGCCCAGCTCCTTGTGGGCCTGGGCAGGGGCCAGAGGGGCGAGGGCCAGCAGCGTGGCCAGGGCCGCGAAGCGGCGGCGGAACGATTGCTTCATGGTGGGTCGAGGGGGGGGCGGTCCGACCGCAGGACGCGGCGGACGGCCCCGCACTTTAGCCACCGGGCCTACCCAGGCCACCGATGCCCACCGTCGATTCCGGTCGGTGCGCCCGCTCAGGCGCGCCGGCCGATCGCACGCACGATCGCGAAGACGCCGACCAGCAGCAGCAGCCCGCCCGGAGGCACCAGCAGCACGCCGAGGCCGGGGTCTCCGCCGTGGATCCAGACGCCGCCGAGCAGGAATCCGGCCGGCATCAGGATCAGCGCCCCGCTCAGGCAGCGGGACGCGAGCGCACACAGAGGCGCCGCCAACTGCGGCAGATGTGCGACGGTCGCGGCGAACCCGAGGTGCAGGACGGAGAGGAGCGTCCCGTGCGCGTGCGCGAGGCGCCACATCAGCCGCCGGGTCTCCTGGTCCACGTCGAGGTAGAGCCCGACCTTGAAGCCGTGCAGGGCCTCCAGCACGAGTCCCAGACTGAGGAAGACCAGCACACCGATCCAGCCGAGCCGGAAGTGGGTGGCGGCCAGGTCGCGCACTGCGGGCGCGTTGGGTGCCGGTTCGCTCATTCGATGATCCTGACCGGAGTGTCGTCGCGCTGCCTGTACAGATCCATGATCCGCTGCTGCATCGGCTCGCCCCGGTCGTCGATGAGGACGCTGGTGCCGCGGCGATCCAGGAACGTGCCGCGGGTGCCGCCCCAGATCTGCATCGCTCGACCCGAGGAGCCGCGCTGCTCGGCCTCGCCCGGCACGAAGTCGTAGGTGAAGTCGCCGTCGCGGAAGCCGGGCATCTGGCGGAGCGCGTCGTACGCAGCCTTGCGGACGCTCGCGTAGGGGTCGGACAGCAGCATGGCGAGATAGCTGCCCTGCCAGCCCGAACCCGACGCACGTCGAGCGGGCTCCCAGCCGAGTGACCAGGCCGCGATCGCCCGCTGCGCGGCGTCGCCACGCAGCGCCCAGACGATCGACGCGGCGACGTCGCGGTGCTCGGCCGCCATGTCGGTGACGGGATCCTGCCCGTACCACGCGGTCAAGTGTTCGGCGGTCCAGCCGAGCGGGCGATCGACGTGGCACTGGTTGCAGGCATTGGGGCGGCCCGTGGCAGCGCTCGTCGCCGCGCTCGGCGAATCGATGCGGTGGCTCCGCATCGCCGTGAACAGCCCCCAGGTCGTGTGCGGCATGTGGCAGTTCATGCACGAAGACCCAGGCGAATCGGCCGCGTGATGGGTGTGGGCCTGCCCCGCTGCCGCGACGTCCTCGTGGCAGCCGATGCAGGTCTGGTCTCCCAACGCGTCGGGCTTCAGCTGGTCGGACGGCTCCGCGTACTCGTGCAGCGAGTGGCACGTGAGGCAGGTCATCTCGCCCTCCTCGAAGCACTTGGAGACGACGAGGCCGTTGTACTCGCGGCCGGCCACGCGGATCGTCCCGTCGGACCAGTAGCGCCCGTCGAATGCGTCGGGCTCGGCGGCCAGCACGCCCTTGACTGCGGGGTGTTCACGGTCGCTGTCGAAGCCGATCACGAATTTGTGGTCGGCCAGCGCGTCACCGGCGCGGAACGTCACGCCCTCGTCGCGGGCCTTCGCGAGGTCGACGTCCTGGTGGAAGGAGTGGCACTGGCCGCAGACGGCCACGCTGGCGTCCTTGTCGAGTCGTCTCGGGTCGACGATCGTCGGGTCACCGTTCTCCCGGTCGAAGTGCTGGAGATAGCGACGGACAGGGTCGCGATTGGCGGCGACGTGCTCAGCGGCCGGGCCGTGGCAGGATTCGCAGGCGATGCCCAGGTCGACCGTGTCGGTGTCGAACGATGCGTCCTCCAGTCCCGGCCTCGTGCCGACCGAGTGGCACGGGCTGCACGACAGGTTCCAGGCCGTGCCCGCCGCGACGCGTCGGCTCGGTGGCGTGAGGAACGAGTCCTGCGTCGGGATCCAGCGCGCTTCCTCGACGTGCCAGACGAACGGCAGCTGGAGCAGCCAACCGGACGCGTCCTCGGCTCGCTCTCCAGCGACCTGCGCCTCGCCTCTGGCCAGCCAGTAGGTCTGGAGGTGGTGGGAGCCCGTGGTCATCACGACGCGCGCGCGGACGCGCGGCGGATCGGCGGGGAGCTCGCGCAGCGGGACCTGGAGATTCTCGAGATCGAAGAGTGGATCGACCACGTCCGCCCAGAAGGTGTCGCCCTCACGCCAGAGCCGGGTCACGCGCCCTCGGGAGCGCAGCGTGACGTCATCGAAGTCGCCGAGCACGCTGTCGATCGATGCGACCTGGGTCATCGATCGGTGGTAGGACTGGTGCCAGGACTCGAAGTGGAACGGGTGGCAGGCTCGGCACGAGCCGGAGCCCGCGAACCCCTCTTCGTGGTGCGGGGTCGGGATCGACTCGGCGAGCACCGTGTCGACGACAGGCCTTCGGAACGTCGCGCCAACGCTGGTCAGCACCACGCAGATTCCGGCCAGTGCGAGCGATTGACCGCGCGGCAGCGCGTGCAGCGCGCCGAATGCAGCGGCGAGCGCGAGCAATGTGAGCAGCGCTTCGATCGTCGGTTCCTCCTGCTGGGACGTGTGTCGGGAAACTCTACACGCAGAGGGCAAATGGCCCAGGTGCGAACATCGACGCCCGTGGATGGGTTGCCGACATCACATCGACGCGCGGCGCGTCGCCACACGAGCCCAACCCGAGTGCCGCTGACGTCGGTTCGCGAGCCGCGCGCGCGCGCTCCGCTCTCGGGCGGTGCGCGATCAGCGCTGGTCGTTCCCTCTCTCGCGCCTGCCCACACCGGTGCCCACACCGGGCGGATGTCCAGGATGCGTGCGCTTCCCAATGGTCTTCCGCCGCGTCATGCTCTGCCGCCGGTCGGTTGTTCCGCTGCGGGCGGTCCGGCGAGGGAAGAAGGATGACGAAGCGATTGCGGCGACGTCTGCGTGCCACCGTGCGCAGTCTGGAGGACGACGTGCGTCACGTGAAGTCGATGCAGGCCTGCCGGTCGGTGCTGGCTTCGGAGTGGTGGCGGCGTGCGGGCACCGTCTTCGTCTATCTCGCATCGGAATACGAGGTCGATACCTCGCCGCTGCTGGAGGCCGCTTGGCGGGATGGCAAGAACGTGCTCGTCCCCCGTCGCGAAGACCGCGGCCGCAGCATCGTCTCCGTGGCGATCCAGGACTGGCTCGACTGTCTGCCCGCTGGAGATGGCGTGCTGGAGCCGCTGAAGGGTATGGCCACAGACCTGGCAGATGCCGAGCTCGTGGTCCTGCCGGGCCTCGGTTTCGACCTCCGCGGCGCGCGCCTCGGTCGCGGCAGGGGAGCCTACGAGGGCCTGATCGCGCCCGCAGCGGTCCGCGCGCACCGCTGCGGTCTCGCGTTCGAGGAGCAGATCGTCGAGCACATCCAGATGCCCGCATCGAACCGACTGCTGCACAGTCTCGTGACCGACGCCGAAGTCCGTGACTTCGCCGGCTGCACCTGACCGCGGCCGCCGGCGCCTGCAGATGGCCTCGGGGGCGACCCCGTGGCGGCGCGGTGGAGCGCTGGCGGCTACATTCGCGGCGTCTTGATGCCGCTCTCCGTGCTCCTGTCGTGCCTGCTCGTCGGTGGTGCCACCTGCCAGCAGCCACTCCGCCAGATCGCAGCTGCGTTCGCCGCGCCCGTCGGTGCCGCCGAGCGCGCGCAGCCGCGCAGCCAGGCACTCACAGCGGTGCAGTCGGTCGACTCCGCCGACCTCGTGTCGGCTCTGGTCTCTGCCTGGGGAGTCGTCCACACCGAGGCACGCGTCGTCGAACGCGCGCGCGGACGGGTCGCCGAGCAGCTGATGCCGTCGGTCTCCGAGATGCGCGATCGCGTCGAGCTCGATGCGTGCCTCGCGCAGATGGCCGCGATCGAGGCGCTGCTCGCGAAGTCCGAGGGCGACGCTCGCCAGGCGCTGGCAAAGGTCGTGCTCGACGGCCGGTATCCGTCCCAGCTGCGTGCCGTGCTGGCGCCTGCCGTCGGCCGGTTCGGGGCCGTCGCGCAGGATGCGGCGACCGAGGAGCTCGCCGACGCCAAGCGACCGGACGACGTCTGGGTCGCGCTCCGCGTGCTGCAGGGGATCGGGGGTCGCGCGCGCCCCGCCGGGCCGGCCATCCGTTCGCGCATCGAGGACCGCGAGCCCATGGTCCGCGTCCAGGCGCTGCGCACGCTGGCCGCGATCGGTGACCGTGCGTCGGTTCCGCTCCTGATCGAGCGGCTCGAGGCGGAGGACGACCGTCGCCGGAACGCCGTCGTCGCCGCGCTCGAGCAGCTGACCGGTCAGGAGTTCGGACTGCTGGTGGGCAGCTGGAAGGCGTGGTGGTCCAGCGAAGGGCAGGCGTTCCTCCAGAATGGACGTCCGAAGGCCAAGGACCCGAAGCCCGCGAAGCCTGCGGCCGCGCCGGCGACGACGAGCGCCTACTTCGGCATCCCGCAGGATGGGCGCGCGGTCCTCTACCTGGTCGATTTCTCCCAGTCGATGCGGGCCCGCATGTCGGGCAAGACCGGGCCGACGCGGTGGCAGGAGTGCCTGCGCGAACTCGGCCAGGCGCTCGACGGGCTCGGGGCGGACCGGACGTTCAACGTCGTCGTCTTCGCGCAGCGTGTGCTGGCGTTCCGCACGCGTCAGGTTCCTGCGGACGAGCGCAACGTGGCCGCGGCGAAGACCTGGCTCGACGAGCTGAAGCTGGAGCTCGGCACCGCGATCTTCGAGGGCTTCGAGGTGGCCTACCACCTGGGCGGCGCGCGCATCGAGGATCGCTACTTCGAGCCGGAGATCGACACGATCTTCTTCCTCAGCGACGGGCTGCCGACGGTTCGGCGGCCCCAGTCGCCGAAGCGCCTCGCGCAGGACGATCCCCAGAGGACGCTGGCGCTGATCCGTCGCCGGGACCCGTTCCGGCTCGTGGTCGTGAATGCTGTCATGCTCGGCAAGGGCGGCGGCGGGGGCTTCCTGCGCCAGCTCGCCGCGCAGGGCGAGGGGCTGTTCGTCGCCCGGTGAACGTCACCGGAGCAACCCTCGGATCGGGTGCAACGATGGTCCCTCCACTGCGTTGACGCGGAGCGAAGTGCTCGCTGACCCATGCCGCTCCGTCTGATCGAGGTCCTGCTGCCGAGCGACGCCGTCGCGTCGTTCGACGCGTCATCGCTGCCGGATGGGGTCGTCGCGGTGTGGCCCGGCGGAGAAGCGATCAGCGGTGTCGCCGCGATCCGGGTCCTGGTTCCGAAGGCGCTGGTCGAGCCCGTGCTCGACCAGCTGCAGGGTCGCTACGGACACATGCCTGCGTTCCGTGTCGTCCTCCTGGACGTGGGGCTCACGCTGCCGCCCGTGGCCGAGCCGGAGGCGGCTCCGGAGCCGGAGGAGCCGAAGCCGGAGCGGCGGTTCGGTCGCGTGAGCCGGCAGGAGCTGCTCTCGGACCTGCGGGCGGCGATCGAGCCGCGCTTCGAGTTCGTGCCGCTGGTGTTCCTGTCAGCGGTCGTCGCGGCGACCGGCTTGCTCCGCGACAACGCGGCGGTCGTGATCGCGGCGATGGTGATCGCTCCGCTGCTCGGACCGAACATGGCTCTCGCGCTCGGTGCGACCACTGGCGACGAGGATCTGATCCGCACCGCGCTGCGACGGAACCTCGAGGGTGTCGCGCTCGCCGGCGTGCTCGCGGTGCTGATCGGCGTTGCGGTCCGGGGCTTCGCCGATCCCGATGCGCTGCTCGCCTCCGTCGAGATCCGCAGCCGCACCGAGGGCATCCACCCGGGTGACTTCCTGCTCGCGCTCGCATCGGGCGTCGCTGGCACGCTGTCCTTCACGAGCGGCGCGCCGACGACGACGATCGGCGTGATGGTCGCCGTGGCGCTGATGCCGCCATTGGTCTGCGCAGGTCTCCTCCTCGGCTGTGGACGCATCGAGCCCGCGATCGCCGCGTCGCTGCTGCTGGTGACGAACGTCGCATGCGTCAACCTCGCGGCCGTCGCGACCTTCTCCTTCCTGGGCGTCCGTCCGGCGCGCTGGTGGGAGGCCGAGCGGGCGCGGAAGGCCACGAGGATCGCGGTGTGGATCAGTGCCGCGACCCTGGCCGGACTCGCGGTCGTGACCGCCGTGCGTCTGGTCCGCACCGGGACCTGACGGGGCGCCGCTACAGACCGAGTTCCCGGAACAGGTCCTCGGCGAACGAGATGACGTCCATGCCGCGGTGGATCACGCCGTGGACGAGCCCGGGCCCGAGATCGGGGAGCGGAGGTCCGGCGAGCAGCACGATGCGCCGGTCTTCCGCGCCGAGTGCCGCGCGGACCTGGGCCGCTGCGGCCGGGTAGCTCTCGTCATCGCTGCAGAGCACGAGGATGTCCGCCGCGGGAAGGGAGCTCAGGTCCAGCGCATCGGTGACGACGCCAGGGTCGTCGACCGTGAGTCCGAGCGCCTGGAACAGGTCGCGGGCGAAGTCGGCCCGCGCGCGGGCCGGGCGAGCGGGTCCGAACGGAACGAGCGCGGCCGAGCGGCGGTGCTCCGCGCTCTCGGCGTGCGCCCGGAGCTCCTCGAACGCGCCGCCGTCGGTCGCTGCGACGGGCGCGAAGCGATGCTCGTAGACGACGCCTTCGGGCGGCCAGGTCGCGGTCGCGAGCTCGGCCAGCGTCGCGTGGTCCGCGTCGTCGTCGAGCGCGTGGTCGAAGAAACGCTCGGCGGCGTGGGCCTCCACGTTCGCGGTCACCGCTCGTGCGCGTGTCTCGTCCCGCTCCGCCAATCCGTCGACGAATCTCTCCAGCAGGACCTCGCCCTGGTCGGGACCGGGCTCCTGGCGAGCGTCACCACCGAGCTCGGGATCAGCGAATCGGCTGACCCCGACGAGCGTGCGCCGTCGGGTCTTGAACGCCCGCTCGCGGTCGCGCTCGCCCGCCTCGAGCATGTCGGCCAGGAGCCCGTTCCGAGCCGCCTCGACGAACCCACCCTCTCTCTCGATCTGCTGGACTCGCGTCCAGGCGTTCCTCGCGATCTCGTGCGTCAGCTGCTCGACGGTCGAGCTTCCGCCGGCTGGGTCGGCGACGCGGCCGAGCTGTGCTTCCTCGCGGAGCAGGATGACCTGGTCGCGCGCCAGGTCCGCAGCCGCCTCGTCCTCTGCGTCCTCGTTCCACGTCGTGCAGAGGATTCCATCGGCCCCGCCGACCGCCGCGGCGAAGGAGGCCAGCGCGGTGCGGACCAGGTTGGTGCGCTGGTCGTGGTCCTCGGCGCGGAATCGCCCGCTCGTCACCGCGAGGACCGGTGGCGCATGGATCGCATCCCCGGCGCCGAACGCGGTCGCGACCTTCGCCCACAGGAGCCGGAGCGCGCGGAGCTTCGCGATCTCAGGCAGCAGTTCGTGGGACACCTGGACGCGCAGGGATGATCCCCTTGCGAGCGTCGCGAAGTCGACGCCTCGTGCACCGAGTCGCCGTGCAACGTCGATCGATGCGGCGATCGTGGCGCCGATCTCGGTCGCCTGGGCCGCACCCGCGAGGTGGAAGGCCTGACCGTCGAGGACGACCGGGCGGACGCTCGGGCACTCGGTCGCGCACGTGCGGAGCGCGGCGATCGTCTCGCCGAAGACCGGCTCGGGAGCCGCGCGCTGCGCGCCGACCGCCTCGTCGCCGACGAAGTCCAGCCGGCGATGCGTGAGCCGGGCGATCGGATCGACGTCGAGACCGCCGCGCAGGCCCGAGCGCGGGGTGCCGCGCGCATCGGCGATCCTCAGCCACTGGGCGAGGACCGGGAGTGCGACCTCGCCGGCGGAGAACCAGATCTCCGTCGCGCCCAGGTCGACGTCGGCGAGCGCGGTGTCGAGGTCTGCGCGGCGGTGGATCGCAATGCCGCCGTCGCCCGGGAGGAGCACGCCCTCGAGGCTCTCGTCGTCACGTTCCGGTTGGCCTCCGTCCGCGAGCGCGTCGCGCGGGTCCCGTGCGTCCTGTGCGAGCGCATCGAACGTGAACTCGACCGCGTCCGCACCCCGGGACAGCGCGCGCTTGGCGCGGGCGTTGGCGGCGATCGGGTCCGCGCAGGAAATCAGCTCCCGGATCGCGAAGCCTCGTCGCGCCCGCAGCATGTCGGCCACCCTGCGATGCGGAAGCGCCGAGGTCTCCTGCCGAGTGGAGAGCGGAGGCACGGCGAACCCATCGAGGCCCTGCCAGAACAGGCTCGCGTAGCTGCGCCCCTTCGATCCGGATTCGACCTGCTGGACCCAGTCGGCCAGGGTCGGCTGTGCGCGCGTCATGGCGGGCGAGGATAGGGCGCGTGCCGGGACACGGGAACAGCGGGGCCGGGACGCGGCGCTCGGCTAGGGAGGCAGGACGAGCACGGGCACGGTCGACCGGCGCAGCAGGTTCCGCGTCGTGCTGCCGAGCAGCGCGGCGGCGGCTGCACCCCTGTTGCGCCGCCGTGCGACGATTCGGGTAGCGCCGAGCCTTTCGGCCTCCACCAGGATGCCGTCGACGGTGGGAGCGCGGACGAGATGCAGTCGCGCTTCGTGCCCGAGTCCCCGAGCGTGCTCGACCAGTCGCTCGAGCGCCGCGTGTTCCGCGCGCAGTTCGGCAGCCACGCTGTTCCGCACGCTGTCCGGTCCCGGTCCGAATCCCACGAAGTCCGGCTCTGGGGCCGCCACGTGGAGGAGTTCGACCCCGTCCCCGGGAAGGAGCGCCAGGGCCTGCTCGAGAAACCTGCGTTCGTCCCCGCGGAGGTCGACGGCGATCAGCGTCCGGTCCATGCGTCCTCGGGAACGGCGCACGGCCCGGCGGTATTGCGGGCTCGGTCCGGACGCAGCGCCGGGACGAGGACGGGGACACCGCGCTTGATGTCCGGGCTCGGACCGGTTGCGATCGCTTCTCCAGATGACGAACACCAAGAAGATCGCGGTCATCCCGGGCGACGGGATCGGCAAGGAAGTCGTCGCCGAAGGCCTCAAGGTCCTCGGGGCGCTGCGTGAGCACCGAGGGCTCGACGTCGAGGTCGTCGAGTTCGACCTGGGCGCCGACCGGTTCCTGGCTGACGGAACGACGTTCCCGGAAGAAGTCCGCAACACGATCCGCGACGAGTGTGCAGCGGTCCTGCTCGGCGCGATGGGCGACCCGCGCGTGCCGCGCAACGAGCACGCGAAGGAGATCATCTTCGGGCTCCGGTTCGGCTTCGATCTCTACTGCAACATCCGTCCGGTCGTCTGTCTGCACGACCGGCTGATGCCGCTGAAGGGCAGGACCGCGCAGGACTGCAACTTCGTCGTGTTCCGCGAGAACACCGAAGGGATCTACGTCGGCATGGGCGGGCAGTTCAAGCGAGGCACGCCGGACGAGGTGGCGATCAACGAGGATCTGAACACGCGGAAGGGCGTCGAACGGATCGTCCGCGCGGCGTTCGAGTATGCGGTCGCGCACGGGCGGCGGCGGGTCCACGTGGTCGACAAGTCCAACGCGATGCAGGCCGCGCACGAACTGTGGCGCCGCTGCTTCTTCGAGGTCGCGGCCGAGTACCCCGGCATCGAGAGCGCGCACCAGTACGTCGACGCGTTCTGCTTCAACATGATCCGTGATCCGTCGCAGTTCGACGTCGTGGTCACGTCGAACCTGTTCGGCGACATCGTCACCGACCTCGGTGCTTCCCTGCAGGGCGGCCTCGGCATGGCCGCCAGCGCGAACGTCCGCCCGGACGGCGTGGGGATGTTCGAGCCGGTGCACGGCAGCGCGCCCGACATCGCGGGGCAGGGCAAGGCCAACCCGCTCGCGACCGTGTTGACCATCGGGATGATGGCGACGCACCTCGGCGTGGCGGGAATCGAGGATGAGTTGACCGGGATCATCCGCGACGCCGTGGAAGCCGGAGAGTGCACCGCCGACGTCGGCGGTTCGCGCTCGACGTCGGAAGTGGGGGACTTCGTCGTCTCCCGCATCCGGTCGAGGGGATGACCGCTGGAGGAGGTCGCGCCGGCCGCGCGCGGTGATTCGATGGAGCAGAGACCTGACCACCTGGACCTGTCGCTCCACGTGCCCGGGCTCGTCGAGCTCGAGCCCCTCGTCGACGACTTCGTGCGGCGCGTCCTCGGCGTCGCCGGCTTCGGCGGTGGGCAGGCCGAAGAACTCGAGGCAGCGACGCGGAGCGCGATCCTGCTCGTCGAAGCGGAGCTGGAGCGGGCCGGCGAGATCGCGGTGCCGATCGAGCTGCACGTCCGGATCGACGCGGTGTCCCTCGAACTCGAGGTGCTGGAGCGCGGCCGCCCGCTCGGCGCGGGCGCGCTCGATGCGGCTGGGGACGACATCCCCGGTCGCGTGCGGCCAGCCCACGTCTTCGACGACGTCCACTGGGTCCAACGTGGGCCGGAAGGGTCCGAACTCCACATGCGGATCGCCCGGCCGCACGAGCGGATCGACGTGCTCGCAGCTCTCGAGCACCGCGTCGACGCCGTCGAGGCTGCTGCGGACCACGCCGGGCTGGAGCCGTCGACCCAGACCTCGGCCTATCGGACCCGGCTGTTCCGACCGGGTGATGGGCTCGGTGTCGCCGAGAGGATCTACGAGGCGTACGGCCACTCGTACCCGAACCCCGACCTCTACTACCCGGACCGGGTCGAGGCACTGAATCGGTGCGGCAAGCTCCGTTCGATCCTCTGCGAGACGAGCGACGGCGAGCTCGTCGGGCACTACGCGTTGGAGCGCCCCGAGCTCGGCCCGATCGGCGAAGCTGGCCAGGCGGTCGTCGACCACCGGCACCGCGGCCACGGGCTGATGCGTCCGATGCGGGAGGCCGTCGAGCAGGCCGGCCGTGATCTGGGGCTCCTCGGGATCTGGAGCCAGCCCACCGCGCGGCACCCGTTCAGCCAGCGGATGAATCTGGGCTTCGGCTCGGTCGCGCAGGCGCTGTGCCTCGGAACGACGCCGGGTGGGACGACGCTCCGGGGAGGCGTGGCCGGAAGCGACGCGCACGGCGAAGAGCTGCGCCACTCGTGTTTCCTCTACTGGCATCCGCTGCGCGACGAGGAGCCGATCGAAGTGGACGTCCCGGACGCCTTGGTTCCGTGGATCGAACGGCTGTACGAGGCCCGAGGGCGTGCGTGCACGGTCCGTGAGGCGGGCCGGCCAGCGCGCAGTTCGCGCCCGGTGCGGAGTCGCTTCGACCGGGCGAGGCGCGTCGGCTGGGTCACGACGGAGCACGTCGGTCAGGACACGATCGGCGGGATTCGCGCGGCGGTCGAGGCGCTCCGTGACGCGGCGGGCGCGGAGGCGCTCTTCGTCGACCTGCCGATCGAGCAGGCGGGGACGGGCTCGGTGGCCTCTGCGCTCCTTACCGACGGGCTCCGTTTTGCCGGCATCGGCCCACGCTTCCGCACGACCGTGGGCGGGGCCGAAGACGTGCTCCGGCTGCAGATGCCGGTCGCCCGCTTCGACGAGGCCGGGCTCGCGGTCGAGGGTGAGCTCGGTCGGATGATCGCCGACGCAGCGCTCGCCCCACGGTGATCTGCGTCAGGCGTCGGCCGCGTCGACCTCGACGCCGGCTGCCGCATCCGCGAACAGCACCGCGCGGTCGGCGTGCACGCAGCCGCCGGGGATCGTGCGGTCGCCGTGGGTGAGTCGTCGGACCATGTCCTCCTTGCCGGCTCCTGCGACCAGCCAGAGGACGGTCCGCGCGCGGTCGATGCACGGAAAGGTCAGGCTCATCCGGCGCGTGCCCTTGTAGGGCTCCGCGGTCCAGGCCACGTCCCGGTCGGTGACGTCGAGGATCGGGTCCCCGGGCACGAGCGACGCGGTGTGCCCGTCGTCGCCGAGCCCCAGCTGGACGCAGTCGAGGATCGGCGGGGTGCCGGCGACGTCGGCGAGCCGCGACGCGTAGCCGTGGGCGCCGGCCTCCGGAGCCTCGAGCACGGGCATCGGGTGGAGGTTGCGCTCCGGGATGGAGACCCGATCGAGAAGACTGCGCGTGACGTGGGTCCAGTTGCGGAGCTCGTCCCCGTCGGGCGCGGCGCGTTCGTCGACCTGGAAGACGTGCACGCGTGACCAGTCGATCTCCTGGCTGGCGAGCACTTCGAGCATGGCCCAGGGGGTGCTGCCGCCGCTGAGCGCGAGGGAGAACGTGCCCCGTGCGCGCATCGACTCGGCGGCGAGTGCGGTGAGGCGGAGCGCGGCCGCGCGGGCCAGCTGCATCCGGTCGGGCAGGACGTGGAGCTCCATGGGGCTCGGAGACTAGCCGAGGCGCAGCCGGTGGAGGAGCGCGTCGGCGGCGATCCGGAGCGCGGCGCTGAAGTCACCGTCGCCCGGTACGACGAGGTCCGCGAACGACCGGCTCGGCGCGACGAACGCTTCGTGCATCGATCGCACCGACCCCAGGTACTGCTGGGCGATCCCGTCGATCGTCCGACCACGCTCGACGATGTCGCGGCGGATCCTCCGGAGCAGCCGGAGGTCGGTCGGCGCGTCGACGAAGAGCTTCAGGTCGAAGCGCGCGCGCAGCTCCGGGGCTGCGAGCACGAGGATGCCCTCGACGAGGATGACGGGTGCGGCCTCGACCCTCTCGGTCGCGTCGCAGCGGACGTGCTGCGCGAAGTCGTAGGTCGGCTTGTCGATCGCCCTGCCCGCCCGCAGCGCTTCGAGGTGGACGGCGAGCAGCTCGCTCTCGAGCGATGCGGGGTCGTCGAAGTTGACTGCCGCGCGGGCGTCTGGATCGAGGTGCGACAGATCGCGGTAGTACGCGTCGTGGTCGATCAGCGCGACCGATCCGGGCGGTAGCGCAGCGCGGAGCGCTCGAGCGAAGGTCGTCTTCCCAGACCCCGTTCCGCCAGCGATGCCGACGGTCAGGATGTTCCGCGGCGAGGCCTCGACGTCCATGGGCGCCAGCGTGGCGCCCGGTCGGCCGCTGTGCAATCCTGCGTCGCGGCCGGCCGGCCTCAGCGGGCTCGGCTCACTGCTGGCCGATCGTCACCACGCCGTCGTTCGACGTCGAGATGCCGATGAAGTTGTTGGTCGGGTCGACCACGTACCACTGGTGGTGGATCTCGACGCCGATGAACGCGGTGACCACCGGGATCTGCGTGAAGGGCACGGTGCTCGCCATGCCGTTGCCGTTCATCGCGACGGTGCGCAGGCCGAGCGGGTAGGCGTGGGCGATACAGCCGGTGGCGAGACCGGTGAGCGGGAGGTCCCACTGGAGGCCGTAGTTCATCGCCGCGATCGTGTTCGGCAGGGCGCCGCGGACGGCGACGGTGTAGCTGTCGCCGAGCGCCGCGCGGCCGCTGAGCTCGATCCGCGGCTGGCGGCCATCGCTGCCGGGGCAGCCTGCGCCGCGGTAGGCGAAGGTGCCGGGCGTTCCGGTCAGGCCGAGACTCGCGACGTAGGTCGCGCCGGCGTTGGTGCCGACCGAGCTGTCGAACGCTGCGCCGAGCACGACGTCCGGGTAGCCGTCGCCGTCGACGTCCCCGGCGGAGGCCAACGAGAAGCCCATCTGTGCGCCGGCGTTGGCGCCGGTGAACGTCGCCAGCGCGAGTCCGGTCGCGCCCGAGTAGACGATCGCCTTGCCGGCGTCGGCGAAGCTCGTGTCGTTGCGGGGCATGCCGACGAGGATGTCGGCGTGGCCGTCCGCGTCGACGTCGCCTGCGTCCCGCGCGGACCAGCCGCAGAGGTCGCCGGCAGCCTCGCCGAGGAACGTGTAGAGCGTCGAGCCGTCGAGGCCCGAGTAGACGCGGACCATGCCTGCGTCGGCGCCGTTCTGGTCGTTCTGGTCGGCTCCGACCAGGAAGTCGCAGTAGCCGTCCCGGTTCACGTCGCCGGTGCCGCTGACGGCCCAGCCGAACCGGTCGGCCGCGCCGTCGCCGTAGACCGAGTGGAGGATCGAGCCGTCGCGGCCGGAGTAGACGACCGCGCGGCCGCAGTCGACCTTGCCGACCTGGTCGGCCCAGGGCGCTCCGCACACCACGTCGTCGTATCCGTCGCCGTCGACGTCTCCGGTGTTGCTGACGAACCAGCCGAGCTGGTCGTTGTTCGCGACGCCGTCCGCGGACCACAGGACCGATCCGTCGCGCCCCGAGAACACCTTGAGTTCGCCGGTGGCGGAACCGGTGTTGTCGCGGCCCGGCGCGCCGATGGCGACGTCGTCGTAGCCGTCACCGTTCACGTCGCCGACCCCGTCGGCCGCGAGGCCGAAGAAGTCGTAGCTCTGGACGCCCTGGAACATGTAGAGCATCGAGCCGTCGAGGCCCGAGCGGACCTCGGCGCGACCGCGGAAGCGCGACGCTCCGACGAGAACGCCGATCACGAGGTCGGGCGTGCCGTCCGCGTTGACGTCGCCGGCTCCGGACACCACGTAGCCGCATTCGTCACCGGCGCGATCGCCGTCGAAGCGGTGGATCACGCTCCCGTCGAGCCCCGAGCGGACCTCGACGAAGCCGTTCTTGTCGAGCCCGTTCGAGTCGGCGAACGGCGCGCTGTAGACGAAGTCGGCGCGGCCGTCACCGTTCATGTCCCCGACCGTGTGCACCGAGTAGCCGAACTTGTCGACGGCGTTGGTGCCCAGGTACGAGTACAGGGTCGTCTGCGCGGCGAGAGGTGCGACGAGGGCGGTTCCCAGCGACGCGAGAAGGAAGGCGGAGTCGAACTTGGGGTTCATCGGATAAGGGTGGGAAGACGATCCGCGCGTGCCAGGTCATGGTCCCGGTCTGTCTCCCCGCCGATGGAACCGAGCGAGGAAGTTCGCGCAGCCGAGTCTACCACCCTCGGCCGGAGTCGGTCGGCGAGCGGGTCGGACCGTCCGTTTGCGGGCCCGAGCGCCCGATGGCGTGGGGCTCCCGGGACCGGACCTATTCCGGGACAGGTCCCGCCGGGCATCGCGGACGATGCGGCGGACCGAGTCCATCAGCGTCGGTCCGTGGTAGACCCACCCGTCCTTGATCGTGAACTGGACGCCGCCCGAAGGCTCGCTGCGACCGTCGACGTAGACGTCGCAGCCGGTGGGGTAGAGGCACTTCAGGTTCTGCAGCGGATTGCCCCGGACGACCGCGAGGTCGGCAGCGAGCCCAGGCAGGACGCGGCCGAACTCCTGCTCCATGCCGAGCACGCGCGCGCCGTTGTAGGTCGCGTGCCGGATCACCTCGAGCGGATGGAAGCCCGCTTCGAGGTGCAGCTCCAGCTCCCGGCAGAGACCGAAGCCGTACAGCAGGTAGATGAAGCCCGCGTCCTCGCCGGTGGTGATGAGGCCGCCCAACGCCTCGAAGCGGCGCAGGGCGCCCATCCAGATGCGGTAGTTCTCGCGCCACGCCGCCTCGTCGGCGCTCGACCAACCGATGAAGTAGCTGCCGTGGCTGTCGAGGTCGGGCCGGAAGAACCGCTCGATCCCCGGGTGGAGGTGTTCACGGAACCAAGGCTTGTTCTGCGCGCGGACGAGGTCGCGGCTCGCCTCGTAGACGGCGAGCGTCGGGCTCCAAGCGACGCCCTGGTCGACGAGGTAGCGCAAGACCCCGTCCAGTCGCTCGGGGTCGGTCTCTTGCCAGAGTCGTCCCGCGTAGCGGAATCGATCGACCTCGTTGCTGTAGGAAAAGCCGGCAGGGAAGTCCTGGACGCCGTCCAGCGCCGCGTCCGGGATGCCGTACCAGTGCTCGAGGCTCGTGACTCGACCCGCCGCGTAGTGGAGTGCGTTGCTCTCCCCGACTCCGATGTGCGCGGTGGCTCGGAGTCCGGCCTTCGCTGCCTCGTCGAGGATCGCCGCGAGAACATCGGGTCGGTAGCTGAAGTTCGACCACAGCTTGATGCCGTCGGCGCCGCCTTCCTGGATCGCGCGGACCCGCGCGCGTCCGGCCTCCTCGGTGTCCGCGGGCCCGAAGCTCTGGTAGAGGAAGATTCGAGGTGCGGCGATCTCGCCTTTGGCGCTCCGCTGACGCATCTGCAGCGAGCGCCCGAACGTGCTGCCGAGATCGCGCACCGTCGTGATGCCGGAAGCCAGCCAGAGGTCGAGCTGGTACTCGGGCGGGATCGCGAGCCCTCCGGAGCTCTCCTGGATGTGCGCGTGTGTGCTGACGAGACCCGGGAGCACGTAGCAGCCGGTGCCATCCAGCACGACTGCGGGGTCATCGATCGTCCCGGCCACGATCCGGCCGTCCCGCACGAACACCGACGTCGGTCCGAAGGCCGGCGCGCCGTCGCCGCGGACGACGTGCGCATTGCGAATCTCGAGGGTCGCGGGCCTCGTGCCGTGGAAGTCGGGCGTGTCCTGGGCGGAGAGCGGAAGAGCCAGGACCAGCAGAGCGATCAGCGCGCGCATGGGCGCGCAGCATAGCCACCGAGCGTCCTGCTCAGCGGACCGCGCTCGGGCTCTCGCGTTCGATCAGCCGGCCGATCGCCTGCATCTCCTCGGAGATCAGCATCAGCACGTCGTCGATGCTGATGATCCCGAGCAGTCGGCCATCCCCGTCGACGACGGGCAGGCGCCGGTGGCGTCCGGCGCGCATCATCCGCAGCCCGTCCTCGATGGACGCATCCTCGTGCACGTAGTGGGGGTGCGCAGTCATCGCGTCGGCGACCGTCGCGTCGTCCGGCGAGATCCCGCGCGCCATGACTTTCGTCACGAGGTCGCGGTCGGTCAGGATGCCGACCGGCACGCCGAGCGCGTCGACGACGATCAGCGAGCCGACCTGCCGCTGCAGCATCCGCTGGGCCGCGATGCGGGTGGACTCGTTCAGTTCGGCGAGGTCGACCTGGCGACTGCAGATCCTTCCGATGGTCATGGCGAGGCTCTTGGGGCGGGCGATCGGCAGCCGGAACGCAGGCGGCGTTCGCCGAGTTTCGGCGCTGGTGCGTTCCCGGGACGAGCGCGACCGGGACGAGTCGATATCCTCGCGGCGCCGCATCGCTCGCGGCGAGACCCCCCGATCCAGGGAGATCCACCCATGCTCGCTCGACCCGTCGTTCGCATCTTCTCCGCCGCGCTGGCGGTGTCCCTTCCGCTCGCTGCGCAGTCGTCCGAATCCGTCGATGACGCCGCCGTCGAGTTCCTCCGCCAGGAGGGTCTCGAGCGCAGCCAGGTGATGGATCACCTGAGCTGGATCTGCGACGTGTTCGGCGGCCGCCTCACCGGATCGCCCAACATCCGTCGCGCGCAGGACTGGGCGCTCGGTCGACTCGAGGAGATGGGGCTCGACGAAGTCCGGCAGGACGAGTGGGGGCCGTTCGGACGGAGTTGGCGGCTCGTCGACTTCGCGATGAAGGTCGAGGGCGAGAATCCCTGGCCGGTGCTCGCGTGGCCGAAGGCATGGTCGCCGTCGCTGTCCGGCGAGGTGACCGCGGACGTGATCGACGCCGATGCGCTGTCCGCGGACGAGCTGCGGAAGATCGACCTGTCCGACAAGATCGTGCTCACCGAATCGGCGCGCCCGATCGCCGAGTGGTTCGTCGGCACCGGCCATCGCTTCACCGACTCCGAGCTGTTGGCGATGGCCGACGGCCGATCCGTCCCGGCGCGGGAGACCGGCCAGCCCGGCAGCGCGGACTTCAGGACAGGGTTCGCGAAGCGGCAGGCAATGATGGCGCTGTTCCAGGAGAACCGTCCGCTGCTGATGCTCGACCGCTCCTACAAGGGTGACTCGGGCACGCTCTTCGTTACCGGGGCCGCGGCGTTCCCGGGTTCCGACGGCGGTCGCGTCCGCGCGCAGCAGAAGGGTGCGGACGTCGTGCCCCAGGCGACGCTCGCGGTGGAGCATTACAACCGGATCGTCCGGCTGCTCCAGAAAGGCCTTCCGGTCCGCATGTCGGTCCGACTCCAGGTCGAGATGGGGGACGACGAGGTGATGGAGCGGAACCTGCTCGCAGAGATCCCCGGTGCCAGCGCCTCGGTCGGGGATGAGATCGTGATGCTCGGCGCGCACTTCGACTCGTGGCAGTCGGCGGGCGGCACGACGGACAACGGCTGTGGTTCCGCGGTGATGATCGAGGCGATGCGTCTCCTGCGGCGGATGGTCGAAGAGACCGGCCGCCGCCCGCAGCGCACGATCCGCCTCGCGCTCTGGAGCGGAGAGGAGCAGGGGCTGCTCGGGTCCAGGGCCTACGTCGCCGAGCACGTGGCCGAGCGGGGCGAGCCGCCGGTTCCGCTCGCGCTGCACGACAAGATCTCGTGCTACCTGAACCTCGACAACGGCACCGGTCGCGTCCGCGGCGTCTACTGCGAGGGCAACGAGGCCGTGGCGCCGATCTTCCGCGCGTGGTTCCGGCCGTTCCACGACGTCGGTGCGACGACGATCAACCTCGGCAACACTGGCGGCACCGACCACCTCGCGTTCGATGCCGTCGGCGTCCCGGGCTTCCAGTTCATCCAGGACCCGATCTCCTACAGCACGCGCACGCACCACTCGAACATGGACCACGTCGACCACGCGGTCCCCGAAGATCTGATGCAGGCGGCCACGGTGATCGCGTCGTGCGCATGGCACGCGGCGAACCGCGCCGAGATGCTGCCGCGCAAGGGGCGCTGACGCCGCCCCGCGGCCGGACCGTCGTCACATGTTGCGGCGGTACTGGCCGCCGACCTCGTAGAGCGTCTGGCTGATCTGGCCGAGCGAGCAGGTCTTCGCGGCCTCCATCAGCGCTGCGAAGATGTTGCCGCCCGAGAGCGCGGTGTCGCGGAGCGCAGCCAAGGTGGTCGGAGACGCATCGCGGTTGCGCGCGTGGAACGCGTCGAGCGCAGCGATCTGTCGGTCCTTCTCGGCGTCGGTCGAGCGCATCACGTCCTGCGGTCTCTGGATCGGCGAGCCGTCCTTACCGAGGAACGTGTTGACGCCGATGATCGGCATCTCGCCGGTCGACTTGAGCGTCTCGTAGTGGATGCTCTCGTCCTGGATCTTGCCGCGCTGGTACATCGTCTCCATCGCGCCGAGCACTCCGCCGCGCTCGGTGATCCGCTCGAACTCGGCGTAGACAGCCTCTTCGACGAGGTCGGTCAGCTCTTCGATGACGAAAGCACCCTGCAGCGGGTTCTCGTTGCGGGCGAGGCCGAGCTCGCGGTTGATGATCAGCTGGATCGCCATCGCCCGGCGCACCGACTCTTCGGTCGGCGTCGTGATCGCCTCGTCGTAGGCGTTGGTGTGCAGACTCTGGCAGTTGTCGTAGATCGCGTAGAGCGCCTGCAGCGTCGTCCGGATGTCGTTGAACGAGATCTCCTGCGCGTGCAGTGAGCGTCCCGACGTCTGGATGTGGTACTTGAGCATCTGGCTGCGCTCGTTGCCGCCGTAGCGGTGCTTGATCGCCTTGGCCCAGATGCGGCGCGCGACGCGGCCGATGACCGCGTATTCGGGATCGACGCCGTTGCTGAAGAAGAAGCTCAGGTTCGGCGCGAACGAGTCGATGTGCATCCCGCGCGCGAGGTAGTACTCGACGTAGGTGAACCCGTTGGCCAGCGTGAACGCCAGCTGCGTGATCGGGTTGGCCCCGGCTTCGGCGATGTGGTAGCCGGAGATCGAGACGGAGTAGAAGTTCCGAACCTCGTTCTCGACGAAGTACTGCTGGATGTCGCCCATCATCCGCAGCGCGAACTCGGTCGAGAAGATGCACGTGTTCTGAGCCTGGTCCTCCTTGAGGATGTCGGCCTGGACCGTGCCGCGCACGGTCGCTATCGCGCGCTGCCTGAGCTCGGCGTAGACGTCGCTCGGCAGCACCTGGTCGCCGGACACGCCCAGGAGCGCGAGTCCGAGTCCGCTGTGCCCGGCAGGAATCTCCGCGTCGTAGCGCGGTCGGGGAAGTCCACGCTCGGCGTAGATCGCGTCGATCCGAGCTTCGACCTCGCTCTCCAGACCGTTCTCGCGAATGTGCTTCTCGCACTCCTGGTCGATCGCCGCGTTCAGGAAGAACGCGAGGATCATCGGTGCCGGGCCGTTGATCGTCATCGACACCGAGGTGTTCGGCGCGCAGAGATCGAATCCGGAGTAGAGCTTCTTGGCGTCGTCGACCGTGCAGATCGAAACGCCCGCGTTGCCGACTTTGCCGTAGATGTCCGGGCGGACGGCGGGGTCTTCGCCGTACAGCGTCACCGAGTCGAATGCCGTCGACAGCCGCTTGGCCGGCTGTTCGAAGGCGACGTAGTGGAAGCGACGGTTGGTCCGCTCGGGCCCGCCCTCGCCGGCGAACATCCGCGTCGGGTCCTCGGCGGTCCGCTTGAACGGGAATACGCCCGCCGCATAGGGGAACCGACCCGGCACGTTCTCGGTCAGGAGCCAGCGCAGGCGCTCGCCGAAAGCCTCGAAGCGCGGCAGCGCGACCTTCGGCACGTCGAGGCCCGACAGGGACCGCGTGAACTGCGGGACGCGGATCGCACGGCCGCGGACCTGGTACTCGTGCTCGGGCGACGTGTAGGCGGCGACGAGCGCGTCCCAGCCGTCGAGCATGGCTCGGCACTCGGGGTCGAGTTCGCTGCGCGTCGCGTCGGCGAGGTTGCGGAGCGCGGCGGCCGCCGCGGGCTCTCCACCCGAGGCCTCGAGCGCTGCGCACGCGCCCTCGAGCTGGAACAGGCGCTGCGCGAGTCCTGCCTGCGCTGCTGCCCAGCGGTCGTAGCCGCGGTTCGTTCCGGCGATGTCGGCGAGGTAGCGGACGCGTTCGGTAGGAATGATCGTCGTGCGCTCGGGGAGTCCGCCCTCGAGAGCGAATTCGGGTCTCAGAGCCGCGCTCTTCTCGGCGAGGCGCTCCATCAGCGCGACGAACAGGCTGTTGGTGCCAGGGTCGTTGAACTGCGACGCCATGGTTCCGAACACCGGCATCGAGTCGGTCGGGCGGTCCCAGAGCTCGCGGTTGCGCTGGTACTGCTTCTGCACGTCACGGAGCGCGTCGAGCGCGCCGCGGCGATCGAACTTGTTGAGCGCGACCAGGTCGGCGAAGTCGAGCATGTCGATCTTCTCGAGCTGGGTCGCCGCTCCGTATTCGGGCGTCATCACGTAGAGCGCCGTGTCCGCGTGCTCGACGATCTCCGTGTCCGACTGGCCGATCCCCGACGATTCGAGGAGCACGAGGTCGAAGCCGGTCCTTCGCAGCAGCTCCAGCGCGCGGCCGACCGCGTCGCTGAGGGCGACGTGCGCGCGCCGGGTCGCCATCGAACGCATGAACGCCCGCGGGTGGGCGATCGCGTTCATCCGGATGCGGTCGCCGAGGAGTGCGCCTCCGGTCTTGCGGCGGGTCGGGTCCACCGACAGCACCGCGATCCTCGCCTCGGGGTAGTGGTGCAGGAAGCGACGCACCAGCTCGTCGATCAGCGACGACTTGCCGGCGCCGCCGGTGCCGGTGACGCCGAGGACCGGCGTCCGGACCGCGGGTTGGGGGAGCTGGTCGATCAGGTCGCGGCACGCGTCCCCGTCGTTCTCGGCGAGGGTCAGCGCGCGGGCCAGGTGCATCGGCTCCCCGGCCGCGAGCCGCGCCGCGTCGACTTCCGTCGGCGTGGGGCGATCCGCGCGCTTGAGCATGTCGTGGACCATGCCGACGAGGCCGAGCCGCCGTCCGTCGTCGGGGGAGTAGATCCGTTCGACGCCGTAGGCGTGCAGCGCCTCGATCTCCTCGGGGAGGATGACCCCGCCGCCGCCGCCGAACAGGCGGATGTGACTCGCCCCGCGTTCGGCGAGCAGGTCGTGCATGTAGCGGAAGAACTCGTTGTGCCCGCCCTGGTAGGACGTCACGGCGATGCCGTGCGCATCCTCGGCGATCGCCGCCTCGACGATCTCCGCGGCCGACCGGTTGTGGCCGAGATGGATGACCTCGGCCCCGGCGCCCTGGGCGATGCGGCGGAAGATGTTGATCGACGCGTCGTGACCGTCGAACAGCGAAGTCGCGGTGACGAGGCGGACCTTCTGTTCGGTCACGGCAGAACCGGCTGGTTCCGGGCGGGCTTCGAGTTGGCTCATATCGGGCTCGCGGGGAACGCCGCATTCTAGCCCTTGATCGCGCAGGTTGGCGCCGCGAGTCCGGCTGTGCTCGATACCGCCCGTGCGCGGAGCCGATCCGATCAGCGCAGCCTCTCGCAGCGGTCGTCTTTACCTGGGCAATCTCGGCTGTCGGGTCGGGTCAACCCCCCGCATGCGATATCCATCCATCTTCGTCGCCGCGGCGTTGGGAGCGAGCCTCTTGGTCTCCTGCTCGGATCGAACGAGCGAGGTCTCTGTTGCCCCTCTCAAAGCGGCGTTCCTCTTCGACTTCGGTCGCTCCGTGCCGGCTGCCTCTGCCGAGCTGGCGTCGCTCGGTCGCGACCTCTACCACGAGGAGCAGCTCTCCACCGGCAAGAACCTGTCTTGCGCGAGCTGCCACGACCTGAACCGCTACGGCCAGGATGGCGAGGCCACTTCGCCCGGTTCGACGGGCGCGCGCGGCGGCCGCAACTCGCCGACGAGCGTCAACGCGTTCCGCCAGGTCGCTCAGTTCTGGGACGGCCGCGCCGCGGACGTCGAAGCACAGGCCCAGGGGCCGGTCCTCAACCCAATCGAACACGGTTTCGCCGAGGAGGCGGAGTTCTTGGCAGCGCTCCGGGCGGTCGACGGGATGCCGGAGCGTTTCGCTGCGGCGTTCCCGGGCCAAGAAGCCCCCATCACGCTCGCCAACTTCGGCGCGGCGGTGGGAGCGTTCGAACGGACGCTGGTGACCCGCGGGCGCTGGGATGAGTTCTTGGACGGCGACGACGCCGCGCTGACCGCCTCGGAGAAGCAGGGTCTTGCGACCTTCGTCGAGGTCGGCTGCACGGCCTGCCACAACGGCCGCACCGTCGGCGGCGGAATGTTCCAGAAGCTCGGCCTCGTCGAGCCCTACGAGACCGCCGACAAGGGCGTGGGCGACCTGAAGGGCGACCCGGCGCAGGACTACGTCTTCAAGGTCCCGATGCTGCTGAACGTTGCCGAGACCGCGCCCTACTTCCACGACGGTTCGGTCAAGACGCTCGACGAGGCCGTCAAGATCATGGCCAAGCACCAGTTCGGCCGTCAGCTGACCGACCAGCAGGTCGCGTCGATCGTGACGTTCCTGAAGGCGCTGACCGGCAAGCCGCAGTGGCAGCCGTGAGACCTGCCGGCGCGCTGCGCCTGCAGGCCTGACTCACCCGAGATCGATCACTCGCCCTCGGAGTCGGCCGAGAAGTGCTGCTGGACGATCTTCCAGTCGTCGCGCATCCGGACCAGCGTGAACGACGCCCGTCCGGACTGCTCGACTTCGCGGCCGTCCGGGTCGATCTGGACGACCCGCCATTCGCCCTGGGCGATGGCCGCCGCGTCGAACGACGTCATCCGCAGGTCACGGAGCTCGAGCGTGACCTTCTCCATGTAGCGGAACTCCTGGTCGAGGATCTCCTCGTAGGCGCCCCAGCCAGCGTCGATGCGTCCCGACGGATCGAGGTTGACGAACCGTTCGTTGGTCCAGAAGTGGGAGCGGTAGAGCTTGAGGTCGCGGCTGTTGTAGGCCTGCCGCATGCTCCGGAAGAAGTCGTCCAGCTCCTTGTGGGTTTCCACGCTCATCGATGCAGCGTTCGAGGCTCTGCGCCCCGCGGCCGGACAGGGTCCGGGGCCGCCTGGGGCTCGGTTCAGATGGGCTTCGGGCGGCTCGGCCGTCCCGGGTCGACCCGCTCAGCGGGTCAGCGGCGGATGTGTCGGTAGAAGGGCTCGTCGTCCTTGCGGTAGACCACCTTGCCGTTCACAAGTGCCGTCTCCACAAAGGTCTTATAGTGCAGGGGGTCGCCGTCGAGAATCAAGATGTCGGCGTCCTTGCCCGCTTCGATCGAGCCGACGCGGCGGTCTGCGTTGGCGATCTTCGCCGAGTCCAGCGTCAGGGTCCGGAGCGCGGCGCGGTTCGGCATCCCGCCTCGCACCGCGAACGCGGCGTCGACGTGGGGCGTGTTGAGGTCCTGGCCCATGATGCCGCCGGTGCCGATCGACGGGCTGCCGCCGAAGCGGCCGCTCGGGGTCGTCACCGCGACCGGGACGCCCGCCGCGTGGAGGATCGCGCTCTGCGCGATGTTGGAGCCCGTGGTGTCCGGAGCGGCCTCGTCGTTCTCGACGCGCTGACGCGGTGAGACGACCGCCATCGAGCCGGTCGCGGCGACCTCGTCGGCGATCGCCCAGGCTTCGATCGGGCGGTCGAGGACCACGCCGACGCCGAGCAGCGAGGCGATCTCCATCGCCTGCCGGATCTGCGTCTGGTCGAAGCCGCGGGATCCGCTGCCGCCCATGCCCGGGAACCGGAAGCCGCCGCCTCCGCTCGCGATCCACAGGCGCTTCTCGCCGGACATCACCTTGAGGATCTCCTCGGTGCCCTTCGGCGCCGCCGGAGCCTTCGTGTCCGGCTTGCTGGCCGCTTCCTTGACCGCGTCCTGGTGCTTCCGCGCCTGCTCGACGAGGTCGCGGAACTTCGACAGGTCCTGGGCGGACAGCGGCATGCGCATCGACGCGGTCGTGTTCTCGACGCAGACCATGCCGTCCAGGTCGCCGTAGGCGAGCTTGACGACCGCGCTGTTGCCGCCGGGCGTGCCGGCACCGCTGCCCGACGTCCAGAGGAACGACGTGATGCCGGCCGCGAGCCCCATCTTGATCGTCGGATCGAAGGGGTTCAGACCCTCGCGGACATCGGAGCCGCCGCCGGGGGCGCCGAAGCCGCTGGCCATCGGCAGGCAGAAGCCCGGGGCGACGACCTTGCCGGTGGCGTCGACGATCGTCGCGCCCTCGGGGATCTCGACCTCCTGGCCGACCGCGTGGATCTTGTCGTCGGCGAGGACGACGTGCGTGCGGCGCAGCACGGTGCCGTCACCGACGTGGACGTCGCCACCCTGGATCACGGTCCAGGACTCGACCTTCTTGTTCTCGGCCGGCTTCTCGGGCTGCGGCGCCGCCTGGGGCTGCGCCTCGGGCGGTCGACCGCGACGGCCGAACCGCTGGGCGGAGCCGTCCGGGGCGAGCGTCAGTGCGGCGAGGGCCGCGGCGAGGACGGTAGTGCGGTGCATCATCATCGGGGGTTGTGCGACTCCACTTCGTGGCCAGCGAGGTAGACCGAGCGAAGGTCGGAGACCGGGTCGAGCGGGTCTCCGGTGAACACGAGCAGGTCGGCGCGACGGCCTTCGGCGATCGAACCGACCTTGTCCTGGATGCCGAGCGCCTGCGCGGGGACGACGGTCATCGCGCGGAGCGCCGCGTCGGCGGGAAGGCCGCAGCGGACCAGTTCCATCACGTCGAAGCGCATCGAGCGCACGCCGTTGGCGCTGTCGGGCAGGAGGAATCCGATCTGCAGGCCCGCGTCAGCGAGGTCCTTGATCGGGTGGGCCAGCGTGCGGGTGTTCGGCACTTGGGTCATCGCCGGCGGGGTCAGCACGATCGGCGCCGCCTTCTTCAGCCACTCCGCCTCGAGGGACAGCAGGCCGGTCCGCGGGTCGAGGCGTTCGGCGACGACCGCCGCGCTCTTCATCGGCTCGTCGCCGACGAACGAGCGGTAGTGCTGCACGTCCATCGCCGAACCGAGCGTCAGGAAGGCCCTGCGCTGGCCGTCGAGCACGTCCGCGATGACTTCGATGTTCGGGTCCTTCGGCGGCTCGGGCTTCTTCTCCTGGGGCTTCGGCGCCTCGGCGGGCTTCTCCTCGGTCTTCGGCTTCTCGCCCTCCTTGCCCTCGGGAGCCGGGCCTTCCTTCTTCTCACCCTCGGCGGGCTTGGCCTCGCCCTCGGGCTTCTGCTCGGCCGGCTTGTCGCCTTCGGCCGGCTTCTCTTCGGGCTTCGGCTCTTCCTTCGGCTTCTTGCGCTCCTCGAGCGCCTTCTGCGCCTTGTCGAGGGCGTCCTTGATCGCCTTGCCCGCGCGCGGGCCGGGGGCGGGCGACACGACCACGTAGGCCTCGTCACGGACGGCCAGCGCGACGTCGGGCCCGACGTTCGGGGCGAGTTCCGCGGCCTGACCCGGGAAGCCGGTGCCGTCCGGGTGGACGACCAGCGTCGTCACGCCCGCGCGCAGCAGCTCACCGAAGATGTCCTGTCGGTCGTAGATCTGGTCCGCGATCTTGCGGGCCGCCTGGACCTGGGCGTTGCCACCGCCTCCGCCGCCGCTCGGGACGCGGGTCGGGCGACCGCCGCGGCGTCCGCCCGGGAACGAGGGCGCGGCGCCGCCTCCGCCTCCGCCGAGTCCCGCCTTCGACCACGCGTGGACGAGGCCGGGCATCACCGTGCCTCCGGCGACGTCGACCACGTGGGCACCGGGCGGGACCTTCACGTCGGCGCCGACCGCTTCGATGCGGCCGTCACGCACGAGGATCGTCCCGTCTTCGATCGTGCCCGCGTCCGTCATCGTCAGGATGCGGGCGTGCACGAACGCAGTCGGCGCCTGGGCCGCGAGAGGGACGCTGAGGCACAGCGCCAGTGCGGTGAGGAAGCAGCGCTTCGTCATCTGTCGTCTCCGAGGACATGGACGAGCCGGCCTTCGATGAAGACCAGCTCGGGGGGGTGGCGGGGATCGAGCGGGTCGCCCCGTGTCACCTGGAAGTCAGCGTCCTTGCCCGGCGTCAGCGAGCCGACCCGATCCGCGAGCCCGATCTGTCGGGCGGGAACGAGGGTCAGGGAGCGCAGCGCAGCGTCCCAGGGCAGGTCGAGGCGCACGGCCATCGCGGCCTGGAGCTGCAGCTCCTCGGCGGCGATCACCGGCGCGTCGGTGTTGATCGAGAGGTCCTTGCAGCCAGCGTCCCAGTAGCCGGCCGCGATGCCCTGCATGCGACCCTCGCGGGTGAGCTGGTACATCCGGGGGCCGAGGTTCACCGGCGTGTTGCGTGCGGCGAGGGCACTCGCGGCCCAGTGCCCGTCGAACGTGCCGTGCGACAGGATCATCCAGGTCTGGAACACGTCCTGGAACATCCGCGCGGTCGCCACGCAGTCGCGCGCGCCCGCGGTGTGGATGATGACCGGCACCTCGCGGTCGAACACGCGACGGAGCTGTTCCAGGTCGGCCTGGAGTTCGGGCTTGTCGCCCTCGCCGGCCGCGAACGCCCGCCACGCGGCCGCATACTGCCGGCCGCGCATCAGCGCCTCGGTCAGCAGGTGGTGCATGCCCATCCTGGTCTCGCCGAGATCGCCGCTCCGCCGCTCGGGGTTGTAGCCCTGCGCGACCTTCATCGCGCCGAGCTCGCGGACGACCATCGCATCCAGGTCCGAGCCGGGCTTCATCTTCAGCAGAGCCCCGAACCCGGAGATGTTGGTGCCCGACCCAGGGATGAACAGCGTCGTGGTCACGCCGCCGGCGACCGTCTCGGCGATCGCGCGCGACGACGGCCGGATCGCGTCGAGCGTCCGCAGCTCGGCGTTGATCGGCGTGACCATGTCGTTGATGTCTCCACCGCCGGAGGAAACGTGGTGGTGGAGGTCGACGAAACCGGGGCTGACGACGCGGTCCCCGAGATCGAGGATCGGCACGCCGGGGGGGACGGCAACGTCGGTCGCAGCGCCGATCGCGCGGATGCGGCTGCCCTCGACGAGCATCGTGCCGCCGTCCAGGGGGGCGCCGTCGACGGTCAGGAAGCGCGCCGCCCTGACCGCGTAGACGTCGGGCCGCGCCGCGCGGAGCGCGCTCGCGGTCAGCGATTCCTGGCCGCTGAGCGAGCCCGCCACGAGCGCGAGCCCGACTGCACACGAGCCCCGGAGGGTCCGTGCGAGGCCTGGGGCGATGCGCTGCATGGCGTGGCTCATCTGCGGTTCGGTCGTGCGCGACTCGGTCGGGCGTGGATCAGAAGCGCGGCTTCAGGGGGTCGCGCTTGTAGGCGATGTTGCCGTTGACCAGCGTCATCTCGACGTGGCTGCGCGGGTCGATCGGGTCGCCGCTCCAGATGCCCATGTCGGCGTCCTTGCCGACCTCGAGCGAGCCGATGCGGTCCGCGACGCCGACGAAGCGCGCCTGGTTCAGCGTGATCGCGCGGATGCCGACCGCGTCCGGCAGACCGAGGCGGACGGCCATCGCGCACTGCAGCGTCAGCTCGTGCTGGGCGACGACCGGCGAGTCGGTGTTGATGCCGATGCCGTCGATGCCGACGCCGCGCTGGGTCTCGCCGAAGCCGTGCATGCCGCCCGCGTACCAGCCGTTCGCGGTGCCGACGAACGCGCCTTCCATGCCCGACCCCGAGCCCCAGCCGGAGCCGCGGTCGAAGTGGTACTGGCGAGGGCCGTTGCAGATCGGCACGCCGGACTCGAGCGCGAACTCGCTGAGCCGGTAGGCGTCGAACGTGCCGTGCACGATCACGGTCCACAGCCCGAGCTCGTTGCGGAGCTGGCGGATCGTCTGCAGCACGACCTGGTAGATCTGCGTGTGGACGGCGATCGGGTACTCGTGGCGGAACAGGCCGCGCAGGTACTCGAGATCGGCGCGGAGCTCGGGCTTGGGGCCTTCACCGCGATCGAACGCCTCCCACTCCTCGTAGTAGGCCTGGCCGCGGAGCAGCGTCTCGCGCAGTCCTGCGTTCATGCCGAGCGGCGTCATGCCGAGGTCGCCCGAGCGGCGCTCGGGGTTGCCGGCCTGGGCGATCTTCAGGCATCCCGGGAAGCGCAGCAGCGCCTCCTGCGGAGTCCGGCCCCAGGTCTTCGTCAGAGTGCCGAAACCGCCCATGTTCGAGCCGGAGCCCGGGATGTAGAGGACGGTCGTCACGCCGCCGGCGAGCGCGTTCCGCATGTCCTCGTGATCCATCGTCACGAGGTCCACGGTCCGCATCTCCGGGTTCGTCTGGTGGACGGTGTCGTTGAGGTCGAATCCCTTGGCGGCGATGTGGCAGTGCAGGTCGACGAGACCCGGCACGCACCAGTGCTCGCTCATGTCGACGAGCTCGAAGCCCTGCGGGATCGCAACCTCACCGGCCTTGCCGAGCGCGACGATCTTGCCGTTGCGCGTCAGCACGATGCCGTCGTCGATCGGGGCCGTGCTGACCGGGATGATCTTCGCGAACCGGAACGCGTAGGCCGGGCTCTCGACGCGGTCGGGGCCCGTGATCGCGACCTTGTACTCGGCCGGCTTGCGGCCGAAGTAGATGTCGATCGACGGCTCCTGCGCGGAGGCGTCGTTGATGGAGGCCGCGAGGCCGAGAGCGAGCGCCGCGAAGGTTGCGCGGCGCAGCGTGAGGATGCGGTCCATCAGTTCTTCTCCTCCCGCGCGTCGAAGACCACGCGGCCGTTGCAAACGACGAGTTGGACCCGGCTGGTCGGGTCGAACGGGCTGCCGCTGAACACCACCAGGTCCGCGTCCTTGCCGCGCTCCAGGCTGCCGATGCGGTCGTCGATCCCGAACATCTGGGCCGGGCCCAGCGTCAGCGCGTGCAGCGCCGCCTGCGGGTCCATCCCGTAGCGGATCGCGTGCATCGCGTGCTCGGCGAGGTAGCGGCTGCCCGCGTTGTCGCCGGTGACGATCGACAGCACGGCGCCGGCGTCGGCGAGGCGCGCCGGCGCGTTGACGATCTTGCCGTCCTCGCGGCGAACCAGGTCAGGGCCGAGCATCACGTGCGGGGCCTCGAGCATGTCCGGCGTGTCGACGAGGTCGTCGGCGCCGTGCAGCACGTAGCGGATGTCCGCTTCGGCCATCGCCTTCGCGATGGCCTCGATGGCCGGGGCGCGCTGGACGCGAACGACCGCGGTGGCACGCTTCTCGATCAGCGCGCGCATCGATTCCATCGCTTCGTCGACGGCGGGCTTCTTCGGGCGGCCGTCGTCGTCGTCGCTCGCCTTGGAGCTCTTGGACGAGCTCGCGGCTCCAGCCTTCGTGCGCCGGCCAGTGATCTTCGCCTCCTGGCCCATCGCCTGGACGGTGCCCTCGAAGGAGTCCTGCGAGACCGTCGCGACCATCTCGGACCGGTTCTGCATGAACTGCAGCTTTGCCCGCAGCTCACCGTTCTGGAACGAGCCGTCTTCGATCGGTGCCTCGGGCAGCTCCCGCTCCCCGAACGACAGCTGCGCCGTGCCGGTGACCTTCGTGCCGTCGAGCTTGAGCACCAGCTTGATGCCGAGCGCGCGGCCCATCTGCGGGATCTCCATCTCGCAGTCCCAGGTCCCCGTGATCGGGTCCGGCTTCGCCTCTTCCTGGGGCTCGGGCTTGGCCTCCACGGGCTTCGTGGCCTTGCCGGCTTCGAAGTCCGCGAGCGCCTTCTCGTAGGCCTTCCAGGCCTCGATGTACTTCTTGCCCTTCTCGATCTCGGCGACGAGCGGCTTGGCGGCGTCGGGTCCGATCGCGTCGAACACGAAGCGGACGCCCGCGATGTCGCGGACCACCATCGAGGCGTTGTCCGTGGCAGCCGTCTTCACCGCGGCCACGCGGCCCGATACGAGTCCCTGGTCGACGCCCGACACGAGAAGCGTCGTGACGCCGGCGCGGGTCGCGGGGGCGAACGTCGGGTCGGCCGGGTCGAGGACGTCGGCGATCTTCTGGTCGGCGCTGCCGCCCGGGACCTCGACGCCGTCGCCCGACAGGCCGAGCGTCGTGTTGCCGTCGACGAAGCCCGGCGTGACGACGCCGTCGATCTCGAGGACGCGCGCACCGTAGGGGATCGCGAGGTCGGCGCCGATGCCGCGCACCTTGCCGTCGGCGATCAGGATCGTGCCGTCACGGATCGTCTCGCCGTTGCCGACGAGGATGCGCGGAGCGCGGATCGCGAGGAGGTCGACGTCCGTCTCGCGCTCGTACGCGGGGCGACCGTCGATCCAGGTCTGCTCGACCATGGTGCCGACCGCGAGCGGAGGGCCGCTGAGCACGAGGAAGTCCGCGTCGCGTCCGACCTCGAGCGTGCCGACGCGATCGCCGACGCCGAGGACATCGGCGGCGGTGCTCGTGACCGCAGCGAGGGCCGCGCTCGGGTCCATGCCGTAGCGGACGGCGATGCCGGCGAGCATCAGCATGTCCGGCAGGTCGGCGGTGCGACCGGGCGCGAGCGCGACGCGGGCACCGGCCTTGGCGGCGATGCCTGCGTTCTCGGGACGGTCGGTCGGCGCCTTCTCGGCGCGGTTGCCGCCGCCAGGGTTGCTCGCGCTCAGGCGGACCGGCGCGCGGAAGACGACCGGCACGTCGCCGAGCCAGGGGGCGACCCGGTCGACGTCGGCGGGGTTCTCGAGCACCGGGACGAGCCCGAGCTCCTTGCCGAACTGGATCGCGCGCCGGACGTCGGCGGCGCCGCGTGCGGCGATGCGCAGCGGCAGCGAGCCGAGCTGCACCTGGCGCAGCGGTTCGAGCGCGTAGCGCTCCTCGATCGGCGCGGGGCCGGTCGGGGCGGCGTTCTCGCCGGCTGCGGCAGCCTCGGCGAACAGCTCGCGCAGCGTCGCGAGCTGCGAGATCCGCGCAGACGGGTACTGGCGCTGCGCGGGCTCGAGCGGGTCGTCCGCGGTCGGGAAGATCGTCGGCTCGAAGATCGGCGGCGCCTGCGTGCTCGCCTCGCCGAGGGTCACGCGCAGCGCGGCAGCTTCCGCGAGCACGCGCTGGACGAGGTCATCACCGGCGAGCTTCACGACCGAGCCCTGCCCCGGCACGAGGCGGTTCCGCCCCGGTGCGAGGTAGACGGTGGTCACGCCGCCGGACAGCGCGCTGTTGTACTCCCGCAGGAAGTCGAAGCCGTCGAGCGCGACGAAGTCGGGCGTGACGTTGTAGTTGTCGTCCCCGTGGCCGGACAGGTCGCTGTCGGCGGCGACGAGACCCGCCATCACGGTCTTGTCCGACGCGTCGACGATCGTCAGGTCCTGATCGGTCGGCGCGTTGGTGCTGATCGATGCGACGCGGCCGTCGCGGATCACCAGCCAGCCGTCCTTCACGACGCGGGTCGGCGTGACGTACAGCGTGCCGCAACGAACGGCGAGATCTCCGGGGCCGCGCGTGGGTTCCGGTTCGCCGACCGCGGGTGCGGTCGAGAAGGCCAGAGCGGCAGTCAGGGTGAGGGTGCGCATCGGTTCGATCACTTCTCCCCTTCCGAGCCGCCGAACAGCAGCTGCAGACGCTGGTCCTTGGAGCGCTCGTAGGCGACTTCGCCCTCGAGCAGCACGGTCTCGACCCAGGTCGTCGCGGCCAGCGGCGAGCCGGTCAGCACCTGGAGGTTGGCGACCTTGCCGACCTCGATCGAGCCGAACTCGGCGTCGACGCCGAGGATGCGGGCCGGCACGGTCGTCAGCGCGCGCATAGCGGTTGCCGGATCGACGCCGTGGCGGACCATCGTCGCCATCTGCCACCATGGGTAGCGCTCGGCGGAGCGGCCGCTCTCGGACACCCCGATCGCGAACTCGATGCCCGCGTCGGCGAGGATCTTGGCCTGGCAGACGACGGTCTCCTCGCCGGTCTCCGGGTCACGCTCGGTGTACTCGATCGCGTTCTCGTCGAGGACGATCGGCAGGTTCAGCTCGCGGAGCTGGTCGGCGGCCTTGTAGCAGCGGGGGCCGAGCACCAGCACGAGGCGCACCCCGTACTTCTCGACCATGCGCGCGACCTCCGGGACCTCTGCGGCGCTGGGCACGTAGAGGAAGCCGGTGATCTTCTGCTCGACGAGGTCGATGACCGGCTGCTTGGTCTTGTCGGCCTTCTCCTCGAAGTCCTTGTCCTCGGCGATCGCTCCGGCGGCCTTCTCGGCGTCGAACTCCTCCTTCTTGCGGGCGAGGTCGGCGCGCAGGCGGACGGCTTCGTCGAGCGCGTTGCGGAGCTTCCGCATCTGCGCCATCCGGCTCCCGCCTCGGCCCGAGGCCAGCGACAGCTTGATGCCGCCGCGGTCGACGACCGTCATGTCCTCGACGGTCTTGCCGAACGGGCGGACGACCATGCCCTGGCCGCCGATCAGCGTCGCGTTGCCCGGGATCACGTGTGCGGTGCCGATGCCGTTGCGCAGCGCCTCCTCGAAGAACAGCGACGACGGGTCGATGGAGTCCTGCACCGTCAGGAACGGGACGTTCTGCATCATCTCGTTCCCGCCGCTCAGGCCGCCCGGGGTGTGGGCGAGCACGTAGGTCGGCGCAACGATCTTGCCGGTCGCGTCGATGACCTTGGCGTTCCAGGGAACCTCGATGTCCGAGCCGACCGCGGTGATGCGGCCGTTCTCGATCAGCACGACGGCGTTCTCCATCGTCGCACCGGTTCCGGTCAGGACCTTGCCGGCGCGGACCGCCACGAGGTCCTGTGCGGCGACGGGGGCCACGAGGGCCGTGACGGCGAGCGCGAGCGGTCGGGTGAAGCGGGTCATCATCGACGGTTGGGAGGAACGGTTGGGAATGCGGGTGGTGAGCGGGGCGGTGGAGCGGGGGATCACGGCGTGACCTCCTGTCCGCGGATGTAGACCGCCTCGGCGGTGGAAGTCGGCGACAGCGGGTCGCCGGACCAGATCACGAGGTCGGCCTCGAGCCCGGGTGCGAGCGAGCCGACACGGTCCTCGACGCCGATCATCCGAGCGGCGTCGAGAGTGACGGCGCGGAGCGCGCGGTCGTGCGGGAGGCCGTGGCGCACCGCGAACATCGCCTCGTTGGCGAGGCCGAGCGAGCCTTCGTCGGCGCCGGTGCAGATCGCGAAGGGCACGTCCTTCTTCGCGAGCAGGTTCAGCGTGTGGTAGCGGACGTCGGCGCCCTCGGGCGCATCGCTACGGCTCGGCGCGGCGACGAGGACCGGGATGCCCGCAGCTGCGAGGTCGTCGACCACGCGCCAGGCTTCGGTCGCTTCCTCGACCATCGTCTTGTAGCCGAACTCCTCGGCGAGGCGGATCGCGGTGCGGATGTCCTGCTCGGCGCGGGCGGTCGTGCGCACCGTCACCTCGCCGCGCAGCGCGCGGACCAGGACCTCCATGCCCGGGTCGAAGCCCGTCATCTCGGGGTCGCCCTCGGGGACCGTCTTCTGGTCCTGGTAGGCGATCGCGTCGTAGAACGCCTTGCGGGCCTCCCAGACCACGCCCATGCGGGTGGTGGGACGGCGGTAGTAGATGCCGACCGGAGTGCCGCCGCGGATCGCGCGGTTGCCGCTCGACGGCTCGCTACCCATCGTCAGGCGCAGGCCCGACTCGTCCTGGACGAGCATCTCGGCGACCGTGTCACCGGCCGTCTTGATCACAGCGCCGAGTCCTCCGACCACGTTGCGGTTGCCGGGGTTGACCTGGACGGTCGTCACGCCGCCGCGGCGTGCGCGCGACAGGCGCGGGTCGGTCGGGTCGAGCGCGTCGATCACGCGGAGGTGCGGGGTGACCTCTTCGCCCTGCTCGTTCAGGTCCTGGCCCGCGACGCCGAGCGTCGTGCCCGCGTCGACGAGGCCGGGGGTCAGGAACTTGCCGGTGCAGTCGACGACCTGTGCGCCTTCGGGAACCTTCGTGTCGGCGCCGCCGACCGCGACGATGCGGCCGCCGGCGACCACCACGACGCCGTTCTGGATCGGCGCCGCGGAGATCGGGTGGACCTGGGCGCCACGGAAGACCGTCACGCGGTCCTGCGCCGCGAGTCCGGCTGCGAGAGCGAGCGCGATCGGCGCTGCGAGGAACGTGCTCTTCATCGGGCGGCCTCCGGGGTGTCCTGGCCGTGCTGTGCGGAGACGTGGACCGGCTCGCCGCCGATCCACACCTGGATCAGGCTCGACGACAGGTCGACGGGGTCGCCGTTCATCACGACGAAGTCGGCGTTGCGTCCGACGCGGAGCGTGCCGATGCGGTCTCCCGCGCCGATCTGCTCGGCCGGGATCTGGGTGATCGCGGCCAGCGCCTTCGCGCGGTCGAGGCCGTGCTGGATCGCGAGCGCCGCCGCGCGGCGCAGGTCGGTGCCGCGCGTCGCGAGGAACGAGAAGCGCACGCCCGCCGCGCCGAGGCGCGCAGGCATCTCGAGCTGCTCTTCCGTCGAGCCGTAGCCGAGCGGAGCGAGGGCCAAGGACACGCCACTGCCGCGCAGGCGCTCCAGCGTCTTGTCCTCGATCTCCTGGACCTCGAGCAGGATCGGCGTGATCTCGAACTCGGCGGCGAGGTCGAGGGCAGTCGTCAGCTCGGCGTGGGTGCGCGCGTGGATCGCGATCGGCGTCCCGCCCTCGAGAGCGCCGCGGACGACGCTCAGCCCCTCGCCGTTCGGGCCGAGCGGACGCTGAGCGTCGCGGAAAGCCGACCGGATCAGGTCGGCCGCGCCCATGCGCGACGTCGGGAAGCGGTCGTTCTTCAGCGACTCGCGCACCAGCGCGAGCTTCAGGTAGCCGAGGCCGGGCAGCACCTGGCCGCCCATCGCCGTCGTCCCCGGCTGCACGACGGACGCGATGCCGCCGAATGTGTTGTCCGAGGTCGGCGCGAGCGCGACGGCGGTGATGCCGGTCCGCGGACGGCCGGCGAGTTCTTCACCGAACGGGTCGAACGCATCCGCGGTGACGAGCGACGGCGTGAACGCGTCGATCGACTCGCCGAGGTCGGCGCCCTGGTCGAGCAGGTCGTGCACGGCGACGAGGCCCGGAGCCACGGTCGCGTGCTCCCAGTTGATCTGCCGCGCACGCCTGGCGGCCTCGGCCGGGATCGACGCGCCGATGCCGGCGACCTTGCCGTCGCGGATCAGGATGCGCGCGTCAGCGCCGCTGAGCCACTCGTTCGGCGCGACCACGAGGTTGCCCGCGCGGATCAGCACGGACGAGCCGTCGGCGCCCTGCGCTGCGAGCGTGCCGGCGAACCCGAGGGTCGCGCACGTCAGGGAGAGGAGGATTCGTTGCATCGGTCGGGGCCTACTCCTTCAGGGAAACGCCGGAGGAGAGGACGCGCAGCACGCGCGCGTCGCTCGAGCCGAGCGGGGCAGAGGTGATGACGAGGTCGGCGAGCTTGCGGGGCTCGATCGAACCGACGCGGTCGGCGACGCCGAGCACCTCGGCCGGGGTCAGCGTGATCGCGCGGACGGCGACGTCTTCGGGGACGCCCTGGCCGATCGCCTCGGCGACGATCGCCGGGAGGAAGCGGCCGCGCTTGTTCGAGCCGGATGCCAGCGCGAACGGCATCGAGCGCGCTGCGAGGTGGGCGGCGACGCTCTCGGTCTCCATGCCCTCGGGCGCGAAGCGGGCGCCGGTCTGCCCGGCGTCCTCGACCGACAGCGCGGTCGTCAGGATCACCGTGAGCCCGGCGTCGGCCAGCGTGTCGATCGCGTCGGCCGCGCCTGTGGCGAGTTCGATCGCGACGCGCTCGATGCCGTGTTCGCGGGCGATCTCGACGGCGCGCTCGATCTCGTCGCGGCGGTGCGCCTCGACGAAGAACGCGAGTTCGCCGTCACGGACGGCGATCAGCGCGTCCTTGGCCGGTTCGGCCGCCGGCTCCGCCGGGAACTTCGGGCGCTCGGGGGCCTTGTCCTCGTCCTTGGCCTCGGCTGGCTTGTCGCCGCCCTCCTGCGGGGCGGCGGGAGCAGGCTGCGCGCTCGGCGGGTTCGGGCCGGCGGTGCCGGGTCGCGGCGGACCACCGCGACCGCCG
>JAQCBR010000028.1 GCA_027621295.1 Planctomycetota bacterium
CGAGGCGCGAGAGGTCTCGATCCGCCCGGTCGCCTCGGTGCGCGGTCTGCTCTACGACGAGTGGGTCGCTGCCAATCGCGCCCGCGTCGAGGAGCTTTCCGACGGTCGCCTCGGATACCTGCACATCCAGGGCATGAACATGCCGAGCTTCCGCCAGATGGAGGAGGACCTCCACTTCGCGGGCTACGGCAAGGACGGCATCGTGATCGACGTCCGGTTCAACGGCGGCGGCAGCACGACCGACCACGTTCTCACGGCGCTGACGCAGCCGCGCCACGCGATCACGGTCACCCGCTCGTCCGGGACCGGCTACCCGCAGGACCGGAAGGTCTACGCGTCGTGGCAGAAGCCGATCGTCCTGATGTGCAACGAGCACTCGTTCTCGAACGCGGAGATCCTCGCCCACGCGATCCGCACGTTGGGGCGGGGCCCGGTCGTCGGGATGCGGACCGCGGGCGGCGTGATCTCGACCGGCAGCGCCACGCTGCTCGACGGCAGCACGGTCCGGATGCCCACGCGCGGCTGGTACGTGCTGGGCACGGGGAAGGACATGGAGCTCAATGGCGCGATGCCGGACGAGGCCCTGTGGAACGATCCTGCGTCCGGCGACCGCCAGCTCGAGGCGGCCGTGGCACGGCTCCGCGCCGAAGCCGACGCGCAGACCGCCGACCCGACCCCGGTTCCGGCGGCCGCCGAACGCCGCTGAAGGTCGGCGCGTCGGGTTCGGGTGCGCGTCCACGCCCCCGAACCCGACGCGCATCAGCCGTCCTGCAGATCTTCGTGCTCGGCGAAGGTGCGCCGCGCGTCCGCGGGAATCGGAATGCTGCGGTGGGCCTCGTCCACCCAGACCAGGGTTGCCCGGGCCTCGGCGAGCGTGATGCCGTCGTGGGAGATCCCGTAGGTCATGTCGAAGCTCTTCGTGCCGAGCCGGACGACCCTGGCTTCGACATCGACCACCATGCCCGGCCGAGCGGGACGCACGAAGCGGATCGTCGAGGTCCCGAGCAGGAACGGGAACGACGTGCCCCGCAGCAGTCCGAGGCTTCCGAAGTAGGCGAACCGCGCCTGCTCGACGACGGTCATGTAGACGGCGTTGTTGACGACTCCCTGGAGGTCGGCGTCGTTCCAGCGAAGCGTTTCCCGGTGGACGAACGGTCGGCGCATCCCGGGCAATGTAGCGACGCGGCCGGCGCAGCCGAAACCTCGCATCCACAGCCGTCCCGTTGGACGATCTGCGCCTGCGGGAGCAATCCCTTTCCGCGTGCGTCGAGGCTGCCTGTGATCCAGACCATCCGAACCGGGGCGGCGTTGGCCGCAGTCCTGATCCCGTGGTCGGCGTCCGCCGACCTCCGCTCGCAGGGTCTCGCGCCGCCGACGTTGCTGGAAGGACTCGCTCCGGACCCCGCCGAGCTGGACCTCCGGACGACCCCCGTCGTGCGTGCGGTGGGACGTGCAGCGGACTCGGTCGTCTCGATCTACGTGCTCGACTCCGCGCGGAGCGATCCACGCCGCGCGGTCGAGGGCCAGGGCTCGGGAGTCGTCATCGACACGAGCGGCCTCGTGATCACCAACTGGCACGTCGTCGCGCCAGCGGTCTCTGCGCCGAGCCGCCTCCGTCTCCAGGCGAGACTCCGGGACGAACGGCACTTCGACGCGACGATCCTGTCCTACTCTCCGGAGAACGACCTCGCGCTCCTGCAGCTCGAGCTCGGCGGGCAGACCGTGCAGGCCGCCCAGGCCGGGCGTTCGGATTCGCTGATGATCGGCGAGACGGTGATCGCGATCGGCAATCCCCAGGGCCATGCGAACACCGTGACCGTCGGGGTTCTGTCGGCTGAGGATCGACAGATCACGGTCCGCGCGCCCGACGGTCAGGTCCGGGCCTACGACGGCCTGCTGCAGACCGATGCGGCGATCAACCGCGGCAACAGCGGCGGAGCGCTCCTGGACATCACAGGCAAGCTGATCGGGATCAACAACGCGATGGCCAGCGATGCGGAGAACATCGGCTTCGCGATTCCCGTGGACACGGTGAAGCAGGTCTTCGAGAGCGTGCTGCTGTCCTCGGACAATCTGACCAACGTCTGGATCGGCCTCACGGTCGAGGACGGAGACGAGGGCGCACTCGTCGCCGAGTTGGTGCCCTTCGGTCCCGCGGCACGGGCCGGTATCCGACCCGGTGACCGGGTTCGCCAGGTGCTGGGCCAGGAGGTCCGGACCAAGCTGGATTTCACCCGCGCGGTCTCGGGCGGGCGCGCGGGGCGTCCCATGCCGCTCGTCATCGAGCGGGGCGGACAGCGGGTCCGGCTCGAGGCGATGGCGATGAGTGGCGTCGAGCGCGACCTCGCGCTCCGGACCGGGCTTCTCGTCGAGGTCGTCCAGCCGGACGACGACTCGGAGCTCCTGCAGCGGGCGACGCGGGCGTTCTACGCGGGGATGGGACGGTCCCGGGTGCCCCTGCTGCCGCTGGCCATCCGTGTCCGCGGCGTCGTTCCCGACTCGCCTTCGGCCGAACTCGGCTGCGAGGTCGGAGACCTCCTGCTCGGCACGAGCGTGCGCGACTTCTTCGGGAATCGTCCGCTCGCGTTCCGTTCGATCGAGGACCTCGCGGACCGCGCACGCGACGCCTCCGGCCGCAAGCTCCGCATCATCGTGCTCCGCGGTGACCAGTCGCTCGAAGGCGAGCTCGACGTCAAGCGCCTGTGATCGGGACCCGGAAGTCGAGCCGGTGGCCCGAGGTTCAGCGGAACACCCACTCGCAGCGCGCGGCTATCGAGAAGCGGGTCGCCAGATCGTCGTGGCGCGGGTCCAGCGCGCCGTCCAACGCGGACGAGATGCCTCTTCGGCGCAGTGCGTCGCGGAGTGCCGCCGGGGTCAGTCCTTCGAGGAGGAGGTAGCCCTCGGCGATCCCGGATGACCGCGTCGCGGACACGACGCGGCCGTCGGCGAGTGTGACCGACACCGGGACACCCGGCTCGCCGGAGCCCAGCAGTTCGGCCGCCAGCTGGCGGACCGTGTCCACGACCTCCGCTGCGCGGGGGTCGCCGCTGCGCGCCGCGCGCAGGCTGAGCGCGGGGACGGCGATGCCCAGCGACAGCCACAGCCGGTCGCGGTAGGTGCGCCCTGCGCGCGTCTCGCCCTCGCCGTAGCGCAGGCAGCGGAACACCGGGTCGAAGCGCCCCAGGATCCGGTCGGCGACCGCATCCGCTCCGCGACGGAGCGGCGGCAGGTCGATCTCCAGGAGCGTCCGCTCCAGCTCGTGCAGCGGCCACGCCTCGTCCCGGAGGCGATCGCGCGGGCCGACCTCCGGCTCCGGCGTCGTGACGCGGGCAGCCAGCGCGCGTGCGATCCCGAGGCCGGCGTCGAAGATCTCCCGCTCCCCGAACACGGCACCCGTCAGCAGGAGCCCGGTCGTCCACACGTGTCCTGGCTCGGGGCGCGCGACGCGGTGCCCCGGCCCGTGCCGGAACGGCAGGCCGCTCGTCGCGTCGATGTCGACGTCCACGGCGTGGCGTGCCGCGGCGAAGGCCCGCGACAGGCAGCCGGGATCCGACTCGCAGAGCGCGAGACGCAGCAGCCCGAGCGTCGTGTCGAACTCCAGATTGGTGACGGTCTCCCCGTCCCCGCCGCGCACGAAGTCGCCCGGGAACGGATCTTCGGGATCGACCCCGAGTCGCGTCACCGCGTCGATGAGCGCCCGCCGGTGGGTTCGGCCGGTGCCGTCCGCCCGCGGCAGCAGTCCGACACGGCGCCACTCGGCGCCGGAGATGCGGACGCGTGACCGGCGCGCCAGCACGCTCCCGCCATCCTCGAAGCGGCGAACCGGTCCCCGCCCATCCTCGAGCACGGTGCTGAGGACGCGACGATCGACCGTTCCATCGGCCCAGGTGTCGACTTCGACCCGTTCGCTCCCGTCCTCGGACGTGAGCAGGGTCGTCTCGCGCGAGCAGACCGCTCCGGACACGCCCCCCGGGATCGGACCCGCCCCCCCCAGCAGCAGGCGCCCGGGCCCGTCGTGCCCGCAGACCTCGACCACGATCCAGAGCGCCTTTCCGTCCCACCCCGGCACCTCCTGGAGCAAGCGCCACTGCATGGCTGCGCCGGGGTCACCGACGAGGCGGATGCCTTGTTGGAGGGCTGCGACCGGGACCTTCCATCCGAAACGAACGGGGTCGTCGCCGCCGTCCACCGAGAAGGTGAGCAGGGTCTGGACGCCGACCAGAGCAGCTTCGAGCAACATCCATCCTTGGTGGGGCGCACCGCCCCGACGGGTGCGCAGAGACGCCCCGACGGCCGCACGCTGACCGCGCCGGGGCCCCGTCAGGAGCCCGCAGCGTCGTCCCAGATCGAATGGAACGACGAGCCCCCGTGCCGGAGCCACGTCAGGAAGCTGTCGTGGTAGGGCGCCCGCAGGGCTTCCTCGAGCTCGTCCCGACCGAACCAGCGCACGTCGAGGATCTCGGCGCAGGCCGCCGGCTCCCCGCGCCACGCGTCGACGGCGAAGAAGAACGAGCGCCACGCGTATTCGCGCCGACCACAGCGCCGCTTCTCCCCTTCCTGGAAGAACAGGAACCGGCTGTCCCCTGCCGGTTCGATGCCGATCTCCTCGCCGAGCTCGCGCACGAGCGCTTCCTCGAGGAGCTCACCGGGCTCGACCTGTCCGCCGGGCAGGTCCCAGGTCAGCACCTCCAGGCCACCGACGATGCGTCGGTTCTGCACCATCAGGATCCGCTCGTCCCGCTGGAGGAGTCCGAACGCGCCCACGAAGTCGGCGCGCCTGAGGTGCGGCTCACGGAAGTCCTCGGGATCGCCGCTCATCGCGCCCCCGACAGCGCGGCACTCGGCACACAGCGCGCGTAGATCGCGGTCAGCCGCTCGGCGATCCGGACCGGGTCACAGTCGGCGACGAGTCGAGCCGCGCCTGCCCCGGCGCGGGTCGGGGCTTCGAGGTGGCGTCGCACGGCGTCCGCGAGTCCGTCGAAGCCCGCCTCCGCGGGCGCCAGCCTCGCGACGCCGTCGTACGCGGCGAGATCGGTCAGACCCGGCACGGCGAAACCGATCGTCGGCACGCCGCTCGCCGCTGCCTCCACCGCGACGACCGGGAAGCCCTCGCGACGGCTCGGCAGCACGAGGGCGTCGAGCGCGTCGAGCACCGGGCGCACGTTCTCGCGCGGACCGAGGAAGTGCAGGTTCGGCGGGGCGACCTGGGTCAGCGCCCTCTCGAGCGGTCCTGCTCCGACGACGTAGGCATCCACCTCCGGGAACGCAGAGGCGACGTCCACGAACCACTCGGGGCGCTTGATCGGAACCAGCCGCCCGACGAAGCCCAGCGCCAGTGCACCCGGCCTGCGTCCGGGCAGGGTGTCGGCATCCGTCGCGCGGATCGTCGCGGTCGAGACCGCCGGCAGCACCACCTCGGCGCCGCTGGCGATCCCGAGCGCCGCGAGCTCATCCCGACAGGAGGCGCTGACTGCGAGACTGGCGCTGCGGCGTCTGCCGACCCATCGCTCCGCCTGCCTGGCGAGAGAGGAGCCGAAGCGGCCCGCGTAGTCGCGGACGACGAGGCCGTGGAACGTGTGGACGACCGGGGCGCGCGCCGCGAGACAGCCGACGACGCCGGCCTTGCTGGTGTGCGTGTGGACGACGTCCGGAGACCAGGCATCCAACGAGCGACGTACGTTGCGGATCGCGGTCACGTCCTGGAACGGTGACACCCGCCGTGCGAGGCCGGGCACCTCGACGAAGCCGACGGCTCCCTGGCGACAGGAGCGCAGATCGACCCGCGGAATGCCGGCCGCCTCGAGATCGACCGCGGGCTCGTCCGGTCCGCACGTGCCGCAGAGCAGCAGCGTCTCGACGCCCTGAGCGCGGTGCGCATGCCAGAGCGCGACCGCCTGCCGCGTCGGTCCGCCCAGATTCGGGCGGGTCAGGAGCCGCGCCACCCTCATTCCGCGCTCTCCGTCGGGGCGCCGGTCGCCTCGAACGCACGGAGCGCGAGCTCCAGCGCCACGAGGACGTAGAGCGGGTGGCCGAGGTCCATTTGGCCGCTGCGGTGGAGGTCGAGCATCCGCCGCACACCATCCCGCTTGACGTGGTCCCTCGCCAGCGTGCGTTCCTCGGTGAGAACCTGGACGAGCACACCGTCTCCACGCAGCGCGCGATCGACCGGGGACGCGAACCCTCGCTTCGGCTGATCGAAGTGCCCGTCGGGCAAGCGCGCGGCGAAGCTGTCCCGGAGCGGTCGCTTGCCGAGGATGCGTCGCCCGTCGGGTTCGCAGGCTTCGACCGAACCAGTGACCTCGGGATCCAGGAACGGACATCGCCCCTCGACCCCTGCCGCGAGCGTCGCGACGTCGAGCTTGGGAAGCAGGTCGCCTCGGAGATAGGCGATCCGGTCGACCCGCCTCGCTGCCTCGAGGCACGTGGGCGCGCCTCTGGCGACGGTGTTCGTGATCCCCACGGCGTGGCGGGCGTTCGACACCGCGTCGACGAAGCCGGGGGGCGCGACTTCGAGGAGCGCGTCGTAGGCGGGGCGCGATGTCAGCGCTCGCCACGCCCGCGCATGCCGGCGCATCGAGAGCCGCGGCCCGGGCAGGGGAAGCCGCAGGCCGGGCAATCGCGCGGCAGCGCGGTGTCGCGGGTAGCCGAGCAGGAGCTCGTCCGCCCCCTCGCCGGACAGCAGCACGCGCGTGCCGTCCGCAGCGACGCGCCGGGCGAGAGCATGGACGGCGACCACGGACGGGTCCGGCAGAGGCATGCCATGCGCGCGGACGAGATCGGGCAGCGCGTCGAACGCATCCACATCGACCTCGATCTCGACGAGCCGGAAGCCGAACCGAGCCGCGACCGCACGGGCGCGCTGCGTCTCGCCGTCATCCTCCCGGGAGCCGCGCGCGTGGTAGGCGGTCGGGAGGCGTCCATCCGGTGCGTCGTCGTTCGCCCGATCCGACAGGCATGCCGCGAGGCATGCGCTGTCGATCCCGCCCGAGAGCGCGAGCCCGACCGGGACCTCGGCCGTCGCGCACCGCGCCGCCGCGCGGCGTAGCGCGGTCTCCAGGTCTCCTCCGTGGAAGCTCGTGTCGCGGGCGGCGTGGTCCACCGCGGTCGGTGCACGACCGGCACGCGCGTGCCAGATGCCCGGCGGCAGGAGCGTCGCCGTGAACCCACGGCAGCGGAAAGCCCAGTCCTCCTCGAGGACGAGCCCGAACCGGAGGGTCCGCGCGATGGCCTCCGGGCCAGGGCCCTCCCATGCGTCGCCCAGGTTTCCCGCGACGATCCGGAGCGCCGAGCGCGTGGACGCGAAAGCATGGATCGCCCCCCGGTCGTCCGTGAGCACCCAGAGCGGCTTCTCCCCCTCGGGATCGCGACCGAGCCAGATCTCTCCCGTCTGCGGGTCTGCGATCGCGAACGCGTAGGGGCCGGTGAAGCCTGCCAAGCCAGCTGCTCCCTGCTCCTCGAGCGTCAGCAGCAGAAGCTCCGCATCGTTCCGCGTTCGGCTCTTGCCGCGGTAGCGGGGCCACGCGGACTGCGCCGAAGTCAGCGCCCCGTTCAGCGCCGCGACGCGCTCGGTCCGCGGGCAGACGATCGGCTGATCCGCGCCGAGATCGGAGATCCGTAGCCTCGCCACGCCCATCCAGAACGCACCCGCATCGAGGAGGCGCAGGGCATCACGACCTCGCCAGCGCAGCGCGTCGAGCGCGGCCTCGGCCTGACGCCGGTCGGGACAGAGGGTCTTCTGGGCGCCGAGGATCCCACACACGCGGGCGAGCTTAGCGAGCGGCCCGGAGCTGGTCGCGAGTCGGCTGTGCGGGGGTTCTCAGCCCACGTGCGCGTACAGCCACATGTGCCAGCCGAACAGCAGCGCGTAGCCCACCAGGACCAGCGCGAGTCCGAGCCTCGCGAAGCGGAAGTTCTTCGCGATCGTCAGGACGGCGACACAGACCCCGATCCCGACGCTCTTCGCGAGCACGAACGGAAGCGTTCCCTCGCGGATCACCGCGTCCATCACCGGGTTCAGCTCCTCCCCGCCGAGCGACAGGAAGTACATCGTGAACCACGCGTCGAGGAAGTTGAGCGCGATCACCGCCAGTACGACGAGGAACAGCCCGGGTCCGTGGACGTCGACGAACGCCTCGTCGTTCTCGTGCGCACGACGACCACCCGAGCGGCGACGCCCGCCGAAGAACGTGTAGCGCGACAGCGCGGGCGTCGGGCGCTGGCGACGGTCCGGACCGGCGTAGGCTCTCGGGCCGGCAACGGCCCATGCAGGAACCGGCTCGGCGGCCGGACCACTCCCCCCTGTGGTGCTCACGCGCGAGTCTACCCCGGGCGTTCCCGTTCGGTCGGAGCGACCAGCGCCGAAATGGGGTGAGCCGCCGCGTGCATCGATGCCAACGGGCCTATGCACGCGATCCCGAACCGGGACCCGTGCCCCTCCGATACCTCGAGGCCGGTGCGCCGCGAGAAGTCCGAAGACCGCGGGCCGGTTCCGGTCCGGGTCGTCCGTTCAGCGGTCTTCGGCGTGACGCGCGCGCCAGGTGACGTCGATGACCTGGCTGCCCGAGGTGACCCGGTATCCGTCGCCGCGGCTCTCGACGATCGCGTCACGGTCCGGTTCCGCATGCATCAGCGCGAGGAGGAGAGCCGCTGCTCCCTCCTCCTGGAGTCCGAGCGGAACTTCGGCGCCCGAAGCGTCCACGCTCATCGGCGGTCGCTCCCCCTCGCGCACCAGGGTCAGCGGCCGACCGTCGACCGTTCCCTCGAACCGCAGCCTCCCGGCTGCCCTGTCGAAGACGAGCGACCCTGCGAGCTTCCGCTCCTGTTCGCCGATCCGGATCACGACCTCGATGTCGCCGTCGTAGCCGCCGAGGTCCGCGAGCGTCTCCGTGCGTCGGGAGTCCCCGCACGAACACAGGGTCATCCCCAGCAGGAGCAGGCTCGTGCAGGAGGTCGGTCGGTGCTGCATCACGGCGCGACAGCATGGAGGTTCTCGCACCTCGAGGCGAGATCACGCGCATGCAGGCGCTGTAGCTCGGAGCGGCCGTGCCCTAAGTTCGCGGCCGTGCTCCCCGAAGTCGCACTGAAGATCCGGGTCCAGGGCCGACATCCCTGGTTCTATCGCAAGATGGTGCGGCGCCCCGAGCGGCCGATCCCTGCCGGTTCGGCGGTCCGCGTGATCGATCGGGAGAGGCGGTTCGTCGGGGTCGGCTTCTACAACAACCGCACCGACCTGGCGCTGCGGATGCTGGCGCGCGCCGACGTCGAGGACCCGAACGCGTTCCTCCTCGAACGGCTCGACGAGGCGATCGCACTGCGTGATGACGTGCTCCGACTCCCCGATCGCACCAACGGCTACCGGCTGGTCCACGGCGAGGGAGATGGGTTCCCCGGACTGATCCTCGACCGGCTCGGCGATGCGGTGGTCGCACAGGTCTTCTCGCTCTGCGTCCAGCAGCGGATCGAGAAGATCGGCGAGAGACTGCTCGAGCGTTGGCCGAACGCCAAGCTGGTGCTGACCGTCGACGAGACCGCGCGGCAGCGCGAGGGCATGGAGCGCGTTCCTGCCCCGGGGCGGGTCGACGTCGAGGTCGAGGAGCACGAGGTCCGCTACGCGGTGCGCGCCGGGCAGGGCCACAAGACGGGCTTCTTCGCCGACCAGCGCGATGCGCGCCAACTGATCCGTCGGCTCGCGAAGGGACGCCGGGTCCTCGACCTGTGCTGCAACGCCGGCGGTTTCGCGATCAACGCGGCGCGGGGCGGAGCGAGAGAGGTCGTCGCGATGGACCTCGACGAGGAGGTGGTGGCGATCGCAGCGGGGAACGCGCGCGCGAACCGGCAGCAGATCCACGTCGAGCACGGCGACGCCTTCGACGCGCTGCGCGACGTCAGGACTGGCCGCTTCGACCTCTTGGTTCTCGATCCCCCGAAGTGGGCGACCGGCAAGGGCGAGGTCGAGGCTGGCCTCGTGCGCTACCGGGACTTCAACCGACTGGCGTTCCAGGCCAGCGCGCCGGGCTCTCTGATCCTGACCTGCTCGTGCTCCGGCGCCGTCTCGGAGGGAGCGTTCCTCGCGACGCTCCGCGACGCGGCGAGTCAGGCACGCCGCGACGTCCGGGTCCTCGAGGTCAGGGGTGCGGGACCGGATCATCCGGTGGCCCTCGAGTGCCCGGAGACGCGCTACCTGAAGGCCGTGCTGCTCGAGGTCAGGGGATCGTGAGCCGGGAAGGTCGCGGTGGCCGCGCCGACGACGACCTGCTGCGTGACGTTCTCGACCCCCCCATCCAGTGCTGGGAAGGTCGAGAAGGCCTCCGCGACGCGGCCGTGCTCGCTCCCTGGCTGACGCGCGGCGACGAGGACTGGCTGGTCTTCACGCGTCGTCGCGACGATCTACGCCACCACCCGGGGCAGGTGTCGTTCCCCGGGGGCCGTCGTGACGGGGACGAGAGTCCCATCGAGTGCGCGCTCCGCGAGGCCCGCGAGGAGATCGGTCTCCATCCCGACGAGGTGCGCGTCCTCGGCGCCCTTCCGGCGCGACTGAGTGTCGCCGGCTTCTGGGTCCAGGTGGTCGTGGCGAGGGTCGACGCGCCGCTCGAGGCGCTGACCCCGGACCCGGCCGAGGTCGCCGAGGTGCTCGCGTTCCCGGTCGAGAGGCTCCGTGATCCGGGCGCCTGGGTCATCCGGGCGCCCGATGGCCATCCGGGGCGGCGGCCGAGTCCGCACTTCGAGCACGACGGCCACGTGCTCTGGGGCCTGACCGCACGCTTCACGCTGGACCTCCTCGAACGGGTCTTCCCGGAACTGCGCGGACAGCGCTGAGGGAGTCCCGGTCGATTCGGCCTCGAGACACCCGTCGCCTGCGCAGCGGCCGCAGGGCGGCCGCTGCTCACCCGCGGAGGGACGCGCCGACCTCGGCGCAGCGCTCGCGCACCCGGGACAGGTACTTCTCCCCGTCCTTGGCCGACAGGGTCCTGTCCATCGCGCCCAGAGTGACCGTGAAGTTGAGGCTCTTCGATCCCTCGGGGATGCCCTCACCCACGTAGACCTCGAACAGCTCGACGCCTCGGACCACCTTGGGTTGGACGTCCCGCAGGAACTGTGCGACCGTGCCGATCCTCGCGTCGGACGGAACGAGGAGCGCGACGTCGACCGGTTGCGGCGGGAACGGCGAGATCGGTGCGTAGCGGCCGTCGTCGGCGTCGGTCCCGAGGAGCGCACGGACGTCGATCGTCGCGACCGCGACCGTGGCACCCTGGAGGTCGAGTTCTCGCGCAGCCACGGGGTGCAGATGCCCGACGTAGCCGACCGGGCGTCCGCCGCGCGTGATGGTCACGGTGCGGCCCGGATGCACGTAGGCGGGGCCGTTGGCGTTGATCTCCTCCAACGTGCCCGGACGACCGACGCGCGCGAGCATCCGCTCGACGCCCACGCGCAGCTCGTCGTAGGGATGGGGTCCGTTCCGGCGCGCGATCGCGATCGCCAGTTCCCGCACCTCCCCGGGCAGTCCGTCACCGTCCCGCGATTCCGGGTGGTAGCCCTTGCCGTCCTCGAAGAGCCGAACCTCGTTCTCGACGCGGAGGTTCGCCCGCAGCGCGGCGAGCACGCTCGGCAGCACGTGGCGTCGCATCCGCGTGATCTCGGGCGCGACCGGGTTCGTGACCCGTACGTGCGGCGCGTCGATCGCGCCGACCGCCTTCAAGAGCTCATCCGGAACGAACGAGTAGTTGTAGATCTCGTGGGCGCCGATCTCCGTGGCGGCGAGACGGGTCAGCTGGCGGCAGAGCCAGAGCTCAGGCTCCCGCGGCGGAACCGTCACGGTCGACACCAGCGGCACCTCGCCGATGTTGTCGTATCGGAACATCCGCCCGACCTCTTCGATCAGGTCGTCCTCGGCGGTGATGTCCTTCGTCGCGCGGAAGGACGGGACGGAGACGTCGAAACCGTCTGTTACGTCCTCCACCCCGAACTCCAGGCTCTCGAGAATCTGGCGGACCCGCTCGGTGGGTAGGGACACGCCGAGCTTCAGGTCGAGACGCGCCTTGCGGAGCCGGACGCTGCGGGGCGCGAACGACCAGCCCGCCGGGTCGACGAGCGGGCCGGCGGCCCGGGCGCCCGGGCAGAGCTCTTGGAGCAGCCCGACGAAGCGGTGCACGGCGAGCTCCGCGTTCGCGGGGTCCTGGGCCTTCTCGAAACGCGCGCTCGCGTCGGTCCGGAGTCCGAGACGGGTGCTGGTGCGGCGGATCGTCGCGGCGTGGAAGTTCGCGGACTCGAGGAAGAGCGTCGATGTCCCTTCCGCGACCATCGTCCCTTCACCCCCCATGATGCCGGCCAGGGCGACCGGCCGGTCCTCGCTGGTGATCAACAGGTCGCTCGTCTCGAGCTTCCGGTCCACGCCGTCGAGCGTCCGGATGGTCTCGCCGGCGCGCGCGTTGCGGACGCCGACCGGCCCTGCGCCCAGGTCAGCCAGGTCGAACGCGTGCATCGGCTGCCCGATGTCGAACATCACGAAGTTCGTCAGGTCGACCAGGAGATCGATCGGCCGCTGTCCGACGGCGAAGAGCTGCCACCGGAGCCAGTCGGGAGATCGTCCAGCCGCGACGCCTTCGAGGACGAGGCCCACGTAGCGGGGGCATGTCTCGTCGGCGTGGATCTCCACGGCCATCGTGCGCCCCGAAGCAGGCATGTCGATCGGCGTGCACAGCGGGCGGAGCGGGCGCCCGTACATCGCCGCCAGCTCGCGCGCGATCCCGTAGTGCCCCCACAGGTCCGGCCTGTGGTTGATCGACTTGTTGTCGATCTCGAGCACGTGGTCCTTCACCGGGAACGCGTCGACGAAGCGCGCGCCGACCGGCGCGTCGGCCGGGAGCGCGAGGATGCCCTCGTGCGCGTCGGACAGCCCGAGCTCGCGCTCCGAGCAGATCATCCCGAGGGACTCCACGCCCCGGATCTTCGACTTCTTGATCTTCAGCCCGCCCGGCAGCGTGCCGCCCGGCTGCACGACCGCGACCTTCATGCCCGCCGCGACGTTCGGCGCGCCGCAGACGATCTGTCGAGGCTCGCCGTCGCCCACGTCCACCGTCGTCACCGACAGCTTGTCGGCGTCCGGATGCTTCTCGCGGGTCAGCACGTGACCGACGACGACGTCGTCGATCCCTGCGCCGAACTCCTCGATACCCTCGACCTCGGCCGTGGACATCGTCAGGTCGAGCAGGACCTGCTGGGGCGCCTTGTCGTCGAGGTCGACGTAGCGACCGAGCCAACGCATCGAGATCTTCATCGCGCGATCTCCCCGAACTGCCGGAGGAAGCGGAGGTCCCCCCCCATGAACAGGCGGATGTCGTCGATGCCGTAGCGGAGCATCACGACGCGCTGCAGCCCCATCCCGAACGCGAAGCCGGTGTATTCCTCGGGATCGATGCCGCCGGCGCGGAGCACGTTCGGATGGACCATCCCGCAGGGCAGGATCTCGATCCATCCGGAGTGCTTGCAGACCGAGCAGCCGTCGCCGCCGCAGAACGGGCAGTTGACGTCCAGCTCGAAGCCCGGCTCGACGAACGGGAAGAATCCGGGGCGGAGTCGCACCTCGACGTCCCGCCGCAGGATCTCCCGCAGGCAGGTCTTCATCGTGTGGATCAGGTTGGCGGTGGACACACCCTTGTCCACGACCAGCCCTTCCATCTGGTAGAAGGTGTGCTCGTGCGAGGCGTCGACCGACTCCTGTCGGAAGCAGCGGCCCGGCACGATGACCTTCAGGGGTGGCGCGAAGCGCTTCATCGTCCGGATCTGGACCGGCGACGTGTGGGTGCGCAGCAGGTTGCCGTCGTCGAGCCAGAACGTGTCCTGGCTGTCGCGGGCAGGGTGGTCGCCGGGGATGTTCAGCGCCTCGAAGTTGAACCAGTCCGATTCGATCTCGGGGCCGTCCTGCCAGGAGAAGCCCATCGAGGTGAACAGGTCGATCAGTTCGTCGCGGACGATCGTGATCGGGTGCAGCGTGCCGGTGGGCAGCTTGACGGGCTGACGCACGTCCCTCGCAGCGGAGCTGCCCGGTGCGGCTTCGAGACCGGGTGACGTCGGGTCGAAGTCGGTCGCGCCGAGGTCCGCCGCCAGCGCAGCGGACTCGAGTTCCTCCCGACGTGCGTCGACCGCCGCCTGGACCGCAACCTTCGTCTGGTTCGCGCTCCGGCCGGCCTCTGGCCGCTGCTCGCGCGGGAGGGCGGCGACGCCCTTCACGAGCTCGGTGACCGTTCCGGTCTTGCCGAGGAGCTTCCTCTCGACCTCATCCAGGTCGGGCAGGGCGTTCGCGGCGGCGATCTCCGCCAGCCATCCATCCACGGGTGCGTCCACTGCGGTCCTCCGGGGTCGTCCCGGGCCGCGGCGCTCCAGAGCGAGCTCCGGGCACCCGGAACCCGATCAAAGTCGTTGTCCTGGGCGCGGCCCCTCGCCGATGGCCGCGTTGGGGCACGGGCGCGAGGCCGGATTTGTGCGGGCCTCATCGGCCCCTGCCGGGATCATGACTTCGCCGTGGCGCGCCCTAGATCCCCGCGCCAGCCGTGACGTTCGGAACGGGCTCTGCCGAACCGAGTCCGTCCAGGCTGGCCCTCGATCACGCAGGTCGACTCTCGCCGACCGAAGGCGATCAGGCCGCGAGAGCGGCCTTGGCCTTCTCGCAGATCTGCGTGAAGACCTCTGGGTTGTGGATGGCGAGCTCCGACAGCTCCTTGCGGTTGAGCTGGATCCCGGCCTTCTGGACGCCGTGGATGAAGCGGCTGTAGTTGATGCCGTTCAGCTCGGCCGCGGCGCTCAGACGGATGATCCAGAGGCTGCGGAACTGGCGCTTCTTCTGGCGACGTCCGGCGAACGCGAAGACGTCCGCGCGGATGGTCGTCTCCTTCGCGTTGCGATAGAGGCGACCGCGTGCTCCGCGGAAGCCCTTCGCGCGCTTGAGGACGCGGTTGCGGCGCTGGCGGGTCGTGGATCCGTTGCGGCTGCGCATCGGTGGAGTTCCTGGTCAGGTGCCGGTGGAGCCGGCTTCGAGTCTCGGGGAAGGCAGGTGATCGGGACTCCGATCCTGCCCGGCGGGCACATCACCCGCAGCAGTCGAATCGTCGGCGCGGTCGGATCGGCGGGCGGCGGCCTCCTTGCGGGCGACCGTCCCAGCGCCGATCCTCGGCGTCGTCCTCAGCGCGCGCCGAGGCAGATCGCCATGTTGCGTCCGGTGCGGCCGGTGAGGACCGCGGCCTGGCGCAGGTGGCGCTTACGCTTCCGGCTGCGCCGGACCATGATGTGCGACGTGAAAGCGTGGTGGCGCTTGACCTTACCGCTCTTGGTAAGCTTCATGCGCTTGACGACGCCCTTCTTGGTCTTCAGCTTGTGCATGGCTGGCGTGGCTCGGAAAGGCGAAGGAAGCTAGCGACCTCGCAGGTGAGAGGCAAGAGGCGAGACGAGCAAATTCACACTCGTCAAATCCCGCCCAGGAACAGGGTTGCGCGAGGCCCGGCCGAGGGCGAAACCTCTCCGCCCCGCTCCACGGGACAAGCCGCCACCCCCCGATGCTCGACGTCCTCGCTGTCCTCGTCCACCTCGCCGTCGCGCTCGGGCTCGCAGCCGGGCTGGTGCAGCCGACCTGGCGCCGCCGGATCGCGGCCCTCGTCCTCGCCGCCGGCGCCGCGGCCCTGGTGCTTGCGCTCGTCGGCCCCTCCCCCCGGGAACTGGCCGTCGAGCACAGGTTCGCGGCGTTCGTCGGACCCGAGATCCGCTCGACCGCTTTCGTCACCGAGCAGGTGTCGGCGCCGGGGTTCCTCTGGGGACTGGTCGCCCTGGCTTTCTGCGGGGGGTGGGCCCTCTGGCTGCGTCGGAGCGCATCTCCCGACGGCGCGCGTGCGGACATCGGAGCCGGCGTCCACCCGTTCTGGGGACCGATCTGCCTCGCGTGGTCGCTGCTCGCTCTCCAGATCGCGCTCGAGAAGGTGGCCGCCCCCGCCGGTCTCGTCGGCCCGATCGGCGTCGATCGCGCGGTCCTCCCGGGGGCCCTCGCCGCCAGCGTGCTGCTCGCCCATGCCCATCGGCGTGTGGTCATGGTCCTCGCGTGGCTCGCGGTCTTCGTGACGTTCGTGCGCACTCCGCTGGTCGTGTTCGCGACGCTCGCGACGCAGAACGGCTGGGGCACGAGCTTCGACGTGCGCGGGATCACGCGGTTCGCGAACCCTCTCGCACAGTCCCCTCTCGACGTCGCGACCGGCTCGCCCGAACAGCTCGGCTGGTTGATCTGGGGGCCGCACCTGCTCGTGATGCCCGCCATCTACATGCTCAGCCTGGGTGGGATCGGGTTCGCGGTGACGATGTTCGTCACGCACCCGAAGACCTCCGAGGACGCGTGACCGGAGGTCGCGGAGCCGGCGGCTGGCACGCTCCGGGCTGGCTCGATCCCACAGCCGATCAATCGCGCGCCGGGACGCGGTAGACGACCACGGTCATGTCCTTCGGGCCGACCCAGCACGGGTAGCGCGCGATCTGGTGGGCTCCGCGCCGCAGCGCGCGGTCGAACGCGCCGTCGCGGTCCCACTCCTCGAGTTCCGGCTCGGTGAGCACGAAGTAGAGCTCCCGCCCCGCCTCTTCCGCTTCCTCGCGAGCCTGCTCGAACCATGCTCCCCCGCCGCCGGCGTCCCGGAACAGCCAGGGCGCGATGCCGTCGATGTGGATCTCCGCGCGGCTCTCGCCCCAGAAGCTCAGCCGATCCAGGTAGAAGCGGATGCTCGGCTCGTTCGTCGACCAGATCTCGATCGGGCCCTTCGCCTGGGCCACCACGTACTGGGCCGCTTCGCGCCAGAGCGGCCGTTCGCCGTGCCGCTTGGCGAAGTAGAGAAACGCTTCGCTCGCCAACGAGGACATGAGGACGAACGGCAGCGACCAGCGCAGCAGGCGCGCACGGGTCGAGCGCTCCCGGATCTCGTCCGCGAGCTCGACGATCAGTCGGGATGCGAGCAGGTAGACCGCTGGCAGGACGACGAGGCCGTACTGGGCCGTGACCTTGAAGGAAGTCGAGCCGACGACCGCCAGCGCGAGCAGCGGCACGAGCAGCCAGGCGATCAGGAACGACGCCTCTCGGCGAGGCGCCCGGAGCATCATCGCCAGCGATCCGCCGAGCGCGGCGACGACGAACGGCGGTCCCAGGAACCAACCGAACGTCTGCGCGAGGTGGATCGCGGAGAAGTCGGGCTTCTCGCGCGCGGCGTGCAGGACCGTCGGGCCGACCCAGACCGCGGCGCCCGCGACGCCCAGGCCGACGGCGATCAACGCCGGCAGGCGGGTGGCGCGGCGTCGGAGTGCCGGATCACTGACCACCTCGCCGGCGAAGAACGCTGCGAGCGCCGCGGCCATCAGGACGCCGGACGGGTGCGCGGCACCTGCAACCCCGACGCCTGCGATCGCGACGAGCGCGAGGAGGACCGAGCGGTGGCGCGCCGCTCGGTGCGCGGTGAACGCGGCCAGCAGCGCGAGGAACATCGTCAGCGCGTAGCCCCGCGCGTTCTGGCTCCAGTAGAGGTGCCAGGGCGAGATCGCGAGCATCCCCGCGGCGAGGAGTGCCGCACGCCGGCCGACCACGCTGCGGGCGAACACCGCGAGCGCCGGGATCGCGAGCGCGCCGAAGAACGCGAACGGAAGGCGGAGCCAACCTTCCCCGGTCATCCGGAGAATCCCGGCGTCGAGCAGCCAGCGCAGCAGCAGGTAGCCGAGCGGGTAGTTCGAGACGTTCGAGCGCCAGAACTCCTCGTCGGACGCGGTGACGTCCCGGAACGTGTGGGCCTCGTCGACCCAGAACGACCAATCCCCGAGGCGGAACAGCCGCAGACCGACTGCGACCAGGGTCAGGAGGACCAGGAGCCCGAGGTGGCGGCCGTTGAACGGGCGAATACCGCCGTCCGCGCCGGGGCCAAACCCATCGCTCGCCGAGGCCTCTGTGATCGGACCGCGCATCCTCTCCTAGGATCGGCCAAGGACCGAGGTCCCGGCCAGAGGGTCTTGGAATTCCCCGCCTCATCGCGGGAACCGGAAGACTCGGATCTCTGGGCTTCCAGCGGGGTCGGGCGCTCGGAGTCCGTGACTCGTTCCGGTCACGGGCCCCGTCGTCAGCGCTCGGCAGCCGCCCAGCGGACAGCTGTCACTCCGGATGCGCGCAGCGTCGATCCGTCAGCCCAGGGTGCCGAGGGCGGTCCGGATCAGCGCGGCCTGCTCGGCCTTGTGCACCAGCGTGACCCCCGTCGCAGGGCTGCCAGCCGCACGCCGGCCGGCGTAGCCGGTGAACGGCAGCCGGTTCCGCACGAAGGTCCAGGCGCCCATGTTGGACGGCTCTTCCTGGCACCAGACGAGGTGCTCCCGAGCGGGGAAGCGAGCCAGCACGTCCTGGACCTGCTGGATGGGGAACGGCGCCAGCTGCTCCACGCGCACCAGGGCCACGCCGTCGAGACCGTTCTCGGACACGGACTCGGCGAGGTCGTAGTAGACCTTGCCCGTGCACAGCACCACGCGCGTCACCGCAGCGTCGGAACCGCTGACATCGCAGAGCACCGGCTGGAACGTGCCATCCGCGAGGTCCTCGATCGCCGAGCCCGCGGTCCGCTGACGGAGCATGCTCTTCGGCGTCATCACGATCAGGGGCTTCCGCTCCGAGATCAGCGCCTGGCTGCGGAGCATGTGGAAGTACTGGCTCGAGTTGCTCGGGTAGACCACGCGGATGTTCCGCTCCGCGTACAGCTGGAGGAAACGTTCGAGGCGCGCCGAGCTGTGCTCCGGACCCTGGCCGTCGTAGCCGTGCGGGAGCAGCAGGGTCAGGCCGCTGCGCTGACCCCACTTGGTCTCGCCGGCGACCAGGAACTGGTCGATCTGGATCTGGGCGCCGTTGCAGAAGTCCCCGAACTGCGCCTCCCACATCACCAGCGCATCCGGCCAGGACACGCTGAACCCGTACTCGAAGCCCAGCGCGGCTTCCTCGCTCAGGAAGCTGTCCACCACGTGGAAGCGTCCCTGGTCGGGCTTCAGGTAGTTGAGCGGGATGTGCTTCTCGCCGGTCTTCGTGTCGATCAGCACCGCGTGGCGCTGCGAGAACGTGCCGCGACCGCTGTCCTGTCCGGCGAGGCGGATTCGCCGCCCGCCCACCAGCAGCGTTCCGAACGCCAGGGACTCGGCGGTCGCGAAGTCCACCGGGTAGCTGCCCTCGCCCATCTGCCGACGGCGACCGAGGAGCATCTCGATCTTCGGATGCGCCGCGAAGGTGTCCGGCAGGTCGGTCAGACGTTCGGTGAGCTCACGGAGTGCGTCGATCCCGACGGATTCGACCGAGAACTCCGTCTCGGACTGTTCTTCCTGCTCGAGTGCGACCGCCGGCACGACCTGGGCCTCGTCCTCGGGCGGGCGGCTCTGCCGAACCTCTTCGAGGGACGCCCGGTAGCGCTGCTGGAGCGACTCGTTGAACTTCTCCGCCTCGTCGGGATCGAGGACCCCGGCGCGGAGCAGCCAGTCCTGGTAGATCGCGCGGACCGAAGGGTGCGCCTCGATCTTCTTGTAGAGCAGGGGCTGCGTGAAGCTCGGCTCGTCGCCCTCGTTGTGTCCGTGGCGGCGGTAGCAGACGACGTCCACGACGACGTCTCGCTGGTATCGCTGCCGGTACTCGAGCGCCAACCGGATCATGCGGACCGCGGCGAGCGGATCGTCGCCGTTGACGTGGAAGATCGGCGCCTGGATCGCCTTCGCGACGTCGGTGCAGAACGGGGTGCTGCGCGCGTCGGCCGGGTTGGTCGTGTAGCCGATCTGGTTGTTGACGATCACGTGGACCGTCCCGCCGGTGCGGTAGCCGAGGAGCTGCGACATCTGCAGCGTCTCGAGCACGACGCCCTGACCGGCGAACGCTGCATCGCCGTGGACCAGGACCGGCAGGATGCGCTCGCGGGCCTCGTCCCCCCCGACCTCGTGCTGCTCCTGCAGCGCGCGGGCCATGCCCTCGACGACCGGGCTCACGGCCTCGAGGTGACTCGGGTTGCACGCCAGGTCCACCGCGATCCGACGCCCGGACGGCGTGATGTGGACGTCACTCGCGCCGAGGTGATACTTCACGTCGCCCGAGCCCTGCGTGGACTGCGGGTCGATGTAGCCCTCGAACTCGCCGAAGATCTTCGTCAGCGGCTTGCCGAGCGTGTGCGCGAGCACGTTGAGGCGGCCGCGGTGGGCCATGCCGATGACCGCACGCTCCACGCCGACCTCGCTGGCGCGGTTGAGCAGCGCGTCGAGCGTCGGGATCAGGGTCTCCCCGCCCTCGAGCGAGAACCGCTTGTGGCCGACGAAGCGCGTGTGCAGGAAGCGCTCGAACGCCTCGGCCTCGACGAGCTTGTCGAGGACCCGGAGCATCAGGTCACGCGGCAGCGCCTCCTCGTTGCGGGTGCGCTCCATCCGCTCCCGGAGCCACTCCTTCTGCTCCGGGTCGACCATGTGCATGTATTCGACGCCGATGCGGCGCGTGTAGGTCGCGCGCAGCACGTCGCGGATCTCGCGCAGCGTCTTCCGTTCCACGGTCCCGATCCCGCCCGACCAGAACTCCCGGTCCAGGTCCCAGATCGTCAGCCCGTAGGCCTCCATCTCGAGCTCGGAGAAGGTCTTCGGCTCGAAGGCCAGCGGGTCGAGGTTGGCCAGCGTGTAGCCCCGCACCCGGTAGGCGCGGATGTACTGCATGACGCGGGCGGCCCGCTCGAGGTTCTCGGACTCGCGGAGCGGCGAACCCGGCGACGAGCGTCGATCCATCGCCATGCGCATCGGCTGGTACGGGAGCTTCAGATCCGCGAAGACCTGGTCGTAGAAGCCGTGCTCGCCGTTGAGCAGTTCGTGGACGCGCTTCAGGAACTCGCCGGAGTCCGCACCCTGGATCACGCGGTGGTCGTAGGTGCTGGTCAGCGTCATCACCTTGCTGACCCCGAGCTCGTTCAGCGTCTGCGCCGAGGCTGCCTGGTAGGCCGCCGGCACGCCGATCGCACCCGTGGCGAGGATGAAGCTCTGGCCCTTCATCAGGCGCGGGAGCGAAGCCACGGTCCCGATCCCACCCGGGTTTGTCAGCGAGCACGTGGTGTCCGCGAAGTCCTCGGGCTTCAGACGTCCCTTGCGTGCCTTCCGGACCTGCGCGTCGTACGCCGCCATGAAGGTCGCGAAGTTCATCGCGCCACAGTCGCGCACGTTCGGCACGACCAGGCTCCGCGGGCCGTTGTCGCGGGACACGTCGACCGCGATCCCGAGGTTGATCGACGCCACCGACTCCCGGTAGGCCTTGCCGTCGATCTCCATGTAGCGCGCGAGCATGCCGGGCACGGCCTGCAGCGCCTTCACCGTCGCCCACGCGATCAGGTGCGTGAACGATGCCTTGCCCCGGAACTCGCCGACCAGGTACTGGTTGATGATCCGGCGGTTCTCCTCGAGCACCCGGACCGGCAGGTCGCGGGTGCTGGTCGCGGTCGGGACGCCGAGGCTCTCGACCATGTTCTCGGCGATCTTCGCGGCCACGCCTCGCAGCGGGGTCAGCTCGGCTTCGGCCGGTTCGCCCTCCGGAGCAGCGGCGGATGCTGTCGGCGCCGAGGGGGTCTTCCGGACCGGCAGCTGCTCGGCGGGCAGGTGTGACTCGAAGAACCGGCGCCACTCGTCGCTGACCGCGTCGGGCTGCGCCATGAACTCCGCGTAGACCTGCTCTACGTAGCCGGCGTTGACGCCGAACAGCTCCTCGAAATCGACGGTGGGAGCGCCGCTCTGGGACTGCACTGGAGGGGTTCCTGGAGAGAGGGGTCGGAGGGAAGAGGGCCGGGCGCCTGGCCCGGCCTTCGTCGGGAGACGGGGAGAGGATGAGGGCGCGTCCTCCCTGGGCCTCGCTCGATTCCGGCTGCCCGGTGACCGTGGCGGAAACCCTAGACGACGCTCGAGGCCGGGCCCGGAAGCTGGCCCGGTCGGAGTGCGCGCTGCCGGCGAGGCCCGCGCGCGCATCGGTTCGCCTACTTCTTGGCGATGAGCATGACCATGCGTCGCCCTTCCAGATGCGGTTCGCGCTCGACGCGCGCGATGTCCTGCAGGTGCTGGAAGACCTCCTGCATGACCTTGATGCCGAGTTCCTTGTGCGCCATCTCGCGACCACGGAACAGGCAGTTGATCTGCACCCTGTCGCCCTCGGCGAGGAACTCGCGGGCCTTGCGGACCTTCACCATCACGTCGTGCTCGGCGATCTTGGGGCGCACGCGCACCTCCTTCACCTGCGACTGGTGCTGCTTCTTCTTCGAAGCCTGGTCCTTCTTCTTCTGCTCGTACTTGAACTTGCCGAAGTCCATGATGCGGCAGACCGGCGGGCGCTGATCTGGCGCGATCTCGACGAGGTCGAGGCCCTTCTGGCTGGCGATCGCGAGGGCATCGGCGGTGTCCATGACACCGAGCATCTTTCCTTCCTCGTCGATGCAGCGCACCTGCTTGACGCGGATGCGCTGGTTCGTGCGGGGGCCGCGCGGCGGCGCAGGACGGCCACGAGGGGGCCTACGCATCGCCATGGAGAATCATCCTCATTCGGTTCGTCACCTGCTGTTCTGGGCTTCGGAAGTCGAGTCCTCGCGGGCCTTCCCGGCCCGGGGGCGCAGCAGCGTAGCCACTCGACCGGCGCAGGGGAAGGGTAGCCCGACCCGACCGTAAACCCGGTCGTTCCGGGAGCGCGCTGCGATCGATCGCGGGAGGTGCGGTGACGAGACTTCGTCACCCGCCCTCACACGCGGGCTTCGGACCAACCTTCGATGCGGGCCGCGAGTTCGTCCGGAGTGATCGACCCGAGGTCGCCTTCCTTCCGGTGACGGGCGGAGACGGTGCCCGCCTCGACCTCCTGGTCACCGACGACCGCGACGACCGGCACCTTCTCCTGCCAGAGGTGATGGCGGATCTTCGCGCCGATCTTCTCGCCGGACACGTCGGCGTCGACGCGGTAGCCGCGGGAGCGGAGATCGTCCGCGATCGCTTGCGCCCGCTCCGCGTGCCGCTCCCCGACCGACAGCACGACCGCCTGCACCGGGGCCAGCCACATCGGGAACGCGCCCCCGTGGTGCTCGATCAGGATGCCGAAGAACCGCTCGAGCGAGCCCAGCAGCGCGCGGTGGAGCATGAACGGACGCTCCCAGCCCTCGGCCGCCACGTAGGCGAGGTCGAACCGCTCCGGCAGGTTGAAGTCGAGCTGCAGCGTCGAGCACTGCCACGAACGGCCGAGACTGTCGCGGATCTTGACGTCGATCTTCGGGCCGTAGAACGCGCCGCCGCCCTCGTCGACCTCGAACGGCAGGCCTAGCCCCTCGAGCGACCGGCGGAGCGCGGCCTCGGCCTTCTCCCAGGCCTCCGGCGCGCCGACGAACTTCTCGGGACGCGTCGACAGGTTGAGCTCGAAGTCCTCGAAGCCGAACGACCGCAGGATGTGCAGGATGAACGCCATCACCCGGTCGATCTCCCCCTCGAGCTGGTCGGGGCGCACGAACAGGTGCGCGTCGTCCTGGGTGAATCCGCGCACGCGCATCAGCCCGTGGAGCGCGCCCGCCTCCTCGTAGCGGTAGACGGTGCCGAGCTCGGCCCAGCGGAACGGCAGCTCGCGGTAGGAGCGGCGCCTGCTCTTGAAGATCTGCACGTGGAACGGGCAGTTCATCGGCTTGAGCATGTAGTCGGCGCCGTCGACGTCCATTCCGCGGAACATCGAGTCCGCGTAGAAGTCGAGGTGCCCCGATGTCCGCCACAGATCGCTGCGCGCGATGTGCGGCGAGTAGACGATGTCGTAGCCGGCCTTCAGGTGCTCCTGACGCCAGAACTCCTCCATCTTGTGGCGGACGAAGCCGCCCTTCGGATGCCAGAGCACGAGGCCGGCCCCGAGGTCGCCCATCGTCGAGAACAGATCGAGATCGATGCCGAGCCGGCGGTGGTCCCGCTTCTTCGCCTCCTCGAGACGATGGCGGTGCTCCTCCATCGCCTTCTTGTCCGCGAACGCGTGCCCGTAGATCCGGGTCAGCATCTGCTTGCTCGAGTCGTTCTCGAAGTAGGCGCCGGCCAGCGCGAGCACCGCGATCCCCTTGCCGATCGCTCCGGTCGTCGGGACGTGCGGACCCTTGCACAGGTCCACGAACGATCCCGAGTGGTAGAAGGTGATCGGTGCGCCCTCGGGGATCTTGTCGATCGTCGTGAGCTTGTAGTCCTCGCCGTGCTCCTCCATCAGCCGGCGGGCGTCCTCGCGGGAAAGCTCCTCGAACACGAAGGGCACGTCCGACGCGACGATCTCCGCCATGCGGCGCTCGACCTCGGCGAGGTCCTCGGCCGACAGCGGCTGATCGCCGAGATCGATGTCGTAGTAGAAGCCGTAGCGTGGGTCGTCGATCGGGGGGCCCTTCCAGAGCTTGGCGCCGGGCCGCATCTGCTTGACCGCGTCCGCCAGCACGTGGGCCGCGGAGTGACGGATGACCTCCAGCCCCTCCGGGCTGTCCCGGGTGATGATCTCGACCGACGGGGCCTCCCCGGCGATCGGCAGCTGGAGACTCTGCATCTCGCCGTCGACGCGGATCGCCACCGCGGCTTTCAGGAGGCCCTTGCCGATCGAACCGGCGAGCTCGAGACCGGTCGTCCCCGCGGGCATCTCGCGGACGGAACCGTCGGGGAGGGTGATCTGCATGGTCTCGTTCATCGGGATTCCAGGGCGGGGATTGCACCAGACCTTTCGGTCACCGGCAAGACGACGCGTGATCGGCGCTGTCTATCACGGCGAGTTCCGAAGGCGACGACCTCTGTAGGAATCCGCGATCTACCCGAGCCCGATCGTGTGCACGCCGTCTCGATCGGATACGAAACGACGTTGTCTCCCGGCCTGGACAACATGCCCGAATCCCGCTCGCACGACCGCACCGTGCCCGCAGTCGACCCTGGGACCGAACTCCCCCGCCGCAGCGCCCTCTGCGCGGCGGTTCTGGCCGTCCTCGTTGCAGCGGGCTGCGCGAGCCCTGAGACCATCACCCCGACGGCCGCACCCGTGGACCAACACAGCCGCGCCCGACCGCAGGAGGTCCGCGTCACCCATCTCGCGCTCGACCTGACGGCCGACTTCGAGGCTCGCTCTCTCGCCGGTACCGCACGACTGCGGCTCGTCCGTTCGGATCGGGCTGCCGACCTCGTGCTGGACACCTCGCCCTCCCTGCTGGTGCGTTCGGTGAAGGGCACCGACGGGACCTCCCGACCGTTCCGGCTCGCCGAGGCCGACCCGATCCTGGGCGCGGCGCTGACGGTGCCGCTGGCGCCGGACGACGAGGAAGTGGTCATCCACTACGCGACGAGCCCGGAGGCTGCGGCCGTCCAGTGGCTCGAGCCGGCCCAGACCGCCGGAGGCGCCGCGCCTTTCCTGTTCACGCAGGGGCAGGCGATCCTCACGCGGTCCTGGATCCCGCTCCAGGACAGCCCCGGGGTCCGGCAGACCTACGAAGCGGTGATCCGGACTCCCGGTGCGCCCGGACTCCAGGCGGTGATGAGCGCCGACCAGCGCGAGGTCCTGGAGCCGGGCGTCACGCGCTTCGCGATGACGCGCCCGATTCCCGGCTACCTGATCGCTCTGGCGATCGGCGCGCTCGAGCGCCGTGAGCTCTCCCCACGGGCTGCGGTCTGGGCCGAGTCCCCGGTCGTCGACCGAGCCGCCCGCGAGTTCGAGGACGTCGAGGCCATGATCGCCGCCTGCGAGCGGCTCTACGGCGAGTACGTCTGGGGGCGCTACGACGTGCTGGTCCTGCCGCCGTCGTTCCCGTTCGGAGGCATGGAGAACCCCTGCACGACGTTCGCGACGCCGACCATCCTCGCGGGGGACAAGTCGCTGGTCGCGCTGATCGCGCACGAGCTCGCCCACTCCTGGTCCGGCAACCTGGTGACGAATGCGACCTGGAACGACTTCTGGCTGAACGAAGGCTTCACGGTCTACGTGGAGCAGCGGATCGTCGAGGAGCTCTTCGGACCCGAGCGGAGCCGCGCGGAGACCGCCATCGGCATGCAGGGACTGCGCGAGGAGCTCACGGAGCTGCCGCTCCGCGACCAGCACCTCGTGCTCGATCTCGAAGGTCGGGACCCCGACGACGGCATGACCGCGGTCGCCTACGACAAGGGCGCAGCGCTGCTGCGCCGTCTCGAGGAGGTCCACGGCAGGGAGCGCTTCGACGCGTTCATCGGCGCCTGGTTCGAGGACCATGCGTTCGGGACCGTCACCACCGCAGACTTCGTCGACGCCATCCGTCGCCGTTTCGGTGACGCCCCAGGAACGGACCTGGACGCCTGGCTCCATGCTCCGGGCCTGCCGTCCGACGCGCCGGCCGAGGGGGACACGGGCTTCGGTCCGGTCGACGCAGCACGCGACGCGTGGCTCGCGGGCGGTGTGCTGCCGGTCACCGTCGACTACCAGACCGTGCACTGGCTGCACCTCCTGGGCTCCCTCGGTCCGGACGTCGGGCGCGACCGACTCCAGCAGCTCGACGCGGCGTTCGGACTCACGCAGTCGCAGAACGCCGAGATCCTGTTCGCGTGGCTGGTGTGCCAGCTCCGCGCGGGCTACGAGGGCCTCCCGCCGGCAGTCGACGCCAGGATCGGGTCGTTCCTCCACGACGTCGGACGTCGCAAGTTCGTCGAACCCCTGTACCGCGCCCTGGCCGACACGCCCGAGGGACGCGCCCGTGCGCTGGCGATCTACGCGACCGCGCGGCCCCGATACCACTCCGTCACCGCCCGCAGCGTCGACGCGTTCCTCACGCCCGACGGCGGCCGCTGATCCGCTGAGAGACCCCTCTTCGAGCTACCCAACACAGAGCCCCATGCAGTACGGCTTCGTCATCGACCACCGGAAGTGCATCGGCTGTCACGCCTGCACGGTCGCCTGCAAGTCCGAGAACGAGGTGCCCGTCGCCAAGTTCCGGACGTGGGTCAAGTACACCGAGATCGGCAGCTTCCCGCAGGTGAAGCGCCACTTCGCGGTGCTCCGCTGCAACCAGTGCACCAACGCCCCCTGCGTCACCATCTGCCCGGTGAACGCGCTCGGCAAGCGCGGTGACGGGATCGTCGACCTCGACAAGGACGCGTGCATCGGCTGCAAGGCATGCATGCAGGCCTGCCCCTACGACGCGATCTATCTGAACGAGGACACGGGCGGCGCCGAGAAGTGCCACTACTGCGCGCACCGCGTCGAGCAGAACCTCAAGCCGGCGTGCGAGGTCGTCTGCCCCGAGGAGGCGATCATCTCGGGTGACCTCCACGACCCGGCGAGCAAGGTCTCGAAGCTCGTCGCCGAGCTCGACACCGTCGTCCGCCGCCCCGAGCAGGGCACCGGACCGAACGTGCACTACCTCGGGATGGACCCGGTGTCGCTGCACCCGGGGCGCGCGGCCGAACCGGAGACATACCTCTGGTCCGACCGCCGGCTGCCTCCGCCGGACATGCCGTCGGACTTCCCGATCCAGACCGACGCGCGCACCGTGCTCGACGTCAACCACGACGTGCATTGGGGCTTCAAGGTCTGGGCCTACCTCTGGACGAAGGGTGTTTCCGCGGGCGCTGCGATCCTCGCTCCGCTGTGGGCCGCGGGCGCGGCACCGGGCTTCGCGCGGGACTACGCGCCGGAGGTGCTCGCGCTCACGTTCCTGGTGGTCACGCTCGGTCTCCTGATCGCCGACCTGAAGCGGCCCCAGTACTTCTTCCGCCTGATGACCCGGCCGAACACGAAGAGCTGGCTCGTCAAGGGCGGCTGGGTGCTGAGCGCATTCGGCGGCGTGACCGCAGCCGTGATCGCCTGCCGGTTCCTCGGCTACGGTGAGCTCGCCGACCAGCTGCGGATCGCGAACGTCCCGCTCGGCGTGCTGACCGCGATCTACACCGCATTCTTGTTCGCGCAGTGCGAGGGGCGGGACCTGTGGCAGGACGTCAGCAAGCTGTCGATCCAGCTGGCCGCCCAGGCGCTGATGCTCGGCGGAGCGTTCCTGCTGCCGTTCGCCAGCGGGCTCGGAGCGAGCGAGATCGGCTACATCCTCGGCCCAGCCTCCGTCGGCTTCGGCGGGGACATCGCGCTGCTGGCCCTGTGGATCGGCACCGCCGGCCACGTCCTGGTCGCCGTCGCCAAGATCCGCGGCAGCTACGCGACCGACAACGCCCGGCAGGCGGTGGCGCTCCTCCCGCGCATCCCCGTGATCGACGGCGGCGAGCTGTCGGCTTTCCGCGTCGGTCTCTGGCTCTCGACCGCGGCGCCGATCTTCGCGGTGACCGCCGCCGTGCTCGGCGTCACCGGCGTGGCGACCTCCGTCGCCGCTCTGTCCGTCGCCTCGGTGGGCCTGGTCCTCTACGAGAAGGCGTTCGTCCGCGCCGCGCAGCTGCCGCCGCTGTCCTGATCCGCACCGCAACTCCCGCCCTGACACCCGCTCGAAGAGCACATCCTCGAAGATCGCCGATGACGAGCCCCGAACCCGAAGGCATGCGCGTGACTCCGTTGGAGTCCTTCCCGCCGCCGGAGCGCTGGCACGATTGGACAGAACTGGACGCGAAGGCCTGGCCTCGCCGTGTGGAGCGGAACTACGCGATCGTGCCGACGATCTGCTTCAACTGCGAAGCGGCGTGCGGCCTCGTCGCCTACATCGACAAGAAGGACGGAGAGATCCAGAAGGTCGAGGGGAACCCCTACCACCCAGGTTCCCGCGGGCGGAACTGTGCGAAGGGACCGGCGACGATCAACCAGGTCCAAGACGCCGACCGCATCCTCTTCCCGCTCAAGCGCGTCGGCGCGCGCGGGAGCGGCGAGTTCGTCCGGGTCACGTGGGACGAGGTGCTGGACGACATCGCCGGCCGGATGCGCAAGGCCATCCAGGAAGGGCGACTGACCGAGATCATGTACCACATCGGTCGCCCCGGCGCGGATGGCTACATGGATCGTGTGCTCCAGTCGTGGGGCGTCGACGGACACAACAGCCACACCAACGTCTGCTCGGCGTCGGCGCGTCTGGGCTACACGCTGATGGTCGGGCACGACCGCCCGTCCCCCGACTACGCGAACGCGCAGTTCATCCTGCTGATCAGCGCGCACCTGGAGACCGGGCACTACTTCAACCCGCACGCGCAGCGGATCCAGGAAGCCAAGATGAAGGGCGCCAAGATCGCGGCGTGCGACATCCGGCTCTCCAACACCGCGAGCATGGCGGACCACTGGCTGCCGACGCGGCCGGGCACCGAGGCGATGATGCTGCTCGGCATGTGCCGGGTGATCCTCGACGAGGGCCTGCAGGACGATCGTTTCCTGGAGACCTGGGCCGACTGGCGGGGATGGCTCGCTGCGCACGGCGGAGAGGGCGGGAGCTACCAGGACTTCCTCGAGAGCCTCAAGACCCACTACGCGTCGATCACCGCGGAGTCGGCGGCCGCGGAGTGCGGACTTCCCGTCGCGCAGCTCGTCACGGTGGCCCGCGAGATCGCCGCGGCCGGCTCTCGATTCTCTGCGCACGTGTGGCGCAACGCCGCGTCGGGCAACGAGGGTGGCTGGGAAGTGGCGCGCTGCCTCCAGCTGCTGACCACGCTGGTCGGCGCGGTCGGCACGGTCGGCGGCACCAACCCCAACGGCTGGAACAAGTTCGTCGCCAAGCCGTTCAAGTCGCCGCCGCCCCAGCAGGTCTGGAGCGAGCTGCTCTATCCCTCCGAGTGGCCGCTCGCCCACCACGAGCTCAGCTTCCTGCTCCCCCACCTGCTGAAGACGGGGCGCGGCAAGATCGACACCTACTTCACGCGGGTCTACAACCCGGTGTGGACCAACCCGGACGGCCTCGTCTGGGTGGAGGCACTCCGCGACGAGGCGATGGTCGGCTGCCACGCGGCGCTGACGCCGACGTGGAACGAGACCGCGCGCTGGGCGGACTACGTGCTGCCGATGGGCGTCGCCACCGAGCGCCACGACCTGATGAGCCAGGAGACCCACGCGGCACAGTGGATCGGCTTCCGTCAGCCGGTCATGCGTCGCTACCTGGAGCTCCAGGGCAAGTCGGTCGAGTGGACCTACGAAGCGAACCCCGGGGAGGTCTGGGAGGAGGACGAGTTCTGGATCGCGCTGTCGTGGCGCATCGACCCGGACGGCTCGCTCGGAATCCGCCAGTGGTTCGAATCGCCCTACCGTCCGGGCGAGCGGATCACGATCGACGAGTACTACCGCTTCATCTTCGAGAACTCGGTGCCGGGACTCCCCGAGGCCGCCGCGGCGGAAGGACTCGAGCCGCTCGAGTACATGAAGAGCCACGGCGCGTTCCTGATCCGCGAGAACGTCTACGAGAGCTTCAAGACCCCGCTCCCCCAGGACGTGATCGAGAAGGCCGAGTCGGTGGACGCCGCGGGACAGGTGCGCGCCGGGGGCCAGATCGTCGGCGTCGTCGACGAGGACGGCGTCGCCTGCGCGGGCTTCCCGACGCCCAGCCGTCGTATCGAGATCCATGCCTCGGTGCTCACCGAGTGGAAGTGGCCCGAGCTCGCGGACCCGGGCTACATCCAGAGCCACGTCCACGAGGACAACCTCGATCGGGAGAAGAACGAGTTCGCGCTCGTGTCGACGTTCCGTCTGCCGACGCTCATCCACACGCGGTCCGCGAACTCGAAGTGGCTCACCGAGCTCTCGAACACGAACCCTGTGTGGATCCACACCTCCGACGCAGCGCGACTCGGCGTTCGCACGGGTGATCTGGTCCGGGTCTCGACCCGCATCGGCTACTACGTGAACAAGGCCTGGGTGACCGAAGGCATCCGCCCCGGCGTCGTCGCGTGCAGCCACCACATGGGGCGCTTCCGCCAGAAGGGCGGCGCCGAGCCGGATACCAACCGCTGGCAGCAGCACGAGAGCGACATGCAGGAGGTCGGGCCCGGGCAGTGGCGCATCCGCCGCTGCGGGCAGGTCTCCGCATTCGACAGCTCCGACCCGGACAGTCGTCGGGTCTGGTGGCGCGATGGCGGTGTCCACCAGAACTTCACGTTCCCGGTCCAGCCCGACCCGGTCTCCGGCATGCACTGCTGGCACCAGAAGGTCACCGTCGAGAAGGCCGCGTCGGACGATCGCTACGGCGACACGTTCGTGGACACCAACCTTTCGATGCAGGTGTTCGAGGAGTGGCGTGCTCGCGCCCGCCCCGCTCCGGGCCCCGACGGGCTCCGGCGTCCGCTCCACTTCAAGCGCGTCGTCCGACCGGCCGAGCACACGTTCCGGCTGTGACCGGCTGAAGCTCGAGCCGGCGTCCGCCGCGGGCTCTTCGGCACGCGTCGGCACCTAGCGGCGGCACCTAGCGGTGGCAGGAGTTGCAGTCGGCGCCGTTGTCCACGTGCGGTAGCGGGGCGCCGAGCCCGTGGCACAGGCGGCAGTTCATGCTGGCGACGTGGTCCGGAGGCTTGGGCGCGGCGGTCCGATGGCTCGGCGTGCTCTTGTGGCACGTCGCGCAGGAGCCAGACAGCAGCGGCTCATGGCAACCTATGCAGTGCGTGCTCCTGGCGCCGCCCCAGGAACCCGAGTGCGACAACGGTCGCGTCTCCTGGTGGCAGCGATCGCAGGACTCGGCGCGGTGGCAAGCGGAGCAGCTGTCGCGATCGATGCTCGCCTGGATGCCGTGCCCGCGGAGCCGGAACTGGTTCGTGTGGCTCGCGGGCTGGGTCTCCTGGTGGCATGTCTGGCAGGACTGCTCGGTGTGGCACAGCGTGCAGTCCTGGACGCGGTCCTCGGGCCTCGCGCGGAAGATCGACCCGTGGACCCGCATCCAGTTCTGGCTGTGGGTCCACGGCGCCTGGTCAGCCGCGTACGCGGTGTGGCAGGTCGTACACTCGTTGGGCTTCGACCGGACCGCGTGGCAGTCCACGCAAGCGTCCATCGACACCCGAACGTCGGACGAAATGGAGTCGGTCGCCTCGATCTCGCCGTGGCAGGCCGCGCAGTCGAGCTCGCCTTCGGTCACGTGACGCAGATGCGAGAACAGCGTCTCTTCCGGAAGCCGCGCAAGGCTCCGCGCGAGGTAGCGACCCTCTTCGTCGAAGAGCGTCGCTATGCGCTTCTCGGGCGGAGTGTCTTCGTCCTCCATCGACTCGTGGCAGAGCATGCAGCCGCCCATCGCCGGCATGCCCGGCGCATCCGAGTCCTCGATGCCCATGTGGCAGTCCCCACAGTCGAGCCCCTCCTCGACGTGGATGCGGTGGCTGAACGCCATCCGCCCATCCCCCCGGTCGAGCACTCCCACCAGCGCACAGCCGGTGATCCCGACCGCCGACAGAGCGGCGAGCAGCCGCATCCCGGGCGACCACGTTCCGTGCCTCAGAAGCGCCATACACCCCTCACCCGCAGCGTGTGGAAGTCGTCGATCTCGTTCTCTTCGAACTCGTAGCCGAAGTCGAAGGCCAGCTCATCCCCGATCTCCCGCCCCAAGCGCACGTAGTAGGTCCGCACGTCGTCGCGCTCGGTGTTCGTGAACATGTCGTACTTGTACAGCGCGAAGTAGGACCCGACGGAGCTGCTCCAACCGCTGAACACCGGCCGCGAGACGTCGAAGCCGAAGCTCCGCACGTCACGCTCGTCGGAGTACCACAGGTCCGACAGCAGGGAGACGGTCAGATCGTCCCAGAGGACGTCGTTCAGCCGCAGGTTCGCGTAGCCACGCTCGTAGTCGCGATTGAACTGCCCGACGTCGTCGTCGTCCTGGACCCGCCGCACGTCGAATCCCAGGTCCAGGGCGACGTGCTCTCCGAGCCCTCGCGAGACCATCGCCCCGATCTGCGTGTACGGAAACAGCTCGAGCAGCGCGTTGTAGTACGGGTCCAACTCGTTGACGAGGTCGAGCTGCGTCTCGAGGAGCTGGTAGTAGGTGAGCCGAGCCATCCAGTCGCCCTCGGCATCGGCGTAGACCAGCCGTCCCTGGACGTCCCGATCGCGGTCGTCGAGGCGCGTGTAGCCGCCCTCCGCACGCAGGTCGTCCCCGAGCCCCTGCCACAGACGCACGGCGAGGAGGTCGTTCTCCGCGGCCGCGAAACGGGGCTCGTCCTCCAGGTACAGATAGTCGAACCGGACGCGAGCCTTCGCCCAGGGCCTCGCCTCGGCGTAGAGCCCCGCCGCCCAGTCGCCCTGCTGGCTCGATTCGTACAGGCGCGCGGACGACCCTCCGAACGCACCGAACACGACGTCGAGATCACCGGCTGGCTCCGTCTCCAGATGGAGCCCGTCCAGGAAGACCTGGACCGGCGTGTCGGCCAGCCACTGTCGACCGATGCGCACCCTGCGCATCCCCTCGTGACCGTGGAGATCGACGTAGGCGTCGTAGAGGAAGCCGACCACGTCGCCGTTCCAGGTGTCGATGAGGTCGGCGAACTCCGCGTCCCCCCTCTCCAGATTCGCGACGACCCGCCCCAGGAAGTGGAACGTGGCCGTTTCCGGGTCGCCCAGGTCTGCTTGCAGCGTCGTGTAGAGCTTGTGGTCCGAGGTCGATCTGGCGAAGCGGCCGACGTAGCGCATCGAGAGTCGCCCGTCGAAGAGGTCCTGTCCGCTGGCGCTGTCGACGACCGTCTGGGATGTCTCTGCCGGGGCAGCGGGTTCCTGCCATGCGCTCGCGCGGAGACCCCCGCCGGCAACGAGGACGAGCAGCAGAGCGAGGCTCGGTCCCGAAGGCACCGAGCGACGTCTCAAGCCCTGCATGGTCGACGCGACGCTGGAACCGGAGTTTGAGAACATGTCCGGCCGCGCAGACGACCGCAGGGTGCCGTTGTTTTCCCGTCATCGAGACTTTCTCTCGTCATCCCGGGGACGGTCACGGAGTCGGGGGTAGTTGCCCGGGCTTCGCTGGACCGAGCTGGAATCCGGCGAAACAAGCCCGGTTCTGCGGGCTTCCGCCCGTGCAGGTTCCAGGTCTGCGACGCGGACCTGGACCGAACACATCGCTTCCCACGCCGAGTCGATCCATGAACCCGTTCTCTGCGCTCTTCGTCGGGGCCGGACTCCTGGTCCTGCCCGTTCTGTCGTCGAACACCGAAACCGGCCCGCAGGGCATCCACGTCCGTCCTGTCGACGGCATGGATTCACGTGGGCTCGACGGCAACCGCTACGTCGGTCAGAAGGTCTGCAAGAACTGCCACAGCAAGCCCGAGAAGGGCGAGGTCCACGAGAAGTGGAGTGCTGGGCCCCACGCCAAGGCCTTCGACGTGCTGGCCTCGGAGGCGGCCAAGAAGATCGCGAAGGACATGGGGATCGAGGACCCCCAGAAGAGCGATCAGTGCCTCGAATGCCACGTGACCGCTTTCGGCGTCGACAAGGACCTGATCAAGCGCGGGTTCAAGCCGTCCGACGGCGTCCAGTGCGAGACCTGCCACGGACCGGGCGAGGAGCACTTCAAGATCCGCTTCAAGGAGTCCCAGGGTGGCGAGAGCACGCCCGTCTCCGCGGAGGAGATCCTGAACGAGCGGGACGTCGCGACCTGCACCAAGTGCCACAACGAGCGCAGCCCGACCTACAAGGAGTTCTGCTTCAAGGAGCGGATGGCCGCGATCGAGCACTTCGATCCGCGCAAGGAGCGGACCGAGGAGGAGCTGAAGAAGCTCCGTGAGACCTGCAGTCCTGACTGCAAGAAGTGCGCGAAGGAGAAGGAAGAGGAAGGCAAGAAGGGCGGCGATTGACGCGCCTCCCTCGCTGACCTCGCTCCGCTTCTCGGGACTCCTCGGCACCCCGGCCCCGCGAGCGGGCTCGGGGTGATCTCGCGGGGTGACCTGTGGTCACCCGCACGCCGGCGCGTCAGCTCACGCCGTGGAGCATGCGCTTCAGGAACAGCTTGCCCAGCACGATGATCAGCACGCCGGAACCGACCGAGAACAGCGTGATCTGCCAGAACACGTCGGTGTAGATCGGCAGCGTCTCGGTCGGGCCCAGGTTCTCACCCCCTGCGGCGCCGGTTTCCCCGGCGATCATGGCCGCCACCTTGTGCGCCGCAGCGATGCTGAGGAACCAGGCCCCCATCACCATCCCGGTCATCCTCTTCGGAGCGAGCTTCGTGACCGCCGACAGACCGACCGGCGAGATGCAGAGCTCGCCCGTCGTGTGCAGCAGGTAGCAGAAGATCAGCACGATGATCGACACGAGGCCGGTGTCCTGGACGCCCGCGGCGGCCCACACCAACACGTAGAAACCGAGACCGAGCTGGATCAGCGCGAGCCCGAACTTGGTCGGGATGCTCGGGTCCCGGCCGCGCTGGCCGAGCCGGACCCACAGCATCGTGAAGGCGGCCCCGAACAGCAGGATGAAGAGCGGGTTGAAGAACTGACCCCAGGCGGCCGGGAACTCCCAGCCGCCGATGTCCAGGTCGATGTTGCGCGCCGTGAACAGGGTGAGGGACGTCCCCGCCTGCTCGAAGAACATCCAGAACATCATGTGGAAGAACCACAGCACGATGAGGACGAACATCCGCTCGCGGATCACCTTCTCCTCACGGAGCGCGGTGACGATCAGGCTGCCGAGCACGATGACGACCGCGGCGATGAGCAGGCCCTTGACCGCCGCGTCCTCGCTGAGGAGCAGGTAGACAGCCGGGACGAGCGCGAGCGCACCGACGAGGACCTTGGTGAGGTTGCCGGTCAGCGCTTCCGGCGCCGGCGGCTCGCCGTGACCCTCGAGGTTCTTCTTGCCGACCCCGAAGGTGACGAGACCGAGCAGCATGCCGACGCCGGCGATCCCGAAGCCCACGGTCCAGTCCTCGGTCTTCGCGTAGTAGCCGCAGATCAGCGTCGACAGGAAGGCTCCGACGTTGATCCCGATGTAGAAGATCGTGAAGCCAGCGTCGCGCCGGGAGTCACCCTCGGGGTAGAGCCGGCCGACCAGCGTCGAGATGTTCGGCTTGAACAGCCCGTTGCCGACCACCATGAAGGCCATCCCGGCGTAGAAGAAGAACTCCTGTTGGACGACCAGCGTGAACTGGCCGATCGCCATCAGGATCCCCCCCAGCAGGATCGCCCAGCGATAGCCGAGAAGACGGTCGGCGATGATCCCACCCGCGATCGGGGTCAGGTAGATCATCGCGTTGTAGCTGCCGTAGACGCCGGTCGCCTGCTCGTCGGAGTACTTGAAGACCTCGCTGACCATGTAGAGGGTCAGCAGCGAGCGCATGCCGTAGAAGCAGAAGCGCTCCCACATCTCGGCGAAGAACAGCATGTAGAGCCCGGGCGGGTGACCCTGGCTCGTCTGGGTCTTGGCAACGTCGTTCAAGCGGTGCTCCTCGGGGTTCTGGACCTGGGAAGGCCGCCCAGGTTAGCCCGCAGCCGGACCGCTGCTCCAACGGAATCCAGGTCGCTGCGAGGCCATGTCCGCGGTCGGGGATGCCGAGGGTGCGCAGACCGCGCCACGTCTCGGCGGCGGCTCCTTCACACAGCTGGAGACCCGCTGCCTCATCGGCCGATCGGATCACCTCGTCCAGGCGAGCATCGCCCCTCGCAGATCGCCGCCGGATGCCCGCGCTACCGATCGCCCTGGATGCCGAGCTGCTCGAGGATGTTCGGGTCTCGCTCTCGTTCGGCGAGCATCACGTGGCAGCTCTCGCAGTCCATCGAGATCTCCTCGCCCTCGTCGTCGAGGTGCTCGCCGTCGTGACAGCGCATGCAGCCCTGGTGGCTCGCCATGCTCGGATAGGTCCCCCACGTGATGGCCATGTCGGGGTAGTTGTTCCGCAGCCAGATCTCGGAGAGCGCGGCGGCCGTGCGGCCGACGAGGATCTCGTCCGATCCGGGATAGCGGCTCGCGAGGGCCCGCTGCATCCCGTCGGCGACGTCGTCGCGGCCCCAACGCTCCCGCAGCACCTCCATGCTGACCCGTCGGATGCCGGCGAGCTCGCGCGGGATCCGACCGTCGGCGATCGCCTGGTCCAGCGCATCTGCTGGATCCTGGAACGCGTGGCTCGGTTGGTTGTGGCAGTCCACGCAGTCCATGCGCCGCGGCTCCCCGGCCGGAGGGTTCTCCGGATCGTAGGACTCCGACGTGAAGACCCGTTCGCGACCATCCTGATCCACGACGCGAACCCACGGGATCTCCTGACGGTGGCCATCGGAAGCCAGGTAGGTGATCTCCAGACCGGGACTCGCGTGCCAATGGATGCCGCGCGCCTTGCCGTCGCGGTGCACGCCGCCGGTCTTCATCATCAGGACCGTCGTTTCGGGCGTGACCTCGTCGTCGTCGGCGAACCGCTCTTTCACGAGCAGTCGGTCGCCGGAGAAGTGCCCCGGCCAGTGGCACTGTTCGCAGGTGTCGCGCGCCGGCCTGAGGTTGTGGACCGGGGTCGGGATCGGGCGCTCGTAGCTGTCCAGGAGCACCGCCGCCACCTGGCGCAGGCCAGATAGCTTGGACTTGATGAACCAGGTCGCCCCGTCCCCGATGTGGCACTCGACGCAGGCGACGCGGGCGTGCGGCGAGTCGACGTAGGCGTTGAACGTCGGCGACATCACGTCATGGCAGAGCGTCCCGCAGAACTCCTGACTGTCCATGTAGTGGAGCGCCTCGTAGCCCCCCGTCCCGGCGACCGCGAGATTCACGGCCGTCAGCACCCCCACCACGCGCAGGAGCCGGATGGGCCGCAGCTCCAGAGCCGCCATCCGCTCCTGGAGCTGCCTCCTGTAGAGGAGGAGTCCGATCGGGATCGCGACGAGTCCCGCGACGAACAGTCCGGGGAGCACGACGAACGTCAGCAGCCCGGCGTAGGCGGTGTGTCCGCCGCCGTGGAGGCTCAGGTAGACGAACGTCGTCAGGAACAGCATGAACGCCAGCGTCGTGACGACGGCGCCCGTGGCACTGATCCAGTTCGACCGAAGCAGCAGGAGGAGGCGGTGCACCAGCCTCGAACGCAGGAGGCGTGCTCCACTTTCGCGCGTTCACGGCGGAGTTCCCGGCTGCGCCGCCGCCGGCCAGGGATGCCTACGCGACGCTTCTCCATCCTTGAATCAGCGATCGTGTCCGGGGATCTTCCTGCTCGCTGCGGCGCAAT
>JAQCBR010000174.1 GCA_027621295.1 Planctomycetota bacterium
CCCCCCCAGGGCCCCGGCCGCCCCTGCACCGAGGTCCCTCCGATGAAGATCAGCGAAAACCGACGCCTGCGCGGCGAAAAGAAGGCGCTCGCGCGCCAAGCCCACCAGGACAAGCAGAACTCGCGCTTCGAGAAGAAGTTCCTCGAGTACGCCCGCGCGATCGCCGAGGGCGAGGCGGGCGCCGGCAAGATCGACTTCAGCAAGCTCGAGACGGTGCTGAAGCAGGCCGGACGGACGCCGGAGGACCTCCAGGAGACCGTCGCCGAGATCCGCCGCGAGCTCGCCGAGGGCTGAGCACGATCCAGCTGGCGCCCTCGAGGAGCGCCCGCACGGGGTGGCCCCGAAGCCGCCCGACGCAGCCCGCGACGAGCATCGATCGCGGGCCTCTGCGTTACGGCCCGGGACCTGCCGCGGCCCGCATCAGCCCTGGCCGCCGACCCGGAGTTCGACCAGCAGGCAGGGCCCGCCCGCGATGCAGTCGAGGCCCAGCTCCGCGGCGAGGCGCAGGGCCTCAGGGCTCTCCGCGCCCGGCTGGAGCCAGACGCGGGAGATGCCACGCGCGGCGATCGCCGAGAGCACGCTCTCGGTCACGGGAGGCGGCGTGATCAGCGAGACGCCGTGGACGCCCTCCGGCAGGTCGTCGACGCGAGCCACGCAGCGGACGCCTTCGATCTCCTCCTCCCGAGGGTGCACGACGTGGACGGCCCGCTGCGCCGCGAGGTAACAGCGCAGCACCTGGTTGCCGAACTTGGCGCGGTCCTTGGACGCTCCGACCACGGCGAACGTGTGGCCTTCGAGGAAGCGGGCGATCTGTTCGCTCTGCTGCATGGAGACGAGCCCTTCGGGAGGAAGAGTCGGAGCCGGGGCCCGCACCGCGCGGGACCCGGCCGGGCTCCGGTCTAAGCTCCCGGCATGGCGCGGACCAACGTTCTCTGGCTCGGACTCGCGGCAGCCCTCGCGTCACCTCTGGCACCGCAGGAGTCGTCCTCCTCGGTTCCCGAGCGCGTCGCCACTGGGTTCGCGTTCGTCGAAGGCCCGGTCTGGCGACCGCACGACGGCGCGGTCTGGTTCACCGACATCCCGAACCAGCGGATCCTCGCGTGGAGCCCCGACGACGGCGTGCGCACCTGCGTCGAGAACTCGGGGCGTGCGAACGGACTCGTGATCGACCGGGAGGAGCGACTCTTCGCCTGCCTCGGCGGGGCCCGCCAGGTCGTGCGGATCGACACGGACGGAACCCGCACCGTCCTCGCCGGCAGCTACGACGGGAAGCGGCTCAACAGCCCCAACGACCTCGCGCTCGATCCGGACGGCGGGGTCTGGTTCACCGACCCCCGCTACGGAGATGCGTCCGACGTCGAGCAGGACCGCATGGCGGTCTACTACGTCCGCGCCGACGGCGACGGCCTGCGCCGCGTCCTCGAGGACATCGAGCGACCGAACGGCATCCTGGTCTCGCTCGACGGTTCCTGCCTCTACGTCGCCGACCCCGAGCGTCGCGCGATCCGCGCCTACCCGATCCTCGCGCCCGGAAGACTCGGTGCCGGCCGGGACATCTTCGTCGGCGACGAGGAGCTCGACGGGCGCGGCCCGGACGGAATGGCGCTCGACCGCGACGGACGGATCTACTCGACCTACGCCGGGATCAACGTCCACACGCCGACAGGCGAGCTGATCCGCCGGATCCCCTGCCCGGAGCGCCCCGCCAACTGCACGCTCGGCGGCCCCGGCGGGACCACGCTCTTCATCACGGCGCGGACGTCGCTGTACACGCTCCAGGTCGATGTTCCGGCACCGCTCCCCGCCCCGGCGCTCCGAACCGAGGAAGAGCCCCGGCCGCTGGAAGGGTTCGAGTCCGCGACGATCGACCCGGCGATCGGCATCGGCTACGGCGTGACGACCGCGGACGTCGACGGCGACCGCCTGCCGGACCTCGTCCTCGTCGACCAGGACGACGTCGCCTGGTACCGGAACCCGGGACGCGCCGGCGAGACCTGGCGGCGGTTCGTCGCGGCGCGCCGGCTGACCGGAGACCTGCACCACGTCTGCGTCGCGGCAGCCGACGCCGACGCGGACGGCCGGGTCGATCTGTTCGTCGGCGCAGGCTGGAACCCTTCGGACACCGAGGGGAGCGGCAGCCTCCACCAGCTCGTCCGCCCGGACGACCCGCGCACCCCGTGGACGCCGCGCGCGCTCCACCACGAGCCGACCGTCCACCGGGCACGCTTCGTCTTCGGGCCGGACCGACTTGCCGAGCTCGTCGTGGTTCCCCTCCACGGCCGCGGCAACCGGGGCGGGGTCGGCGCAGGCGCCCGGATCCTCGCCTACTCGCCCGACGCGGACGACGCGTGGAACCCGTCGCTCGTCGACGACTCGCTGCACGTCGTCCATAACCTCGACCCGGTGGCCTGGGATGACGACCCGGAGGACGAGATCCTGCTGGCCTCGCGCGAAGGGGTCTTCGTGCTGGACCGGAGCGGCGACTCCTGGGCCCGGACCCCGATCGTCACCGGCGTGCCCTGGTTCCGGGGTGCGAGTGAGGTGCGGGGCGGTCGTCTCCCGGACGGTCGCCGGATCGTGGCGACGGTGGAGCTGTTCCACGGCAACCGGGTCTCGGTCTACATCGAGGCGGACCCGCGGGGCCCCGCCGCGGGGACTTGGTTCCGACGCGAACTGCCGGGCGTCCGACCGCAGTCCCACGCACTTGCCCTCGGCGATCTGCTCGGCACGGGACAGCCGCAGCTCGTGGTCGGTTGGCGAGAGCCCGACGTGCGCCGTGTCACCGGCATCCACGTGCTCGACGCGATCGGCAGCCGCGGAACTTCCGTCGGCGTGCACGTGCTCGCGGAGGACATCGCCAGCGAAGACCTGTGCGTCGCTGACCTGGACCTGGACGGAGACCTGGACGTGATCGCCTGTGGCCGCGCGACGCACGACCTCCGCGTGTTCTGGAATCGCCGCGGCGAACGCTGAGCAAGCTCGCCTGGGACTCGAGCCGAGTCCGTCGCTACGCTCCGCGCCCATGTTCTCGCTGTCCCAGAAGATCGCGTTCGTCACCGGGGCCGGCTCCGGGATCGGGCGCGCGATCGCCATCGCCTTCGCCGAAGCGGGAGCCTGCGTGCACGCGGCCGACATCGACCTCGCGTCCGCCGAGGAGACCGTGGCCATGCTGGCGACTCCGGGGACCGCGCACGAGCTCGACGTCCGCGACCAGGAGGCATGCGCGCGGGTAGCCGCGCTGGTGCACGGAGCGCACGGGCACCTGGACATCCTGGTCAACAACGCCGGAGTCGGGCACGTCGGCACCGCGCTGACCACCGAGCTCGACGACCTCGACCGACTGCACGCGGTCAACGTGCGCGGCCTGCTCGCGGTCACGAAGGCGTTCCTGCCGCGGATGGTCGAGCGGAAGGCCGGCAACATCATCCACATGGCGTCGATCGGCGGGGTGCTGGCCGTCCGCGACCGCCTCGCCTACTGCGCGACCAAGTTCGCCGTCGTCGGCATCACCAAGTCGATGGCCCTCGACCACGCGGCGGACGGCATCCGGGTCAACTGCATCTGCCCGGGAAGGGTGGAGACCCCGTTCGTCAAGGCGCGCATCGCCGAGTATCCGGACCCCGAGGCCGCCTACCGCGAGATGTCCGCGACGCAGGCGCTCGGACGGATGGGACTGCCCGAGGAAGTCGCGGCCGCCGCCGTATACCTCGCCAGCGACGAGGCCGCATTCGTCACCGGCACGCCGTTCCTCCTCGACGGCGGCTGGGCCGCAGGCAAGTAGCAGCCACAACGACCCGGGGCCCCGTGGGCCCTCGGGGCTCGATCGCCATGAAGATCATCGACCTCCAGACCTTCGACGTCCGCTTCCCGACCTCCGAAGGCCTGCACGGATCGGACGCGATGAACGTCGATCCGGACTACTCGGCCGCCTACGTGATCCTCCGCACCGACCACGGTCCCGAGGGCCACGGCCTGACGTTCACCGTCGGCCGCGGCAACGAGCTGTGCGTCGCCGCGATCCAGGCACTCCGCGGCTTCGTCGTCGGCCGCGAGCTGTCGGGGATCTACGACGACATGGCGGGCTTCTGGCGCTCGCTGGTCGGCGACAGCCAGCTCCGCTGGGTAGGCCCGGAGAAGGGCGTCGTCCACCTCGCGGTCGGCGCAGTGGTCAACGCGGTCTGGGACCTCCGCGCGAAGGCCGCCGGAGTCCCGGTCTGGAAGCTCCTGGCCGACATGAGCGCCGACGAACTCGTGTCGTGCATCGACTTCCGGCACATCACCGACGCGCTGACGCCGGACGAGGCGCGGGCCCTGCTCCGCGATCGTCAGCCCGGCGCCGCGGAGCGCGAGCAGGAGATGCGGACGCGTGGGTTCCCCGCCTACACGACCTCCGCGGGCTGGCTCGGCTACTCGGACGAGTACGTGCGGCAAGCCGTCGACGAGGCGATCGGCCAGGGTTTCCGACACTTCAAGATGAAGGTCGGTCGGGACCGCGCGGACGACATCCGGCGTGCGGCGATGATCCGCGAGTCGATCGGCCCGGACCGGTTCCTGATGACCGACGCCAACCAGGTCTGGGACGTGCCGCAGGCGATCGACTGGATGAAGGACCTGGCACCGTTCGACCCGTGGTGGATCGAGGAGCCGACCAGCCCGGACGACATCCTCGGCCACCGCCGCATCCGCGAGGGCGTCGCGCCGATCGGCGTCGCGACCGGCGAGCAGTGCCACAACCGCGTCATGTTCAAGCAGTTCCTGCAGGCGGACGCGATCGACTTCGTGCAGATCGACGCCTGCCGCGTCGGTGGGGTGAACGAGAACCTCGCGATCCTGCTGATGGCCGCGAAGTTCGGAAAGCCGGTCTGCCCCCACGCCGGCGGCGTCGGCCTCTGCGAATACGTGCAGCACCTGTCGATCTTCGACCACATCCGCGTCGGCGGCGCGCGCGACGACCGGGTGCTGGAGTTCGTCGACCACCTCCACGAGCACTTCGTCGAGCCGGTCCGGATCGTCGACGGCCACTACGCTGCGCCGGAACGCCCCGGGTTCAGCATCGAGATGATCGAGGAATCCCGCACCGCGCACGAGTGGCCCGGCGGCGCCGCCTGGGCTTCGCGATCGGGCGCGCGATAGCTCGCCCCGGGAGCTCTCGGGGATTCGGACCCGGCGGTCCAAGAATCGCTGGATTCTCGGAACCCGGAGGGCGATCCCAAGGGTCTTAGGCGCGCATCGGAGGGGACGGTGTCCCGGCGCGGGATTTCCGCTCTACCGGCAACGCCGACCACTGCACGATGTTTCAACATCCACCGGTAGGCCCGATCAGGCGGCCACTGACCCCAACCTTGATTCGTCCCCACGTACTGCCCATGTCCAACGTCCGCATCCTCGGCGCGCTGCTCACAGCTGCGTCGCTCCTGGCGCCCGCCGCTTCGACACAGACCGGCGCTTTCTGCCTGCCGACCGTGTCTCCGTTCGCCTCCAACAACGGCGGCGGCGTCGGCGGAGCCGTCTACTTCGACATGACCGTCACCGGTGCGGTCACGGTGACCGACCTGCTGATGAACTACAGCGCGACGGCTGGGACCCCGGTCGGCGTGGACCTGTACACATGCCCGACGACCTACGTGGGCAACGAGGGCAACTCCGGCGCCTGGACGCTGGTCTCCTCGGGCAGCGGCTCGGCGGCCGGCACGGACGTCCCGACCATCTGCACGCTGACCACGCCGGCCCTGCTGGTCCCGGGCACCTACGGCATCGCGCTCGTCGCGGTCGGCAGTGCTCACCGCTACACCAACGGCAACGGCACGAACCAGAACTACTCCGACACGTTCCTGAGCCTGTCCCTCGGGGCAGCGACCAACACGCCGTTCAGCGGCTCGCCGTTCTCGCCGCGCGTCGCGAACATCGAGATCTGCTACACCCCGGGCGCGGGTTTCGCGTCCAACGTCGCGCTCGGCGAGAGCTGCGGCGCGGGTGACCCGGCGAGCTTCTACGAGCTCTTCGACGGGGCCGGCAACCCGAACGACCTCGCGAACACCCAGGGCCTCACCACGTTCTGGACCGGCGCCAGCTACGTGGTCACGCCGGGCGCGTCTCCGATCGTGACCCCGGGCGCGGGCGCGGTGAACCTCGGCGCGGGCGACGACACCATCACCCAAGTGCTGCTCCCCTGGCCGCTCCAGACCCAGGCCGGCACCATCAACGACATCTTCGTCTCCTCCAACGGATACGTGTCGTTCACCCCGACCACGACCTCGGACTTCACCGAGTCGGTCGGCGAACTGCTCGGCAACGCCGAGACCCGCATCGCGGTCTACTGGGACGACCTCAACCCCGGCTCCCCGTCCACCCTCGGCGGCGTCTTCTCCGAGCAGGACCCGACCAACCCCAACATCTTCCACGTCACGTGGGACCAGGTCGTCGAATTCGGCGGCTCCACGCTCAACACCTTCCAGCTCAGCATCAACGCGGGCGGTGGCTTCGAGCTCAAGTGGGGTGACATGAGCGCGCTGGACGGCCTCGTCGGCTACTCCCCCGGCAACGGTGCCGCTGACCCGGGTTCGACCGACCTTTCCGCCCTCGCCGGTGCCCTCGTCCTCGGCGACGACCGGGCTGCGCCCAAGCTCGTCGGCGTCGCCCGTCCGGTCCTCGGCCAGACCATGACGCTCGAGACCCGGGACATCCCGAACGGAACCGCCTCCGGATTCCACATGATCGGCACCAACGCCATCCCGGGCGGCGGCCTGGACCTCTCCGTGGTCGGCATGCCCGGCTGCAGCCTCTACGTGAGCGCCGATGTGACCCTCGGGTTCGCGATCACGGGTGCGACCGCGCAGCACAGCCTGCCCATCCCGAACACGGCTGCGCTGGCGGGGCTCCACCTCTACTCCCAGTCGATCCTGGTCGTCCCGGGCGTGAACCCGCTCGGCACCATCGCCACCAACGCGGTCGACAGCACGCTCGACCAGAACTGACCCGACGCAGCCCGACCGCGAGCGGTCGGGCTCGAGGGGTTGGCTTGGCGGCCGCG
>JAQCBR010000175.1 GCA_027621295.1 Planctomycetota bacterium
GTTCGTGATCTTCTGGATCAAGATGTCGGCCGAGATGGGCGCGCCGGCCGTCTTCCCGCTGTTCGGTATCGCGATGCTGATCGCCGTCGTGTTCGGCATCTTCCGCACGCTCGGCAAGTCGAACGCCTATGCGGAGGCCGAGCGCAAGCACCTGAAGAAGCGCCGGCAGCTTCTCGCCCAGCTGCGTGAGCGCGGCGCGCTGCACGAAGGGACCGGCCCCCGCTGACCGGCTCCTCGGCTAACGACGCACTTCCTTGAACTTCGAGTAGAGCCGCTCGCCGACCTCGTCGAGCGAACGCGCGTCGAAGTGCACACCGGGCGTGGTGTCGGCGACGTGTTCCAGTCCGTCGAGGTCGACGAGGTGCACGTTCAGCGTCGGGTCCGCAGCCGCACGCTCCTGCTCGGCGCGGACAGTCTGGAGGTAGTGGAAGGAGTAGGGGCCCGGGGCGCCTACCGGAGGATCCCCATAGTCAGGCAGCTCCGCGTGCGTCCGGCCGATGATCCACGGCACGTCGGTCCCGAGGTCGTTGAGGCCGAGTGCGAGCAGGTCGGCCTGGAGTCGCGTGTAGAGGCGGAGGAAACCCCGTCCCCAGGACCGGCTGACGGCGCTCGCGGCGCCGCCCTGGAGGAAGACGTGCGTCAGCGAGTCGGTCTCGCCGAGCACCAGGACCACGGCCTCGACCCGCAGCGGCTCGCGCGATGCGGACTTCGCAGTCGCGAGGTCGTAGAGCAGCGTGGGGTAGAGGTGACGCCCGATCACCGGCACGGCCGGCAGGTGGTTCCAGGACACCCACTCGAGGTTCTGCTCGCCGGTCCAATCGAACATGTAGGTGCCGGTCGCGCACGCCTTGACCAGGTAGGTCGTCGAGGAACCGCGCAGCGGTTCCTCGGCCTGCAGGAGCGACATGAAGCGCAGCATCGGACAGGCCTTCGGACGTCCGACGAGGCGCTGCGAGGGGATCCCGGGCAGACCCGGGCCGAGCAGGAAGCGCGTGGCGTTGTTCTTGCGCCACGGGTCGAGCGGCTCCCAGGACCCGGAAAACGGGTTCCAGATGCGCCGCTGCTGCTTGCCCGATCCCTCCTGCACCCGGGACGGGTCCAGGTCACAGAACGCCGCATCGAGGTTGCTCTGTCCGAGCGCGAGGATCAGCGGACGCGGCGACGCAGCCCTGGCGCGTGGCTCAACCTCGACGACGACGCGCGGTGCGGGGAGCTGCAGACGGCCCGGGCCGGGATCGGTCGGGACATGGTCCGCGGTCGGAGCGACGACCGCGAGCGCGGCCACCGCCGCGCGGGTGAATCGGAACTGCACCCAGTGCATCGATGAGGGATCGGATCGGAAGCACGAGTCGGGGCAGGCGCGGCGAGACGGTATCGGGTTGCCCGGAATGGGCAAGGATTCCCGGGTCAAGGTCCGCAGAGGCGGGTCGAGGCGGTCCGGTTTGACCGTTTCTTGACCGGGCCGTTCCACACGTCCCTAGGCTTCGGACCCGCATGGCCGCGGCTCCACGGCACCATTTGCGACTCGCCCTGACCGGGATCGGGCTGGCGCTCCTCCTGGCACTGGGCCTGTTGATCGCACAGGGCGTGGAGGCCGAGCGGAGCCGTCGCGCGCTCGAGGACGAACGGGCGATGGCAAGGGCCGCACGTCTCCTGGAGCGCGCGCGCACGTCGCCCGAGGTCATGGCCAGGGTGCCGGCGACGCTCGGCTTCGAGCTCGACGCGAGCGGGATCGAAGTCGACCCGGCCCTGGGGTGGCTGTGGCCCCGTGAGGAGCCGGCGACCCGTGACCTCGTCCTCGAAGACCGACTCGCTCGCCTGACGGAGGCCGAGTACGGCGGGACCTCCCCCGCCGAACTGGCCGCGCAGTACGACGAGCTGCTCGACGCACCGATCGGCCCGAGGGCGAGGCTCGTGGTCCTGACCGACGCGGCCTGGCACGCGAAGCGGGCGGGGCTCACGGAGCGGCTCGGCTCCCTCGTGTCCCGGCTCGGCGAAGCGTTCGCGAAGATCTCCCCGCCCGACCTCGCCGATCCGGAAGTCTCCCGCGCGGTTGCCGCGGCCCTGCGACTGGACGCCCTGGCGACGTTGGAACTCGGCGCACGGCTCGGACTCTTCATCGACTCGGCGCTCCTCGCAGGTTCCGACGCGGGCACGAACGCGTGGCGGCCGGAGCAGGTGAGACGCGACGATCGCCGCACCGCCGCCCGCGGCGCAGATCGCGCGTGGCGAGCACTCGGCCCCGAAGCTGCGGCCGCACGCCTCGAGACCGGCGGCGTCACCGGCGCGGACCCAGAAGGCCGGTTCCTCTGGTGGCTCCCGTCCGACGAAGGCGCGACGCGCGCTGCTTGGCTCGACGCCAGCGAGTTCGTCGATGCCGTGCGCGCCGCGAGTGCGGAGGGCTGGGGCGGCGAGTGGCCGGAGCGGGTCACCGTCTCGTTCGACAGCACGTCCGAAGCAACCGGCATCGCCGACATCCCGGGGATCGGCTCGGTCACGCTGTCCGGCGCGGGGGACGAAGGCGCGATCGGTCTGGGCGGGCTCCCCGCCATCTTCACGGTCGTGCTGTTCGTCGTCTTCGTGCTCGTCGTCGTGCAGGAGCTGCGCGCATCGAGACGTGAAGCCGTAGCTGTGGCCGCACACCGGGACTTCGTCACCAACGTCACGCACGAACTCCGCACGCCGCTGGCCTCGATCCGCCTGCTCGCGGAGATGCTGGCGGAAGGCCTCGCGCCGCATCGCCGGAAGGACCACGAGCGCATGCTGCTGGCCGAGTCCACCCGGCTGTCGATGCTGATCGAGAACGTCCTCGACCTCGGACGCACCGAGCGGGGTGCGCGCGCGCTGGAGGTCGAGCCCACGCCGGTAGCCGCACTCGTCGAAGAGACGGCGGCTCTGCTCCGGCCGCTGCTCGAGGCGGACGGAAGGGAGATGACGGTGCAGGTGGACGAGAAGGCGACCGCTCTCGCCGACCGCTCCTCGCTCACCCAAGCCCTGGTCGCCGTGCTCGACAACGCGCGCAAGTACGGCGCAGGACCGATCGGTGTCGAGGTCGAACGTGGTCCGCACGGCGTCTCGATCCAGATCCACGATGAAGGACCGGGCGTCCCTGCCGCCGAGCGCGAGGCGGTCTTCGAACGCTTCTCGCGCGGGAGCCATCACCGCGACGGGAGCCTCCCGGGCCTCGGGATCGGGCTCTACCTCGCGCGCACTCTCGTCCGGCGCATGGGCGGGGAACTCCGCTGCGTCGACCCCGGGGGGCGGGCTGGCGCGCGGTTCGTGTTCACGTTGGCCCCGGCACTTGCCCCATGAGCGCACGCATCCTGATCGTCGAGGACGACCGGACCCTCCGCACCGGACTGGTCGACGCGCTGACGAGCGACGGACACGAGGTCCAGTCCGCGAGCGACGGGCACGAAGCCCAGGCCACGCTCCGCGCCTGGCGCTTCGACCTCGTGATCCTCGACATCATGCTGCCGGGACCGAGCGGTCTGGAGCTGCTCCGGGGCATCCGCGCGGAGGACCAGGACACGCCGGTCCTCCTGCTCACCGCCCGCGGCGACGAGGGAGACCGCGTGCTCGGACTCGAGCTCGGCGCCGACGACTACGTGACCAAGCCGTTCTCGCTGCGCGAGCTGCTCGCCCGCGTGCGCGCGCACCTGCGGCGTCGCGGCTCCTCCACCGAGTCCGCCGCGGTGCGGCAGTTCCAGCTCGGCGCAGCGCAGATCGATCTCGATGCGTTCACCGTCCGGCGCGACGCCGAGGTCGTGTCCCTGTCACCCAAGGAGGCGGCGATGCTCGCGCTGCTCCGGAGAGAAGCGGGCCGCGCGGTGTCCCGCGCCCGCTTCCTCGAGGAGGTCTGGGGCGGTGAGGACCACGTCGGCGGTCGGACCGTCGACACGCACGTCCTCAACCTCCGCCAGAAGATCGAAGTGGACGCCCGACAACCCCGACACATCCAGACCGTGCACGGCGTCGGCTACCGGCTCCACGTCGAGCCCGCGCCTTGACAGACTCCGGACACCGATTCGACACGACCCGGACCGGCGCTCGCAGCGACTCCCGTCCATTGGTGACCATGCGAACACAAGAGACGTTTCTCTGTCTGGCCCTGCTCAGCGCCGCGCCGCTCGCGGCACAGGAGCAGGAGCACCCCCGACTCCAGGCCGCGTCCGCCGCCGAGACCGTCGAGAAGGACTGGTCCCGCGCGATGTCGCTCTACCTTGGGATCGCGGAAGACGCGGAGCTCCCGCGCGAGGTCCGGGGAGAGGCCGCAGCGCGCATGACGCGCCTGCTGCGGCGGCTGGGTCGCACCGAAGATGCGCAGAAGGCAGCGGAACGCGCGGCCGCACTCGGCGTCACGGTCGTGTTCCCGGTCGAAGACCAGGACGCCGAGCGCATCCGCGCGCTGCAGGAACGCGCCCGGGCCCTCCTCGACGTGAAGCCTCGCGGTCAGCGAGAGTTCCCCGGTGACGTCGTCGAGCAGATCCTGTGGATCGGGGACCCGGCGGTTCCGGTCATCACGTCTTGGATCGACGAGAACGTCGAAGCCCGCCACTTCACGGCCACGTGGGCGGTGACCTTCCTGTGGCGGATCGGCAGCCCGCAGGCGATCGACTACCTCGCGAAGCAGCTCCGCAGAGACAGTGAGCTCGCCGTGGCCGCCGCGATGTCCGCGGGCTGGATGAAGGGGCCCGAGGCCCTCCCGGCCGTCGAGGCGGGGCTCCTGTCCGAGAAACCGGGAGTGGGTCTGATGCTGTTCCGGCAGCTGCAGAACCGGATTCCGGCCGAACTGATGCTCGATGTCGGGGCGCGCGCCGCACCCGAGCTGCGGGCCGAGCTGATCCGCGACTTCCCGAATCTCGCCGACGACGCGCCCAGCGACCTGTACCGGCGCTACGCCGCGCTCGTACGAGCGGGCCTGGAGTCGACGGACCCGATCGTGGGCGCCGCCGCGTCGAATGCGAACCTCCGCGTGCTGGCCGGCTCCGCAGCGGGAATCGAGCTGGTCCTCGACCACCTCCACTCCTGGACGAAGTCCCAGCCCCAGGCGATCTCGAACGTCCTGCTGCCGGGCCTCTCCTTCGGCGCGCCAGCCGACTGGTCGGATCGTGGCCCTCGCGAGGCGGAGCGGCTCGCCCAGAAGCTCGTGAGCGTCGCGCGGGCTACCGGCCCGAGCGACACGCTCGCGCGCAACGTGATCCTCCAGATCACCGCCTCACTGCAGGAGGGCCTGCCGCTGCGCCCGACGGGTCTGGAGCTCTACGACGCGGGCTACCCGCTGCTGTCCGTGTTCGGGGAGCGCGACGACCTGACGATCGATGATCTTCGGGAGCTGCTGCGGCGCGCGGCTGCGGTCGGTCCGTTCGAGGACGGACCGACCGTCACGCCAGCCGGGGGCGAAGCGGCCGGTCTTGGAGCGTCGGCGAGGATCCACTGGCTGTCCGAGAGCCAGCGACGGCGCTTCCTCGAGGGCGTGGCGAGGACCCTCGTGCAGGCCCCGTCCGGTACCGAGGCGCTGCTCCCGGATCTGATCCAGCTCGCCGATGCGTGGCAGGATCCGGAGAGTGTGGCGCCGCTGACGGCCATGACGCGCGCAGCCGAAGCCGCGACCTGGCTCGCCGACCGGGCGCTCGAGAAACCGGCCCGCGCGTTCGAGGGCCCCTACTTCGATGCCCTCTGCGAGCTCGGGAAGCACGGCGGCACGCCGGAGCTGCGCTCTGCGATGCTGCGCCTGCTGACCGTCGACGAGGCCACGGTCCCTCCCCAGGACTTCCGGCGCACTTTCCTGGTCCACGCACTCCTGTCGTTCGGAGACCTGCGGGGCGTGGAGCAATCCGATCCGAATCTCTGGTTCAGCCGTATCTCACCCCCGTACGGTGCGGCAGGCGCCGCAGACATGTCGGTCTACGAGGCCATGAGCCTCGCCGGCACCGGCACGGTCGCCGGTCTCGCGCTGGATCCGGAACGCGTGGCCGAACTCATCCCCGGGCTGATGCAGCGCGCATGGTCGCAGGGGGTCCACTTATGGACTCCGGACAGGGTCCGTGGGGAACCCACGCCCGCGATGGCACGCGCTCTCGCTGCGGGCGAGCTGGCAACGCGCCCCCTGCCGAAGGCGACGTGGCTCCGCGCCATCCTGTATCGGGGCGAGCGAGTCACGTCCGAGGACTGGAACCTCGTGCTCTCGCTGCTGCGGAGCGAAGACCCGTCGGTGCGCGTCGGCACGTTGGCCGCGCTGCATGCGGCGGACGCACCGCTGCCGGAAGGAGTGGCCGAGGCCGTGGCCACACTCGTCGAGGACCCGGACTCGGAGTGCGCCTACGGGGCTGCCGCCGTCCTCGCGGACCGTGGGCGAACCGCTGAGATCGGGTGGTTCAGAAAGCTCGCCGCATCACCCTTCGAGGGCGTGCGTGAGATCGCGATCCGCGCAGCCAACCGCCTGACGGACGAAGCCGAGGTCGAGCAGGCAGGAGCCCGGATCATCGAGTTGCTGCAGGACCCTGCGACTGGCGTCCGGGTCCGGGCTGCCGGGTACGCCGGCCAGCGCCTCCTCGCGGACGCGGTCCCGTCGCTGATCCGCCTCCTCCAGGACCCAGAACCCGGAGTCCGGAACGCAGCCCAGGAGTCCCTCGAGCGCATCCGCTTCGCGCACGAGCAGAACCTCCTCTGGTCCCGCATGAAGGACGGCGTCGACACCAGCGCCCGCGGCGCGCTCGAACGCCTGCTGCGCCAGGCAGCGCCGACCTCACCCACCCCAGTGCGCCTCGCCGCGATCCGTTCGCTCGGCGCGCTCGGGATGCCGGAGGCGCTGCCCTACCTGATCGACTGGCTCGACGAGAAGGAGCCGGAAGAGATCCGCGCGGCAGCCGAGGCCGCGATGTCCGCGATCCACCTGAACCCCAGGCGATCGTGACCGACCGACCTCAGCCGCCGGCAGGACCGCCGACGAGGCGGGCGC
>JAQCBR010000176.1 GCA_027621295.1 Planctomycetota bacterium
CTCGCCGGCGACGTGCCGCTCGTCGTCTTCGACACCGTCGGAGACCGGCCCGGCGAACCGATGCCCGAAGTCGTCGCCTGCACGTCTGCGCTCGGCGTGCCGCGGATCGAGTGCTTCCTGCCGGTCGACGAGTGGAACGAGAAGTGGGCGATCGAGCCCCCGGTCCACAAGCACCCGAACCCGGCGGCCCACGACCTCTACGCACGGACGATCCTGTCCTGGCTCGAGGAACAGGGCGGGCTGCGCCGCTAGAGCGGCGCCTTGCAGCGCACCGGGGTCAGCTCGTAGCGGCGGACGCGGTTGCGGACGGAGTCCGGGGCGTCGTGCAGGACCGCGATGCGCTCGGGGTCGCTGAAGTAGTCGGCGAGGCGCTCCTCGTCCTCGAACTCGAGTTCGAAGACGAAGCGGCACGGTTCGTCGACGTCGCGGAGCAGTTCGGCGCGCCTCGCGTGCCCGAGGCGGAGCGCGATCCGGGTCAGCTGGGTCAGCGACTCCTCGGCCGCTTCGGTGTCGGCGTCGGGGACTTCGATCAGGTTCAGCAGGCGGATGGTTTCCATGGTTCGGACCTCCGTCCCGGGCATCGGGCGGGACTGTCGAATCCTTGAACACTGCCGCGGGAACGCGCTCGGCGCGCGTATCGGACGGAGCGGTGGCAACGGGATCTCGGTGTGCGACCGTCCGGTCCGGAACCGGGGAAAAACAGGCGCGTGTCCCGGGTTCCTGGAGCCGACCTCCATGGACACCATCATCGAGCCGTTCCGGATCAAGGTCGTGGAACCGATCCGGATGTCCACGCGCGACGAGCGCGAAGCGTGCATCCGCGAGGCCCAGTTCAACCTGTTCCACCTGCACGCGGACGACGTGCTGATCGACCTGCTGACCGACAGCGGGACCGGTGCGATGAGCGGCGAGCAGTGGGCGGGGATCATGCGCGGGGATGAGTCGTACGCCGGCTCGCCGAGCTACGACCGCTTCCGCGACCAGATGCGGGCGATGACCGGCTTCGACGGGATCCTGCCGACGCACCAGGGGCGTGCGAGCGAGCGGATTCTGTTCGAGCTGCTCGGAGGCGACGGGCTCGTCGTCCCGAACAACGCGCACTTCGACACGACGCGCGCAAACGTCGAGCACAGCGGGGCGCGCGCCGTCGACCTGCGCATCCCGGAGGCGGCGGACCCGACCGACCGCCATCCGTTCAAGGGCAACATGGACGTGGCCGCGCTCGAGCGGCTGATCGACGAGGTCGGCGCCGACCGCATCCCGGTGGTGATGTGCACGGTCACCAACAACTCGGGCGGCGGCCAGCCGGTCAGCCTCGCCAACCTGCGCGCGATCCGCGAGGTCTGCGACCGACACGGGCTGCGCTTCTTCCTCGACGCGTGTCGCTTCGCCGAGAACGCGTGGTTCATCAAGCCGAGGGAGCCGGGACAGTCCGAGCGCTCGGTGCGTGAGATCGTCCGGGAGATGTTCGACCTCGCCGACGGCGCGACGATCAGCGCGAAGAAGGACGGGATCGTCCACATCGGCGGAGTGCTGCTCCTGCGCGACCCCGAGCTGCTGCACCGCGCGAGCGACGCGCTGATCCTGACCGAGGGCTACGTGACCTACGGAGGTCTTGCCGGGCGTGACCTGGAGGCGATGGCCCAGGGCTTCGAGGAGGTGCTGCACGAGGACTACCTCGCGTACCGCATCCGCTCCATCGCCTACCTGGGCGAGCGGCTGCTCGGTCACGGTGTCCCGATCCTCGAGCCGCCAGGCGGGCATGCGATCTACATCGACGCGGCGGCGTTCTGCCCGCGGATCCCCGCCGAGAAGTTCCCGGGCCAGGCGCTGGCGGTCGGTCTCTACCGCCTGGCCGGCATCCGTGCGTGCGAGATCGGCTCGGTGATGTTCGGCGGCGAAGGCCACGCGGCGCCGCCGATGGAGCTGGTCCGGCTCGCGATCCCGCGGAGGGTCTACACGCAGTCGCACATCGACTACGTCGTCGAGGCCTGCGCGGAGCTGCATGCGACGCGGTCCGAGCTGCGGGGACTGCGCATCGTCGAGGCGCCTCAGGTGTTGCGGCACTTCTCCGCACGGTTCGTCGAGGATTGACGGCGCGATGGCTCCGGGGTCCGTTGGGGAGGATGCCGGAGCCCGGAACCGTGCCTGTCTGCTTCGCTTGCCGTCGCCGGCTCGCCGCGCGCGATGCAGGGCCACACGCGGACTGCCCCGACTGCGGCGGGCCCGTGCAGCGCGTGTCTCCGAGGCTGCCGCTGCCGCCGCGGGACAACGTGCGAGGATGGGAGGCGCTGCGGGAGGTCTGTGATGCGGACTGACTTGACCTCCTTCGTGAGCGCGGCGTGCCTCCTCTCCTTGGTGAGTGGCGGCCTCGCGGCGCAGGTTCCTGCGCACCGCGTGCTCCCGCCCGCGGTCGAGGCAGCGCTCGAGCCTGTCCACGGAGGCGCTGGCATGTGGCCGTGGTTCGCTGCGTTCGCGCGCGACGAGAGCCGTCAGCCGTGGCGCGAGGAAGAGTGGCGCCGCCGCGAGAAGCAGGGACTGCGCCGGGCCATGGCCGCGGCCGCGGTCTGCGGGCTCTGGGCGGACGATCCGGACGTGGCGTACGGCGCTGCCTGCCACGTGCCGGAGTCCGCGCTCGACCTCGCCGACATCGACCGATACGTGGCTGCGGTCCGCCCGCACCTCTTCGACGAGGACCCGCGCTTCGACTGGGACACGTTCAAGCACGTGCTGTCGCCGGAGCAGGTCGCGGAGGTGCTGCGCGCGCGCCCTGATCCGGACAGCGCGCACCGTCAGATCTTCATCGCGGACCTGCACCGGAGCTTCCGTGCCGAGCACATCCCGCTGCTCTGCGCGCGCGTGGCCGACCCGGACCCGGTCGTCCGCAAGGACGCGTTCGGGAGTCTGCTGAACCTGCTCCGCTACCGGGGTGGCTCGACGGAAGTCGTGCTCGACACCCTGCTCGCGTGGCCGGGGAAGGAGGCGTTCGAGGTCGGCGACTACGAGGACCCGACGACCTGGCCTGTCTACGTGCCGCGGGACGTCTCGCCGTCCGCCGATCGGAATGGGCTCTGCCCCGCACCGCTGGCAGCCCTCCTGGAGCGCTGGCTGATCGGGCTCCGCAACGAGCCGGCGCACGGCGCGCTCGACGCTTGGCTCCTGCGACAGGCCGAGAGCGTCGAGTTCGGCGGACCGGCCGACGCGGAACTGGTCGTAGCGCTGATCCGCGACGGCGCCCGCCCCGGTCCTTGGATCGGCGTCCGCGCGGCGCTGCGCTGTCCTTCGGTCAGGACGCCCGAGGTCGTCACCGCGCTCCGCGCGTTCGCCGAGGGGTTCGAGTCCGGGGACGAAGTCGCGGGTGCGCTCGCGCGGCTCGCGCTCGGCGAAGCCGATGCGCTGCGGGCGCGCTGCGTGGGGGACGTGGCAGCTGCGACGGCGCTCCTTGCAGAACGTGACGAAGCAGCCCTCGATCTGCTCGTCGCGGCGGCCGTCCAGCCGGACCCCGAAGCAGGCGGGCGCGCGATGGAGTTCTTGATCGACGTGATCGAGGACGCGGTCTACGAGCCGGTGCTCCTGCCGTCGGACCTCGAGGAGCGGCTCGGTGCGGGAATCGAGGCTGCGCTGGAGCAGGTCGACGGGGCGCGGCTCCTCGCGGTGCTCGATCGTTGCCCGGGCGCGCGGCGCCGTGCGCTCGTCGAGGAGGCCATCGGTCAACTGACGCCGGAGAACGCGACCGAGGAACTCCTGGGCCTCTTCGAGGTCACCGTCCCCGAGCGGCTGCGCGCGCGGCTCGCCGCGTGGCACGAGGCCGGTGCGATCGACGAGGACGCCGAGGACGAGCTCGGGCACGCGTGGCGTGTCTTCGTCGCATCGGAGGCGACGCCTGACGGCCCCGATCTCGACGCGCTCAGGCGGGAGGTCCTGCGCCCCGGCGCAGACGTGCAGGAGGCGCTGGTCGAGCTCGCCGCGGCAGGCGACGCGGACGCGCGCCGCGCGATGGCCGAGGTGCGCCGCCGGAAGCTCTACGGCTGGGTCGACATGAACTCGTCCGTGCAGCTCGCCGAGGGGCTCGACCTCGGGCTCGCTCCGTACTGGATCGACGAGCTCGAGACGATCTGCTGCCGGCGCAACGGCGCGGCGGAGGTCGTCGAGGGGCTGATCGGTGTCGATGCCCTCGACTTCCCGGAGTGGGGGCTGCGCACGCAGGGTGCGGCCGTGCGCGCGTTCTTCGAGCGGCATATGGACCGGCTGCGCGTCAGCCGGATCGCCGGTCGATACGTCGTCGGGCCGCTCGACTGACGGGTCGGGTCGGCCTGCGCTACCGGGCGCGCAGGAACGCGCGGGCCAGCAGGCCCTTCTGGATCATCGACGTGCCCTCGTAGATCCGCAGTCCCATCACGTCGCGGAGCAGGCGCTCGACCGGGTAGGCGCTCGAGTAGCCCCGTCCACCGTGGAGCAGGACGGCCTGGTCGCAGGCACGGGCCGCGGCCTCGGTCGAGTAGAGCTTGGCGGCGGCGAGGTCGCCGTCGGTCTCGACGCCCGCGTCGCGGCGACGGGCGCAGCGGAGCACGAGGGCGCGGGACGCGAGGAGCTCGACCGCCATGTCGGCGATCCGCTCCTGGACCATCTGGAACCGATCGATCGTACGGCCGAACTGCTCGCGGGTCGTCACGAACCTGAGGGACGCATCGAGCGCTGCGCGGTGGATGCCGACCGCCCCGGCGGCGACCGACAGGCGCCCGGCGTGCAGGCCGTCGAGGGCGACGCGGAAGCCGTTGCCGAGTCCGCCGACGATCGCGTCCTCGCCGACCTCGACGCCTTCGAAGACCAGCTGGGCGTGGTCCGAGCCGCGGTGGCCGAGTTCGCGGCCGGGCATGCGTTCGCGGCGGAGCCCCGCGCTGTCGGTCGGCACGAGGAAGCCGGTGATCCCGTCCTTGCCGCGCTCCGGGTCTGCGTTCGCGAAGACCAGGCAGACGTCGGCGACCCCGCCGTTGGTGATCCAGATCTTCTTGCCGTGGATGCGGTAGCGGCCGTCCCCGACCGGCTCGGCCCGCGTCTGCATGGCACCGACGTCGCTGCCGGCCTCCTCCTCGGTCAGGCCGAAGCAGCCGATGATCTCGCCGCCGGCGAGGCGGGGCAGCCAGGTCCGGCGCTGCGCGTCGGAGCCGTGCGCCTCGATGCACTGGCTGACGAGTCCGGTGTGCACCGCGAGGAAGCCGCGCGTGTTGCCGCAGACGGCGCCGATCTCCTCGTGCGCGAGCGCGAGCTCGACGGCCGACCAGCCCTCGCCACCGTTCTCGGGGCGCAGAGGCCCGCCGAGGACGCGGGCGGCCGCGAGCTCGGCGACCGACTCGGCGCGGAAGACCTCCTCTTCGTCGATGCGGCGGGCGTGCGGCGCGAGCTTGTCGGCAGCGAAAGCGCGGATGCGGTGGGCGAACGCGCGCTGCGCGTCGTCGAGGTCGGGGTCGGGTAGGACGGCCTGGAACGCTTGGTCGCTCATCGTCCGGTGAACCGCGGCGCGCGGCCCTCCTTCCAGGCGTCGTAGAACTCGCGGTGGTCGCGGCAGCGGAGCAGCAGGGCCTGGGCCTGCGCCTCCTGCTCGATCGCCGCATCGAGGTCCATCGCGGCCTCGTTCACGAGCATCTTCTTGGTCATCGCGAGCGCGAGGCCCGGCCCGTCGGCGAGGCGCTTCGCGAGGGCGATCGCTTCGTCGAGCACCGCTTCGGGCGCGACGACGCGGTTGGCGAGCCCGATCCGATGGCACTCGGCGGCGTCGATCTTGTCGCCGAGCATCAGGAGCTCGGTGGCGACGCCGCGGCCGACGGTGCGGGGCAGGAGCCACGCGGCGCCCATGTCCGCCCCGGTCAGTCCGACCTTCGTGAACAGGAACGCGAAGCCCGCCCTCTCGCTGAGCACCCGCAGGTCGCTCGCCAGCGCGAGGACGGTGCCCGCGCCGGCCGCGGTGCCGTTGATCGCCGCGACGATCGGCTTGGAGAGCCGCATCATGTTGCGGACGACGGCGCCGGTCATCCGCGTGAAGCGGAGCGTCTCCGCTGCGTCCGCCTCGAACAGCGCGCCGATGATGTCATCGACGTTGCCGCCGCTGCAGAAGCCCTTGCCCGCGCCGGTCAGCACGATCGAGCGGACCGCATCGTCGTGCTCGAGGTCGAGGAACAGCCGCTCGAGCTGCCCGTAGATCGCGAACGTCAGCGAGTTCAGCGACTCGGGGCGGTCGAGCGTCAGTACGGCGACGCCGTCCTCGCGGACGTCGAAGCGGAAGTCGAACGGGCCTCGGTTCATCGTGCTCAGTCGGACAGCAGCGGGGGGTCACGGTCGAGGTCGAGGACGACCCCGGCGGGGCGGTTCCGGACGAGGTCCGCGACCGCGGACGCGACCTCTTCGACGGAGTGCATGCGCCCGATCCGGTTCATCGCAGCCAGTGCGGCGAAAGCTTCGTCGGCGGTGCTCTGACCGCGCGCGGCGATCTCGTCGGCCGCGCGCCGGGTGATCTCGGTGTCGACGAAGCCGGGGCAGACGGCGAACGCGCGGAACGCCGGCGTGCGCGCCCACTCGGCGGCGAGCGCGCGGGTCAGGCCGACCATCCCGTGCTTGGCGGCCGAGTAGGCGGCCGTGAACGGGTAGCCGCGGAGCCCCGCGGTCGACGCGAGCTGGATCGCGGTGCCGGTGCCCGCCGCCTTCATCCCGGGCAGCGCGGCGCGGATCAGCGCGAACGGGACCCGCACGTGGAGCCGGAGCACGAGTGCCAGGGTCGCGTCGTCGGTGTCCTGGAGTCGGGCCGACGGGGCGGTGCCCGCATTGTTGACCACGACGGTCGGCGGCCCGAGCGCGGCGGCGCAGCGTGCGACGAGTCCCTCCGCCGCTCCTTCGGCCGCGAGGTCGACGGGCAGAGCCGCGAAGCGCCGGGCGGGGAAGGCGGCCCGCAGGCCC
>JAQCBR010000177.1 GCA_027621295.1 Planctomycetota bacterium
AGCTGCGGGAGCGCGCCGAGGCGGCGTTGTTCCCGGGAACGCCCACTGCGCGTCCCGGCGGCGGTGTGCCCGAGGAGATCCGCGCGTTGGCGCCGACCGCGATCCGCGCGGCGTTCGCCCGCGCGTTCCACCCGTCCCGCGCGATCCTCGTCGGGGCGGGGCGTGTCGACGACGTCGACGATGCGTTCGCGGCCGCGCTCCGTTCCGAGCGCGTGGCCGCGCCGTGGCCCGCGATCCCCGCTCCGGCGGACCCGGGCGCGTCCCGGGAGATGATCTCGTCGACCGACCGCGTCGCGGCTCCCTTCGTCTGCCGCGCGCTCGTCGCGCCCCGATGGGGGGAGGCGGGCTACCTGCCGTTCCTGATCGCGATGGAGGTCGCGCGATCCCGGGCGGCCTCGACGTTCCGTACCCTGCGCGGCGGCGAGGTGGAGGCAGAGTTCCCGCCGCTCGCGTACGACTTCCTGCGCGCGCCGCGCGCGGCCTTCCTCGGCCGGCGGGGGCGGGATGGCGACGACGTGGACTCGGTCCGCGCCGAGCTCGACAGCCTGGCCGCGGGTCTGCGGGACGGTGGGGCCACCGGGCCCGAGATCCAGGGCGCGCTCTCCGTGCTGATGACGACGCTCGACGTTCCGCCGCTGCGCACCGAGATGGCGGCCGCGCTCCGCCGGTTCCCGGGCCTCGTGCTGCAGAGGGGCTACGTGATCGCCTGCTACGGACTGCACGGCTGGCCAGGGGATCTCCCCGAGTCCGTGGGGCGGGTCCAGCTCGGGCACGTCGACCGCGCGCTCGCCGGCATGTTCGCGAAGGGCGCCCCGGGCTGCGAGGTCGCGCTGCGGCCAGGTTCCTGACCCGACATTCCCGGTATCGGCGCGAGTTCCGGCTTCGGAGATCCCGGGCATTCTGCCGATATGCGACGAAGGACCGGAGGGTCCGTCGCGCGCTGCCCTGCGGCGCGCCCGTCAGGGACCAGCCATGGGCTTCATCAACCTCGCCGACAAGACGATCAGCGCCAAGCTCGTCTACTACGGTTGCGGGATGGGCGGCAAGACCACGTCGCTCCAGGCCGTGCACGAGATCATGTGCCCTCGCAACGAGGTCCAGCTGGTCTCGATCAAGACCGAGGAGGACGCGACGCTCCTCTTCGACTTCCTGCCGATCGATCTCGGCGAGGTCGAGGGCTTCAAGGTCCGCATCCAGGGCTTCACGGTGCCCGGGCAGCCCAAGTATCGGCGCATGCGGAAGTATGTGCTGTCGGGCGCGGACGCCGTGGTCTTCGTCGTCGACTCCGAGACCAGCCGCCTGGAAGAGAACCTCCAGTCGTTCGAGAGCCTGAAGGAGAACCTCGCGCTCAACGGGCTCGATCCGGACTCGATCCCGATCGTGCTCCAGTACAACAAGCGCGACCTGGAGGACGTCCTCAGCGAGTCGGAGCTCGACCGGCACTTCAAGTTCCGCGAGGAGCTCCAGGCGTTCCCGAGCGTCGCGACCGAGGGACGCGGCGTGTTCGAGACCTTCGTCCACGCGGCGGGCCAGCTGGTCGACGCGAAGATCCGGCTCTACGGGCTCGGCCGCGGCAAGATCGACTCCGCGGTCGTTGCCGAAGGGGCGCGCCAGAAGCTCTGGGAGATCTTCGACCAGTCGGAGTTCGCGAGCCGCCTCGACACGACCCGCCGGGCGGGGAGCGTCGAGATGACGTTCGACGACGAGGGGCGTTCGGTCGACGTCGACGCGCTCCCCGAGCTCGAACCGTTCGACGACGTGGAGCCGAGCGAGGAGCTGTTCTCCGAGGACGACCTGCTGTCCGCCCTCGACCCGGACGCGACCGCGGACCGCGACGTGCGGCCGCAGTCGGCGGGCACCGGCGCCGGGGGATCGGTCGACGACGAGGAGCCGCTGCCGGCCCTCCTCGATGCGACCGTCGCGTCCAACCTCGAGTTCGCGCAGCGCTTCGGTGAACTCGATCGCTACCGCGTCGCGCTCGAGCGGAAGAACCGCGAGCTCGTCCAGGAGACCCAGAACATCATCCACGACCTGAACCGCCCGCTGTCGGCGCTGCGGCTCATGCTCTCGTCGATGCGGAAGGGCTACCTCGGCAAGGTCGACGACGTCGCCAACCGCGCGCTCGACAACGCGATGACCGCGGTCCAGCAGATGGACCGGCTGGTCGGCGACCTGCTCGAGAGTTCGCGGCTCGACTTCGACGGCGTGAAGCTGGACTTCCAGCCCGTCGACCTCGACGAGCTCGTCGGCGAGGTCATCGAGGCGATGCGGCTCGAGATCGACGAGCGGGGGGTCGACGTCCGCTTCGACCATCTTCCCAAGTCGCGCTGCGATCGTTTCGCGATGGTGCGCGTCTTCCAGAACCTCCTCGGCAACGCCGTCCAGTACTCGGCGACCGATCGGCCGGCCAAGATCTTCGTTTCGGCCGTGGCCGAAGAGGATCGCTACGTGATCCAGGTCTCGGACAACGGGATGGGAATCCCGGCGAAGGACGTCGCGCGGCTGTTCCAGAGGTTCGAGCGCGGTTCCAACACCGGCGGGATCAGCGGCACGGGCCTCGGGCTCCACATCACCCGCGAGATCGTGCTCGGCCACGGCGGCGACGTCTGGGTCGACAGCGTGGAGGGGCAGGGCACGACGTTCTCGGTCGCGCTCCCCTTCGAGCCGGTCCAGCCGCCACACAGCCACACGGGCGAGGTCCCTGCGCCGCGGTCGCTGGTCTCCGGCTGATCCGCCCTGTCGCTCCCGCCCACCTCGCCCGTCGGAGAGGGCGTGGGGAGCTGCGCGGGCATGAAAAAACGCCGACCGGCGGTGCCGATCGGCGTTCGGTTTGATGCCTCGAGGGCTTCAGTACCTCTGCTAGGGCTCGAACCTAGGACCCGCGGATTAAGAATCCGCTGCTCTACCAACTGAGCTACAGAGGCGCGGGTTCCGGCCGGGACGCGACCGGGAGGGCGAGGACAGTAGCGCGGTGGGAAGGGACGTTCAACCTCGGGTTGATGGCATCCTTCAATTCCTCGCGGGCTACGTTGACCATCGCCAGACGGCTCGGCAGAATCCCAGCCCCCGATCGCCCCCGAGGCGGTCCGTGTGGTGGCTGTAGCTCAGTTGGTTAGAGCACCAGTTTGTGGCACTGGGGGTCGCCGGTTCAAATCCGGTCAGCCACCCACACTTCCCTGCCTCCCCGGTCGGACTCGGCCGGGGAGGCAGGCCGGCCGCGGTCGGCTCGGCAGGTCCTGTGCGCGCCGGTCGCCCGGCTCACTCCACACCCGCGCCGCATGACTGGACCCACGACGATCGACGACGCCCCCGGTGACGTGTCCTCGCCGGACACGTCCGGTCCGACCTTCGAGAGGCTCGACCGCCGCGTCGTGCCCTACTGGCTGGTCAGCGGGCTGTTCGGGAACGTCTTCTTCGTGCTGATCCTCGTGGTCGCACTCGTCGCGTTCCGCGAGCCCCTGGGCGACAACGCGACGTTGGCGACGATCGCGGTCGCCGTCCTGGGGGGCGCGCTGGTCCTGTTCGGACTCGTGATCCCGCCGCTGGCCTACCGCCGCTGGTGCTTCTCGATCGACGCGGACCTCCTCGTGGCGCGCTACGGAGTGGTCTTCCACGAGGAGAAGGCGATCCCGGTCTCGCGACTCCAGCACGTCGACCTGTCGCGTGGCCCGGTGGAGCGCCTCTTCGGGCTCGCCACGCTGGTCGTGCACACCGCAGGGACCGAGGCGGCGTCGTTCCGTCTGCCCGGGCTGACGCCGCCCCGCGCCGAGCAGCTCCGGGACGCGATCCTCGAGGCGCGGGGCGATGACACCGTCTGAGCCGGGGCCGAGCCAGGCACCACGGGTCCACGCGGCCGGGCACCTGCATCCGGGCATGCTCTTCGTGCGCTTCGCGGACGGGCTGCGCCAGTCGATCCTGCCGGTCATCATTTCGATCGTCGCGCAGGAGGTGTGGCTCGCGGTCGCAGCGGGCGTGTTCTTCGTGCTGGGTCTCGTGCACGCGGTCGTCCGCTACCTGACGTTCCAGTACCGCCTGACCGACGACGAACTGGTCACGACGGAAGGCATCCTGCATCGGCAGGAGCGACGCATCCCGATCGACCGCATCCAGGACCTCAGCTTCGAGTCGACGCTGCTGCGGCGGGTGCTGCAGCTCGTCGTCGTCCAGGTCGAGACGGCGTCGGGGCAGGGAGCGGAGGCGCGGCTCGACTCGTTGTCGCGGCGCGACGCGGGTCGACTTCGCGAAGTGCTCTACCAGCTCCGCGGTCGGGCCGCGGGGATCGGAGAGGCGACCGCCCAACCCGCGCCGCGCGTGCTGTTCCGGAGCACGGGAGGGGAGCTCGCGCTCCTGGGCTTCACCAACAACCGTGTCGGCGCGAGCCTGATCGCGGTGCTCGGCATCTTCGAGTTGGCCGACCAGCTCGGCCTCGAGGACGCGTTCCGCGGCCTGCTGGGCGGCGTGGTCGACCGGCTGTCGATGTTCGGGACCACGTGGACCGTGCTGTTCTTCGTCGCCGTGCTCTTCCTGGTGATGCTCGCCGGATGGGCCGTCGCGATCGCGGCCAGCCTCGTGATGTTCCACCGCTTCGAGCTGAGCGAGCGGGACGACGTCCTCTACCGGCGCTTCGGGCTGATCACGACCCGCGCGCAGAGCCTGCCCCGGCGGAAGATCCAGCGCGTCACGGTCGAGGCCTCGCCGCTGCGCCGCCTGTTCGGCACCGTGGTCGTGCGCGCCGACTCCGCGGGCGCAGGGGCTCAGGAGTCGCAGCGCAACGCCAACCAGGTCGAGCGCGACATCCTCGTGCCGCTGACCGCGGCGGCTCGAGCGCGCGCCCTCGTCGCCTGGGTCCTGCCCGGCCTCGATCCGCTGCGGCTCTCGTGGCGGCGCGTTTCACCTCGCGTCGTCGTCCGGGTCGGGCTCAAGGGCTTCGTGCTCGGCGTGGTCGGGCTGGCGGTGGGCCTGCCGACGATCGGGTGGCCGGCGTGGCTGGCGCTCGGCGCGCCGGTCCTCGCCGTCGCGATGGGCGTGCTGCTCTACGCGAACCTCGCCTACGCGCGCGCGCCAGGACACCTCGCGTTCCGGCACGGCCTTCTCGGCCAGTACCTCGCGTTCGTCCCGGTCCGGAAGGTCCAGGGAGCGGTGCTCCGCGCGGGTCCGGTCGAGCGCCTGTTCGGGCTCGCGCACGTGACGGTGTTCGTCGCCGGCGGCTCCCCGACGACGCTCGGCAACCTGCCACGCGACGAGGCCGAGACGCTGGTGCGAGACGTCGCGATCGAGGCCGCCGCGGCACGCTTCGTCTGGTGAGCCGCCCGCAGCCGCGGGTCAGCCCACGCTCGGGCGCCGCGTCATGTAATCGATCAGGTCGAGCTTGGTCAGGATGCCCGTGACGTGGCGTTCGCCGTCGATGACCAGCGCGACCTCGCCGCGCTCGAAGATGTCGGGCAGCATCGATGCAGGGGCGTGGTCGCCGACCGTCGCGACCTGGCGGTGCATGAACTCGCCGAGCGACGAGTCGGGGCGGGCGTGGCCGTCGAGCAGCACGCGCAGCACGTCGGCCTCGGTGAGGATGCCCGCGAGCTTGCCGTGGTCGGTGACCGGGATCTGCGAGATCCCCTCGGTCTTGAACGTCGTGACCGCGTCCGCGAGCTTCGCCGCGATGTCGAGGCACACGACTTCGCGGCGCGGCATCGAGCGGAGGATGTCGGCGACGGTGCCGACCGCCCACTCGCTCTCCTCGAAGCCGTTCTCGCGCATCCAGCGCTCGTCGACGAACTTCGTCAGGTAGTTGCGGATCGAGTCCGGCAGGATCGCGAGGATGCGCGTGCCGGCCGGCTGGTCCTTCGCGTACTCCATCGCGGCCCAGACGGCGGCGCCGCAGGATCCGCCGCACAGCAGTCCCTCCTGACGGATCATCTGGCGCGCGACGCGGAACGAGTCGCGGTCGTTGCTCTTGATCCAGCGGTCGACGATGCCCTGGTCGAGCACGTCCGGGACGAAGTCGTAGCCGATGCCTTCGACCTTGTAGGAGCGGATCGGGCCGGGGCCGGCGAGGATCGACCCCTCCGGGTCGACGCCGACGACCGTCAGGCCGGGGATCTCGGCCTTCAGCTTCTTGGCGACGCCGGTGATCGTGCCGCCGGTGCCGGCGGTCATCACCACCGCGTCGAGCTTGCCGCCGCACTGTTCGAGGATCTCCTTCGCAGTGCCCTCCTCGTGTGCGAGTGGGTTCGACGGATTCGAGTACTGGTCGAGGATGTGTGCGTTCGGGATCACCTCCCGCAGCCGCTTCGCGACGCCGATGTGGCTCTCCGGCGCGTCCCACGCGGCCTCGGTCGGCGTGCGGATGATCTCGGCGCCGAGGGCCTCGAGGACCACCTGCTTCTCGCGGCTCATCTTCTGCGGCATCGTGATGATCATCCGGTAGCCGCGGACCGCGGCAGCCATCGCGAGGCCGATGCCGGTGTTGCCCGAGGTCGGCTCGATCAGCGTGTCGCCAGGCTTGATACGGCCCTGCTTCTCGGCGTCGAGCAGCATCCGGATCCCGATACGGTCCTTGACCGAGCCCCCGGGGTTCATGAACTCGCACTTCGCGAGCAGCTCCACCGGCAGGTGGCGCGCGATGCGGGACAGTCGGACGATCGGCGTGTTGCCGACGGTCGAGAGGATCGAGTCGTGGATCTGGGTCATGACGTCGCGGCCATTCAAGCAGCCGCGGCCCCTGGTTCCCACCGATGCGTCGCTGGGGTTCCGTGCGCGCGCGGACTAGAGTCTCTGCCGTGAACGACCGTCCCGCCCCAGAATCCGAAGGCTCCGCCACGCCAGCCCCCGACCACGAGCCGGGCGGGCAGCCAGCCTCGGGCGAGGGGGGCGGTGAGCCGGCGGGTGACGCGTCGTCCGGCCGTCGCAGGGTGCGACG
>JAQCBR010000029.1 GCA_027621295.1 Planctomycetota bacterium
CGCGTCGTACATCGCGGCCACCGCTCCCGGGTCGGCGTCGGTGTTCAGCACCGCGGTGCCACCCGGCGGGAGCTGACGGAACAGCCGCGCCTTGGCGGCCGCGTAGCTGCCCATCGTGCCGTGGTAGTCGAGGTGGTCCTGGGTCAGGTTCAGGAACACGCCGACGCCGAAGCGCACGCCCCGGACGCGCTCCTGGACCAGCGCATGGCTCGACACCTCCATCGCGCAGGCATCGATCCGCCGGTCCGCCATCTCGCGCAGGTAGCCCTGGAGACGGACCGGGTCCGGAGTCGTGTTCGGCGCCGGCAGTCGCCGGCCGCCGAACTCGTAGGAGATCGTGCCCAACAGCCCCGCCGACCGGCCGTCGGTCTCGAGGATGTGCCGGATCATGTGGGTGACGGTGGTCTTGCCGTTCGTCCCCGTGACCCCGATCACGTCCATCTCGGCGGACGGGTGCTCGTAGAAGTGGCAGGCCGCGTCCGCCAGCGCCCGGCGCACGTCCTCGACGACGAAGACCGGGACACGAAGGCTCATCGGCCGCTCGCTGACGATCGCGATCGCGCCGCGATCGAGCGCCTCGTCGACGTAGCTCGCGCCGTCCGCCTTGTTGCCCGGGACGGCGAAGAACAGCGTCCCCGCCTCCACGTCACCGCTGTGGAAAGCGATGCGCTCGACGACCTCGTCGACGAAGCGCAACACCACCCTCGGCTTCAGCAGGCTCTTGAAGTCCTGCAGTCTCATGCCCGTAGCCCGCGGGTGGAGACCCGAGGGATAAGCCAACTCCGTCATCTACCGCCTCGAGAGAATCGCAGAGCCCCCCGGCTCTGCTCCGCCTGCGACGCGAGTGGATCCTGACCGATCCAATCGCGCCGTCGACTCCTTCGATGCCCTGACGAGAGCCTCGAAGAGGAGTCTGGAAGCGGCAGGCGCAGCATACGTCCCTCCGTAGAAAGACGAAGCGCCCACCTTCTGGACGACACACACCGCGAGGAACCGCGGTTCACGCACGGGCGTGAAGCCGACGAACGAGGCCGTGCGGACGTCACCGTTGACGACCTCACCGTCCCATCGCGTGGCCTTGCTCGAGCTGTACTGCGAGGTGCCGGTCTTGCCGGCGATCTCCAGGTCGACGTAGCCGTCGACGCGAAGCTTCTTGATCCATGCGCCGACCCGGCGCGCGGTGCCGTGCTCGTCCTCGAGCACACCGACCAGCGCGGACTTGACGGTGTCCAGCGTTGCCGAGCTGAGGAAGCGCTCGGACGTGACGCCTTGGTCACCGGCCTCCGGCTCGACGAGGCGGAGGTCGCGCGGCTGGCCCGACAGGAACGTCAGGTAGGCGCGCGCCACCTGCAGGATCGTCGCCTGGATCTGGTAGCCGAACAGCACCGACGGCCCGGCGAACACGTACTGCTCGTTGACCGACTGCGATGCGATCTGGCTCGGGACCGTGCCGACCAGCTCACCCGGCAGCTCCGCGCCGCTCGGCGCTCCGAAGCCGTAGCGCTGCAGATACTCGTCGAGGCCGTCTGGTCCGAGTCGCAGGCCGATCCGGATCGCGCCGATGTTGCTGCTCTGGATCAGCACCTGCGAGACCGGCAGCGGCCCGTTCTGGTGTGAGTCACGGATCGTGCGGCGCGCGGGGACCGGGCGGACGAAGTCACTGCCCGCGAGGTAGCCGGGGCGGCAGTCGATGGTCTCGTTCCAGTCGAGGAGGCCGCGCTCGAGCACCATCGCGACGTGCAGCGGCTTGACCACCGAGCCCGGCGGGAACAGGCGCTGGGTCGGCGCGAACGCTCCGTTGCGGTCGCGGCTGCCGTCCTTCGCCGCGGTGTAGCTCGCGGCCGCGAGGATCCCGCCCGTCTTCACGTCGACGAGGACGAGACCCGCCCACTCGGGGACGCTGCCGTAGTGGGCCGCCACGTCCTCGGCCGCACGCGCGACCTCGACGTCCGCCCGACGCTGCAGGCTCCGGTCGAGCGTCGTGCGCACCTCGGCACCGGGCTGCGGCTCGCGGCGCCGATCGATCCACATCGAGCGGCTGAGCGCGTCGACGAGTCGTGAGTGCTCCCCGTCCTGCTGCGGCAGCAGGCTGGCGAGACGCTCGAGCCCGCTCACCGGACGACGATCGGCGACCTTCTGCCCGTCGACGACGAGGGGCTCGTCGCGGACGAGACCGATGACTCCGGCCGCGTGGTCGGGCTCCGCGTAGACGCGTTCGAACCGCACGTTCTCGTGCAGGAACATCCGCCAGGTGACCGCTTCATCGCGAACGCGGGACTTCGACCGGCGGTCGAGGCTCCGGAGCGCGGCGATCGCATCGGCGTCGTCGAGCGTCCGATCGATCAGGAAGTCGATCGCGGCGCGCTCGGAGTCGACCGCACGCTCGAGCGCACGGATCACGCGCTTCTCGAGCGTCTCGCGGACCGCATCGCGCGCGGCCGGGTCCTGGAAGCGATCCGAGTCCTTGCCGAGCGCCCAGAGGACGTCCGTCACGACCCGGTTCTTGAATGCTCGCAGGACCTCGAGATCGACGCGCGCGAACGGGTCGGCACCCGGCAGTCCGGGCACCGCCTGGATCTCGGCACGCACCTCGTAGACCGGACGGTCACAGGCGAGCTCCTCGCCGTGGCGATCGAGGATGCGGCCGCGCTGGGCAGGGATCGAAGAGGTCTTGAGCGGGATCGAACGCGCCCCGGCGGCGGCGGACTGGACGAGCTGCAGGTCGGCGAGCCGGACGATCACGGCGACGAACGGCACGGCCAGCGTGCCGAACATCAGCCCCATCCGGAACCGATCGCGGAACTCGATCACGTCCCCTCCCTCCCCTCGACGCGGAGCTGCAGGCGGATCCAGTGACGCGCGAGCTCGGGCAGGCGCGTGGCATCTCGGAGCCGCAACTCCTCGGTGACGGTGGCGATGCGCACGGCATCGAGACGGTCGACGACCTCCTGGATCGCACGACGGCGGTGGATGTTGCGGGCCTCGAGCGCTGCGGTCGCCACGGCGAGCGCGACGACACCTGCGAAGGCGAGGCCAGCCATGAACCATTTCATGCAGCAGCCCTCCTGATCCCGCAGCGGAGCTTCGCGGAGCGGGCGCGCGGGTTCCGCGCGCACTCGGCCTCGTCGGCGACGATCGGCTTGCGGAACGGCAGCTCCATCCGCTCGCGCAGGAACCGCTTGACGATCCGGTCTTCGAGGCTGTGGAAGGTCAGCACGGCGAGGCGACCTCCGTCGCAAAGGCTGGAGAGCGCCGCTTCGAGCCCCCGCTCGAGCTGTCCGAGCTCGTCGTTCACCGCGATCCGGATCGCCTGGAACGTCCGCGTCGCCGCGTGGATGCGCCCGTGACGCGCCGGTCCGGGCACGGCCCCGACGACGAGGTCGGCGAGCTGCGCGGTCCGCTCGATGCGGTGGCGGCGGCGCGCCTCGACGATCGTCCGCGCGATCCTGCCGGCGAAGCGCTCCTCTCCATACTCGCGGAGGACGCGCTCGAGCTCCTGGGGACGGACGGTCCGCAGCCATTCGGCTGCAGTGGGCACGGCCGGGTCCTGACCCATCCGCATGTCCAAGGGACCGTCACGCATGAAGGAGAATCCGCGAGAGGGAGAATCGAGCTGGAGCGAGCTGACGCCGAGGTCGAGGAAGACCCGATCGCAGGCGGCGATCCCCCGTGAACGGAGGACCGCCGCAAGCTCGGCGTATGGAGCGTTGTGGAGCGCGATCCTGGGTCCGCGGTGGCGACCGCGCGCTTCGAGCAGCGCGACCTCCGCGTGAGCCAGGATCTCGGCGTCTCGATCGAGCCCGACCAGCCATCCGTCGGGCGCGACCGCAGCTGCGAAAGCTGCGGCGTGCCCACCGGCGCCGACGGTCCCGTCCACCACGGTCATGCCCGGGAGCAGTCCCAGCGTCTCGAGGCTCTCCCGCAGCAGCACCGGCTCGTGGACCCTGACCGGCCCATGCGCGTCGTCTGCGGGAGATCCGAGGGACTCCTGCCCATTCATGACCCACCGACCCCGGGCGACCGCCCGTCCCGAATTCGATGTGGGTGGACCAGCACGGCGCGGGACCTCTCAGCCCCCTACCGGCTCGACCTTCCTGCCTTCTGCCAAAGAGCTGGAGGACGCTCCGTCCAGCGCGCGGAACCAACGATCTGGAGCCCATAGCTCGATCCAGGTTCCCGCCCCGACGACGACGACCTCCCTTGCGTCCCCGATGCCGGCGTAGTGACGCAGGACCTCGGGGATGAGAATCCGGCCGGCCCGATCCGGAGACACGTCCTCGGCATGGCCGAGGAGGAGCCGGTTCAAGCCACGGTTCTCGGGGTTCCGGTCGAGCAGGCTCCCACCGATCTGGCCCGAAACCTCCTCGAAGCCGCGCTGATCCAGCAGCAGCAGGCAGCCGTCCGGACTTGCGGTCAGGACGAAGTTGGTTTCCACTCGCGGGAGCCGATCGAGGATGCGCTTCGGCACGATCAGCCGCGACTTGTCGTCGAGGCTGTGCGTCGAGGCACCTCGGAAGGCTGGACCCGTCATGGTCGTCATCTACCTGGGGGTTCGAACCGTCGCGGGGGAGCCGTCCCCGCTCCGGACCACATCCACCCTACACCCACTTTTGTCGACGTCAAGCGCATGAAACTGGAGTGAGTGACACCGAACACCCACTCAACTCCACCCCAGCACCCACACCACATCCACCAGCGCTTGAAACCGACCTCCCCCACCAGGGCTAGGGGGAGCAGAAGAAGGGTGGGCCCGAGAGCATTCCTGGGCCGGGTGAAATTCCTTGGATGGCGCCGCGAAATCGCAGCGCTCCGGCGGCGCCAGACTGCCAACGGACTCCGGTGACGCCGACAGCCGGCCCCAGGACCCACCGAGAACCCACCGGACTTCCACGCCGGAATCCGCCGCCGGAATCGGGCCTGACGCAGGGACTCGGCGCCGCGGCGTGCCAGACGCACCACCGCCGCCGCGGATGGCAGCCCGCGTTCGGCTGGACCGGCAGCGATCGGTCGGGCCGCTCGCGCGCCCGGGCCCGTCAGGCGTCGGCCGCCGCGTCGGCGGGCTCGCTCGAGTCGGTCTCGTCGATCGCCGCGAGCAGCTCGTCCTTCAGATTGGCGAGCCGGTCCTCGTCGACCTCGGGCGCGAACAGCGACACCCGGACCTGGACCTCGGCCTTGGGATCGATGACCACGAGGTCGGCGCGCTCCTCGTTCTCGTCCTGCGGGTCGACCAGCTTCAGCATCCGCTTGCGGAGGAGCAGCAGGCAGACGAAGTAGCGGAGCCCCTGGGCGCGCTCGCCCTCGACCTCGCCCAGCCGCTCGAAGAGCACGCGCAGCGACACGAGGTCCAGCGTCGGCGCCTTCTTGCCGGGCTCACGGCGCCGGGTCTTCCAGTAGATCGGCGCGTCCTTGCCCGACTGGGGCAACGACTGGAAGCAGGCCGCGCAGACGTCCTTCCGCGTGCAGTCGGGGAGCTCCAACACCGCGAAGAACTCCTCCGCGGTCGCCAGCGGGCAGCCCGGCTTCTCGCACGCTGCCCGGTCCTTGTGGATCTTCCACGACTCCAATCGCAGCTCCTCTTCGGGGCCATGGGCCCGCGTTCAGATTCCCTCTCGTGACGACCGCCCACCCTCGTTCCGCCGAGGGAGGTTCGACGAGCGCAGGTACTGGCGCCAGCCGGGCACACTGTCGTACTCCGGACGGCCGGTCATTGCCATCAGCGCGAGATTCGCCGTCTCGACCCCGTCACGGTCGCGATCGGCGATCGCCGTCTCGAGGTAGTCCACGATCGCCTCGGCGTTCTCGGCGCCGCCCTGGGCACCGAGCCCTTCGACGATCGCGCGGCGCACGAACGGGTCGTCCTCGGCCTGGATCGCGGCGCGGAGCAGCGGCCCCACGTCACGATCCTGCGCGGCGAGCGAGCGGTAGGCCTCGGCGCGGACCCCGAAGTCGGAGTCGGTGCGCGCCCGGTCGAGGAGCGCTCCCGATCGCGGATCGTCCCAGCCCCGGAGTGCCTGCACGACGTAGCGACGCACCGCGGGATCGGGGACCGAGGCGACGCGCTCCCATGCGGGCAGCGCGGCGGGCCCCATCGCGTGCAGGAGTTCGGCGCCGAGGTCGCGCAGGTCTGCGGACCGCTGGCGCAGGAGGTCGAGGACCACGCAAGGCACGGCGGCCGCCCCGAGAGCGGTCAGCGCGTCGAACGGGCGCCGCCAGGCCGGCTCCCCCACCAGAGCCGCGGCGTCGTCGCCCATCTGCCGCCGCAGGAACAACGTGTCCCGGATCAGCATCCGCGCGAGCCAGAAGGTCGCCACCGGATCGTCCGCGACCGTGCGGCCCGCCGACGCGAAGCCCTCGTCATCCCGCGCGCGCCACGCGGTCTCCGCCCGACGCAGCGCGCCGAGCGCCTCATCGGAAGGCCGCTGCACCGGGAACGCCGCGTCGTCGACTGCCACCACCGCGCCAGGGCGGGCGAGGCCGGGCCAGAGGTCGGCCCAGGGGATCTCCACCTGCGTCCGCGGGGACGGGGACGGACCCGTGCCGCAGCCCACGGCGGCGATCAGCAGGGTCCAGGGCACGAGCCGGCTCGGTTCCATGGGGCGGCCACGCTAGGGCAGCCTGCCCGAACGTGCCACGAGGAGTCTCGCCGCGGCGGAGCCGATCGCGTGCAGCCCTGCGCCGCGCCGCTTAGGGTGCGCAGCGGATGTCCGCCACGCAGCCGTCCGTCCCGGTCCGCGTCACGAACTGCGGCTCACCGCGCCGCTTCGTCGACGCCCAGCGCGCGTTCTACCGCGGCGATCCCCACTTCGTGCCGCCGCTGACCGCGTTCGACCGGCACAAGGTCGACCGGGCTCGCCACCCGTTCTTCGAGCATGCGACCGCGGGCTTCTGGCTCGCGCACCGAGGCAACCGGTTGGTCGGACGGATCAGCGCGTTCCGCGACGACGTCCACGACGCGTTCCACGGCGACCGGATCGGGTTCTTCGGACACTTCGAGGCCAGCGACACCGACGCGGCGAGGGCTGTGCTGGACACCGCCTCGGAGTGGCTCGCGGCGCGCGGCGCCACCGCACTGCGCGGGCCGATCGACGGATCGACGAACTACCGCTGCGGCCTGCTGATCGACGGGGACGCCGGCCCGCCGTTCGTGATGATGCCGCACAACCCGCCGAGCTACGCCGACTACCTCGAGGCGTTCGGACTCGAGAAGGCCAAGGACCTGGTCGCGCTGCTGCTGCGCGGCGAGGACCTGCGGCTCGAACGCCTCGAGCGCGTCGCGTCTCGTGTCCTCACCCGCTCACCGCTGACCGCGCGGACGCTGGACCTGAGGCGCTTCGGCGATGAGGTCCACACGCTCTGGGATCTCTACAACCGGATCTGGGAGAGGAACTGGGGCTTCGTGCCGATGAGCGAAGCCGAATTCCGCGCCGAGGCGCGCGACCTGCGCACCGTGCTGCGGAAGGAGCTGACCGTCGTGCTCGAGCGCCAGGGCGAGCCGGTCGCGTTCGCGCTGGGCGTCCCGGACGTCCACCGCGCGATCCACGCGTGCGGCGGACGCCTCCTGCCGTTCGGCTGGCTCCGCGCGTGGCGGACGCTGCGCCGGACGACGAGCTTCAGGACGCTGACGCTCGGCATCCTCCCCGAGCTCCGCGGGAGCGGGACCGACGCGGTGCTCCTCCTCCAGCTGATCCGCCAGGGTCTCGCCGCTGGGTTCCCGACGTGCGAGGCCAGCTGGATCCTGGAGGACAACCTGCCGATGCTCCGCCCGCTCGAGAGCGCGGGAGGCCGGATCCACAGGCGCTACAGGATCTACGAGCGCGCGCTCGGCGCGGCGCAGCGGGCCGACTGACGTTCCGACTCCGTGACGCTCGTCACGCTCGCACCACCCTGGGCCAGGGCGGAGAGTCTCTGTCGGCGAACGGCACGGAACTTCCAAGTGGGGCACCGGCCGGGCCCCCGTTCGAACGTTTCCATTGGGATGGAAGCGCGTGTGAGAGGCGATGAAATGCGGGGTCCGGCCCTCTTCTCCCTCGTCGCGCCGCGCACGCCGGGGACAGCCCTAGCGGCCGTCGGGCTCGGAGCCCTGCGGGCTGCCCAGCAGCTGTTCGACCCGACGCCGCCGGGCGTCGATCAGCGCGTCGCCGAGCGCGGTCGCGAGCGACCCGATCTCGACCTCGATGCCAGCGAGGCGCGCCGCGATCCGGCCGTCGGCGTCGAGGCCGGCCGCCGCTGCAGCGCGGAGCTCCGCAGCCTGTCGCTCCAGCGCGAACACGCGGTCCGGTCCGGACGACGGCGCGGCCGAGGTCGCCGGTTGGGCCGCGTCGTCGTAGAGCACGTATTCGCGCCCGTAGACGTCCTGCAGCGCGCAGGACGACAGGAGAACGGCGAGACCGGACAGGAGCGGGATGGGATTCGGCATGGCTGCTCGCGTTGCGGGACGCCGGATCGTGCCCGCACAACGCTCCGCGCGAAAGCCGCTGGCGCCCTTCTGCCGATGAGATCGCGAGAACCGCGGCACTCTCCCATCTCCCCATGACCCAGGACCAGATCCTCGTCCTCGCCGTCCTCGGCGCGGCGATGGCGCTCTTCGTGCAGGGCCGCTGGCGCCACGATGTCGTGGCGTTCGGCGCGCTCCTGGCGGCGACGGTGCTGGGCCTCGTGCCTTCGAACGATGCGTTCGACGGTTTCGGTCACCCGGCCGTGTTCACGGTCGCGGCGATCCTGGTCGTGTCCCGCGCGCTCCAGGTGTCGGGCACGCTCGACGGGATCGCGGCACGGGTCGCTGCACTCGGGGACCGACCGGCACTCCAGGCGGCAGCCCTGACCGCACTCGCGACAGCGCTGTCGGCGTTCATGAACAACGTCGGCGCACTGGCCCTGGTGATGCCGATCGCGATGGCGACCGCGCGGCAGAGCGGGCGGCCGGTCTCGCTCCTGCTGATGCCGATCGCGTTCGGCGCATGCCTGGGCGGCCTGACCACGCTGATCGGGACGCCACCGAACCTGATCCTCTCCCAGTATCGCGAGGGCCTGACCGGCGAGCCGTTCGGCATGTTCGCGTTCACGCCGATCGGCCTGCCGCTGGCACTCGTCGGCCTGGGCTTCCTGGCCGTTTGCGCACCGAGGCTCCTCCCGACCGACCGGACGGGCTCCGACCCGTCTGCGCAGGTCTTCGACGTCGGCCGCTACGTGACCGAACTCGTCGTCGTGCACGACGCTCCGGTCATCGGCCGGACGCTGCGTGAGCTGCTCGGCGCCGACGCCGCCGAACTCGACGTGCTCGGAATCGTCCGCTCCGAGGTTCCTGTCCAGGACTCGATCGAGGACCTGCCGCTGCGGCCGGGCGACGTGCTCCGGATCCGCGCAGACTCGGAGGTGTTCACCGAGCTGGCGCATCGCAGCGGGCTCCGCATCGGCTCGCACGTCGACCGCACCGCCGGGGAAGGTGAATCCGTCGAGGCCATCGTCCCGCCGGGCTCCCGACTCGAAGGCCGCACGCCGGGAAGCCTGCGACTCCACGCCCGGTTCGGGGTCCACCTGATCGCCGTCGCGCGTCAGGGGCGACCGCCGCGCGAACGCCTCGCCGACGTCTCGCTGCGTCCGGGCGACGTCCTGCTCCTCAGCGGCGAGCGCGCCCGGATCGCCGAGGTCTGCCAGACGTACGGGACCCTGCCGCTCGCCGAGCGCAGCCTGGCGACGACGCTGCCGCGGCGGCGCGGCGCGGCGGCTTGGATCTTCGGGGCGGCGGTCGCGCTGACCGCGACGGGGCTGGTCCCGGTCCAGGTCGCGTTCGGCCTGGCACTCGTCGCGCTCGTCGCCACCCACAGCATCACGATCCGTCAGCTCTACGAGACGGTCGACTGGTCGGTCATCGTGCTGCTCGCTGCGATGATCCCGCTCGGCGAAGCGCTGCAGACGACCGGAGTCACCGACAGGCTGGCCGCGGGCATCGCCGGATGGACGGTCGGGACCGAGCCCGCGTTCGCGGTCGGCCTCATCCTCGTCGCGACGACCCTGCTGACGAACGTGATCAACAACGCCGCGACCGCCGTCGTGATGGCTCCGCTGGCAGCCAGCGTTGCAGCCCAACTCGGGTGCGGACCCGACGCGTTCCTGATGGCCGTCGCGGTCGGCGCGTCCTGCGCATTCGCGACGCCGATCGGCCACCAGAACAACGTGCTGGTGATGGGTCCCGGCGGCTATCGATTCGGCGACTACGTCCGTCTCGGCGTGCCGCTGACCGTCGTCGTCCTCGCGACCGCGCTGCCGTCGCTGCTCTGGATCTGGCCGCCGGTCCGCGCCTAGCGACGCGGACCGGGCTCCCGGGAAGCGAAGCGCTCCCGCATACGGACGAACCTCGTCGCGGCAACGGCCTCGGGCCAGAGCCGGGCGAGCGCCTCGGTCGCCGCAACGTCGCCGCCAGAGCGCCCCCACGCGTCCTCGACGCGCTCCAGCTCGCCGACCACGCCGAGGATCGCCAACAGCTCGCTGCCGTCGAAGCGTGCGCGCAGCTCCGAGAACGCTCTCGCAGCGACGTGGAGCCCGGATTCGTCCCGATCGACGCCGAGCAGCTCACGCAGAGCGAGGACGTCGACGACGCGGAGGTCGTCCGCGGCCTGCGCCGCTATGCGCGCGGCGAGGTCTCGCTCGGCCTCGATGCGCAGGAACGGCGAACGGGCCCGCTGGAACGCGACAGCGGCGAGGACGAGCGCCCCGAGCAGGACGAGCAGCGGGATGCCGCGCGTCACCGGCCGCCCGAAGCCCGCGCGGCTTCGTAGAGGAACCGGTAGCGCTCGCAGTAGGCGAGGCGCTGCGCCTCGTCGGCGAGCGGAGGCAGCGTGCCCTGGTCCTCGCTCGTCGCGACCCGGAGGAGCCGCGCGGCGAGGCTCCGCAGCCAGGGCTGCTCGCACTCGACGATCAGACGGGTCAGCTCCGGGATACAGGCGACGCCGGCTTCGGGCACGAGCTCCGCGGGAGTCAGCCGGTGCGTGATGCCGTTCTCGTTCAGCGCGGCGATCAGCCAGTCACCCTGGCTCTTGCTCCGGTTGTCCGCGTACCAGGAGCTCAGGTGCTCGAGGCGGTCGTTGCGGTCGGTGACGTTCTGACCGGTGATGCCCGCGATCGCCGCCATGATCCGCAGCCGGCTGTCGTCCTCCTGCAGCATCAGGTAGAGCTCGGGGAACGCCGCAGGATGCTGGAAGTCGCCGAGCTGCAGCGCCGCCGCGCTGCGGACGCCTTCGTCGCGCGCGTCGAGCAGCGGGACCAGCACCGGCGATGCGATCCGATCACCGAGCCGGCGGAGCTCGCCCAACGCCAGGGAACCGAGGACGTCCTCACCCGCCAGCGAGAAGATCGTCGCCAGCTCGCGCGCCGCGGACGCGGTCCCCATCGCACCGAGCGCCTCGACGATGGTCCGACGATCCGCCGGGTCCGGGGACAGGCCCGCGTCGCGGAGGATCGGCAGCGCGCCGTCGCCGACGATCCGCGCGAGGGCGACCCAGGTCGTGCGGCGGAGCCCGGTATCGAGCGCGTCGTCCGCGAGCATGTCCTGGAGCGGTGCGCTCGCGTCGCGAGCCCGCATGCGTCCGAGCGCGTAGACCGCCGCGCGACGCAGTTCGAGCGGCTCGTCCGCGGACGACGCGCAGGCGACCAGACGTGGCGCGGCGCGCAGGTCGAGGAGACGGGACACTTCGTCGATCGCGGCCAGTCGCACCGCGACCGACTCGGACTCGAGTGCCGACAACACGCGGTCCGGGCCAGCCAGTCCGAACAGCCGTAGCAGCGAGCCGCTTCCGGTCCGTTCGTCACGCTCGGCGGCGACCGTCAGGATCCGCGGCCACGTGTCCTCGCCGGGCGCGAGCAGCGCGATCTCGAGGAGCCGGAACGTGGGGCCGTTCCAGTCCGGCATCGCCGCGGCCGCATCGACGAGGCGCGCACCGTCTTCCGGCGTCAGGAGTCCGTCGATCCCTTCGATCGCGAGCAGATCGGCGACGGCCTCAGCGGCACGATCCGCGGCGCCCGGGGACGCGAGCGTGCCCAGGATGCGATCCTTCAGCCGCGCGGCGCGGTCCGCAGTCTCCGGATGTTCGGCGAGCCAGGCGGACTCCCGGAGCCAGAGCCCCACCGGGTCGGGCTCGGACAGGGGGTCGCGGTAGCGCTGCCAGGTCTCGGCGCTGGTGGTCCGACCGATCCGGGCAGCGAACCGGTCGAGGATCGCCGGAATCGTGTCGGGATCGGAGCGGACGCGGAGCCCTCCGACCTCCAGTTCGAGCGAGCGCAGGTCGGGAGCACTACGACCCGGCTCGTGGCCGCGCATGAAGCCGAGCCTCTCCAGGTCGGCGACGATCGACGCGAGCTCCTCCGGGCCGACGACGTAGCACTCGACGGCGGCGGGCGCCCCCGTCTCGGGACCGCGCAGCACGAGTTCGCGACCGGGCGTCCGCCATGTCAGCGTCGCCCTCGGCGCCTCGACCACGGTGCACGCGACGCGGCTCCGTGCGCCGACGAACGTCGCCTCGTCGGCCTGGACGCCTTCCCACCACGCACGCCAGGCGGAGCCGTCGACGCCCAGATCCTGGCCGGTCAGCAGCGCGAGCCGCGGACGGGCGACCGCGCTCAGCATCGCGAGGTGCGGGACGAACTCGGTCGGCGCGATCACGCCGACGAGCTGTTCGACGACGGCCGCGTCGGCGTGGACCTTGCCGGTCGCGTCGTCCGAACGCCATGCGAGCCCCGCGAGCGCCGCGCTGACCGCACCCTGCTGGAACGCGTCGGGCACGTCCAGCTCGGCGCGCATCGAATCGACCATGTCCTCGGTCACGAGCTCGGTGCCCGGGTTCCGCTCCTCGAGCGTCGCGAGCACCAGGGCCGCGTAGCCGAAGTCCCGGCCGAGCGCCGGCTGCCGGAGGATCGCCTGCAGGTCTGCGACGTGGTCCGGACCGAGCGCGACGAACGCATCGACAGCAGCCTCGGCGCAGCGCGGCTCCTCGCCGAGCGCTTCGACGAGGCGCGCGAGGATCTCGGGGCGCGGCGGCAGCTCACCGAGTAGCCGGAGTGCCTTCAGCTGGATGTCGACGTCACGCCCGCGGCTCAGGTCGAGGATCTGGTCCGCGTGTTCCGGACGGAGACGCCCGCTCAGCGCGACCGCCGCATGGTGCCGGACCGCGGAGCGGTTCGCCTCGAGGCAGGCGAGCAGCCGGTCGGCCGCTTCCTCCCGGGCCAGCACTGCCATCGTCTCCAGCACGATCTCGGTCGCCGAGCGCAGCGGGCGCGTGAGCAGCTGGAACTCCAGCTCCCCCGCGTGCTCGGGGCCGCCGTAGAACTGCAGCGCGAGCATCAGCGCGTGGACCATGTCCGGGTCCTCGGTCCGCATCAGGCGGAGACAGCGAGCCGCCACGTCCGAGTAGTCCTGGCCGAGTCGCTGGAGGATCGCCTGCTGCCGGCTCTCCGATCCGGACCGGGAGCGCTGCAGCGGACGGAGGTCCCGGAGGAAGCGGACGTCGTCCTCGGCCGCCCGCTGCGGGTCCTGCGGCGCGGCCTGTATCGCCGGCGCGGCGTTCGCGGGCTCGGCACTGCCGCCACGCCCCCCGACTCGACCGCGCACAGGAATCTGCAGCGCGTCCGTGCGGTCCTTGCCGTGGTAGACCTCGGAGCGGGGCGTGGAGCGCGTCCAATCGGCGCGGACGCCGGACCTGGACGAGCCCGACACCCTCGGGTCCTGGGGAACGAGAACGGCGAGGACGGCTGCGGCGACGGCGAGGGTCTGCATGACGGGGTGGGCCACCGACCGACCCGGCCAGGGGCTCGGGCAGGTTCAGGCGGGCGGGCGCTCGTGTCGGATCGGGTCCGTGCGGGGGGCGGCGCGCGATCGACGACGCCGCGGACCCTTTCCGTCGGTCGGCCCGGGACTATAGCGTTCCCCGCCCTCTCCCGGACGCTTCGAACCGGGGCTCCTCGCCCGACCGTGCCCTCCCCTCCCCGCCTCCTGGTCCACGCCGCGCTGATCGGCGTGTCGGTCCTGTTCGGCATCAACTTCGTCGGGATGAAGATCGTCCTCGGCGAGGTGCCCGCGAGCGCATGGGCGCTGGTGCGGATCGCCGCGGCCACGGCGTTCCTCGCCCCGCTCGCATGGTTCCTCCGCCCGGCCGGAAGCCGCCCCTCGCGACGCATCCTCCTGGCGCTCGTCCCGGCCGCGATCCTCGGCGTCGGCGGCAACCAGCTGCTGTTCGCACTCGGGCTGCACCGGACGACTCCGGCCCACGCGTCGGTGATCACCGCGTGCGTCCCGATCCTGACGCTGGTCGCTGCGGTCGTCGCGAGGCAGGAGCAGCTCCGGTGGCACAAGGTCGCGAGCCTCGTCCTCGCGCTGACCGGCGTGCTGATCCTGCTCGAAGTCGACCTCGGCATCCCTGACGACGGCGGCACGTGGACCGGCGACCTGCTGGTGCTGACCAACGCCACCACCTACGCGATCTACCTGGTGGTGATGCGCCGGCTCGGCCGCCACATCGACGCGCCGACCGCGACCGCACTCTGCTTCGGCTACTCGGTGCTCTTCGTGCTGCCGTTCGCGGCTCCGGCCTTCGACGCGTCGACGGCGGAAGCCCTGGTCGCGCCCGGCGTGTTCGGCTGGGTCGCGTTCGCGATCCTCGGCTCGACGGTCACCACCTACCTGTTGAACAACTGGGCGCTGCGCCACGCCGACAGCTCGCTCGTCGCGCTCTACATCTACACGCAGCCGATCGTCGCCACCGCGCTGTCGACGGCCATGGGGCACGACCTGCCCGGGACGAGATTCTTCCTCGCGGCGGCGCTCGTCTTCGCCGGACTCTGCGTGAGCACGGTCCGACGCCGGGCGCGGGGCTGAACGGACCGCACCCGGCTACGGGGCTTCGGGCAGGCCGAGCGGCACGACCTCGATCCGGCCGACGAACGGCGCCGCCGAGGGGGCGAGGAGCCCGACCTTCGGCGCCTCGAAGGTCGCGGTCACGTCCGCGCGCACGCAGGACGCACCGCGCGGCACGCCGCGATCCCCGTCGAGTCCGCTCGGCACGTCGACCGCGAGCTTCGGGCCCGTGGCGTCGTTCATCGCGGCGATCCAAGTGGCCGCACGACCCTCGATCGGGCGCCCGAGGCCGGTACCGAACAGCGCGTCGATCCAGACCGTGCCGGGCGCGGCGGCAGGTACACGGTCCGGGTCCGCGACCACCGTGTGCCCGGCGTTCCGGAGGATGCGGAGCTGCAGCGCAGCGTCCGGGCTGCGCTCCGGATCGGGCTCGGCGAGCAGGAAGACCCGGCATCGGCGGCCGAGGTGGCGCGCGGCCGCGAGACCGTCACCACCGTTGTTGCCTCCGCCGCAGAGCACGACGAACGAATCTCCGAGCGCGCGAGCCGCACGCGCCACGCCCGCGGCCGCGTTCTCCATCAGCAGCGCCGAAGGCATGCCGAGCCTCTCGACCGCGTCGACATCGAGCGCTCTCGCCTCCGCAACGGTCAGGGACCGCACGGCAGCACCTCCTCCGCGCGGACCGCGTCGCGCGCGGCACGCAGGATCTCGTAGTCGTCGAGCGGATCGAGCGCGCGGAAGTCGATGGCCCCGGTCTGCTGCGCGCCGAGCAGCTCCCCGGCTCCGCGCAGCCGGAGGTCTTCCTCGGCGAGGTCGAAGCCGTCCCGCGTGCGACACAGCGCGACCACGCGATCGGAGCGTTCGCCGATCAGCACGCAGGCACCGCGCTTCCGCCCGCGGCCCACGCGACCGCGCAGCTGGTGCAGCTGGGCGAGCCCGAAGCGGTCCGCACCGACGACGACCATCAGCGTGGCCGTCGGCACGTCGACGCCGACCTCGAGAACCGTCGTGCCGACCAGCACGTCGAACGCACCGTCTCGGAACGCAGCCGTGCGCGCACGGCGCTCGGCGACGGGAAGGCGGCCGTGGACGAGGCCACAGCGAAAACGCCCGCCCAGGTCCTGGGCGAGGCGCACGGCACCGCCCTTCTCACCGTCCTCCCCGATCTTCGGACAGACCACGTAGACACGGCCCCCGCGACGGGCGTGTCGCGCGATCGCGCGCAGCACGCGCGGCCACGCTTCGCGATCGACGTGGATCGCTGGCGCGGGCAGACGGCCTGACGGCCGGTCGCGGAGGATCTCGAGGTCGAGGTCGCCGAAGCGCGCGAGGGCCTGCGTCCGCGGGATCGGCGTCGCGGTCATGACCAACACGTGGGGCGACCGCCCCTTCGCGACGAGGCGCGTCCGCTGCTCGACCCCGAAGCGGTGCTGTTCGTCGACGATCACCAGCCCGAGCCGGGCGAACGACGTCCCCTCCGAGAACAGCGCGTGCGTGCCGACGACGAGGTCGAGCTCACCGCGCGCCAGGGCTGCATCGACCGCCCGCCTCTCCGCCGCCGGGAGGCTCCCACTCAGATAGGCGGTGCGCACGCCCGCGGGCTCGAGGAGTTCCGACAGCACCTGGAGCAGCTGCTCGGCGAGGACCTCGGTCGGTGCGAGGAACGCCGTCTGCCAGCCGGCGACGGAGGCGGCGAGGATCGCATCCAGGGCGACCGCGGTCTTGCCGGTGCCCACGTCCCCCTGCAGCAGGACGCCCATCGGCGACGGACCGGCGAGGCGCTGCCGGATCGAGCGGACCGCCCGCTCCTGGTCGCCCGTCCACGGAAACGGCAGGACGGTGCGAACGCGTGGGTCGTGGTCCTCTCCGACGGGGAACCGCGGCCCCTCGACCGACATGCGACGGCGACGCGCGGCCTCGACGCGGCGGAACAGGCGGAGCGCCTCCCGCAGCGCGAAGCCGCGCCGCGCACGCTCGTGCTCTTCCACCGTGCGCGGCTGGTGCATCGCGCGGAGCGCCTGACCGAGCGGCACGGTCTCGGCCCGGAGCGCGGCTGGGACCTCGTCCCAGAACTCCTCGCTCGGCGCCGCGCGCGCAAGCGCCTTGTCGATCCAGGTCCGTAGCCGCGGCTCCGAGATCCCGTCGACGGACGGATAGCGGACCACGCAGGCGCCTTGCGCGTCCATCCGTGGGTTGACGATCACCGGCTCGGTCAGCGCGAAGCCCTTCTTCGTCGCCTGGAGCCGACCCTCCAGCTGTCGTTCCATGCCCGGCTGGAACGACTTCCGGAGCCAGGGCTGGTTGAAGAACGGCACCGCGAAGCGCTCCCCGTCGGGACTCGCGAACGTGACGGTGACCAGGCTCTTCCTGCCGGGCAGGAACGCGCGCGTCACGCGCTCCACGCGCCCGCGCACCCGGACGTAGCAGCCGACGTGTGCGTCGTCCGGCCCCGCGATCTCCGCGATCTCCCGATGACGCCGTGGGAAGTAGAGCAGGAGGTCGCCGAGTGTCCGGATGCCGGCCGCGGCCAGCCGCTCCGCAGCAGCCGGCCCGACGCCGTGGAGCATGGTCACGGAAGCGTCGAGGGCCAGACGATCCAGGGTGCCGGTCTGCACCCGCACCGCGTCGTCCGAACCGTCCGTGCCCGCCACCATCGACTCCATGTTCGTCCGATCGACCGGGCCCGACAAGCCGAGGATCGACGTTGGTCGCGGCGGCGCGCCGTCGCTAACCTGCCGGATTCCCCCGCATCGAGAACGCGCCTTGAAGGATCTCTCTCCAGCCGACCTCTCCTACCTCTCGCAGTTCGGGTTCGACCCGGAGCTCTTCGCCTCGTGGCGTGAGGCGCTGCGGACCGGCCAGCTGTCCGCCGAGGGGAACCTCGTCCAGGGCAAGATGCTGGCCCCGCTCGAGGACTCGATCCACGACATGCCGAAGAAGGGCACGCCCGATCGGGCACGGATCGACGAGCTCGGCGAGGAGGCGATCAAGCGCGGCGAGCTCGGGCTCGTGATCCTGAATGGCGGCATGGCGACGCGGTTCGGCGGCGTCGTCAAGGGCGTGGTCGACGTGGTCGACGGCAAGTCGTTCCTCGAGCTCAAGATCCGGGACACGCTCCAGACCGCGGCCGAGTGCGGCGGAACGATCCCGATCTACCTGATGAACAGCTTCGCGACCGACGCGTCGACGAAGGAGCACCTCGAGGCCCACGACTTCTTCGGCGCGGGCGCGGACGGCATCCGCTGCTTCACGCAGTTCATCTCGGTGCGGATGACCGAGGATGGCGGCATCTTCGTCGACGACGCCGGCAAGGTGTCGCCGCACGGCCCGGGACACGGCGACTTCGCGCCGGCGCTGCGGCACAGCGGCTGCCTCGCGGACTTCTTGTCCCGCGGCGGCAAGCACCTCTTCGTCGCCAACGTCGACAACCTCGGCGCACGCGTCCACAAGGGGATCCTCGGCCACCACCTCGACCGCCGCGCACAGGTGACGGTCGAGGTCGCGCCGAAGTGGCCGGGCGACGTCGGCGGTGCACCCTACCTGCTCGACGGCAAGCTCCAGCTGGTCGAACAGATCCGCTACCCGGAGGGCTTCGACCCGGACATCGTCGACGTGTTCAACACCAACACGTTCCACTTCGCCGCGGAGTCGCTGGATCGCGACTTCGACCTCGGGTGGTACTACGTCGAGAAGAAGGTCGACGGCCGCAAGGCGATCCAGGTCGAACGACTGATCGGCGAGATGACGCGGTTCCTCAAGAGCAACTTCCTGCGCGTCAAGCGGACCGGGCCGACGTCACGCTTCTTCCCGATCAAGACGCCGGACGACCTCGACGCCGGACGCGAGGAGATCGCGGCGATGTATCCCGGGCTCCTCGGCGAGAGCTGACGGGATCGGGACGCCGCGGGCCGATCAGGCCGCGCGCTCGAGCAGGAACACGCCGAACCACGCGCGCGCGTCGGTCCAGCAGCGCCGCACCGCGAGGCCGGTCGCCGCAGCCATCGCGACGACGTCCGCGTGCGACGGCTTGTGCGAGTATTCGGTCCGGATCGGCTCCCCGGCCGCGAAGCGGAAGGCGGTGCCCGCGATGCTGACGCGCTGTTCCCGCGTGCTGACGAGCTCGAGGACCATGCGGCTCGGGGCCGCCTCGTAGCGGGCGCTGTGCTCGAACGACGCGAGGTCGAAGTCGGCGTCGAGCTCACGGTTGATCCTGGCGAGGAGGTTCTTGTTGAACGCGGCGGTCACGCCAGCAGCGTCGTCGTAGGCAGCGTGGAGGACATCCAGGTCCTTCTTCAGGTCCACGCCGAGAAGGATGGCGCCGCGCGGGCCGACGACCTGTGCCATCCGCTCCAGGAACTCGCGGGCCTCCCCGGGCTCCAGGTTCCCGATCGTCGAGCCGGGGAAGAACACGACGGTCCGCGCTGCCTGGTCCGGGACCTCCGGGAGCGAGAAGCCCGCGGTGTAGTCCGCACAGACCGGGTGCACGTCGATCCCCGGGAAGTCGACCGCGACCTGCCGAGCCTCCTCGGTGAGCTGCTCGAGCGAGATGTCGATCGGCACGAAATCGACCGGGTCGGTGAGGTGGTCGAGCAGGAACCGCACCTTCTGCAGACTGCCGCTCCCAGGCTCGACGAGCCGGACGTGCGGGCCGAGCTCGGCGGCCATCTCGGCGGCGTGCTGCATCAGGATCGAGAGCTCGGTGCGCGTCGGGTAGTACTCGTCGAGCGTGCAGATGGCCTCGAAGAGCCGCGCGCCGGTCTCGTCGTACAGGAACTTGCAGGGCAGCGTCTTCGGGTCGGCGGTCAGCCCCGCGCACACGGCCTCGAGGAAGGCCTCGGTGGACGGAGCGACGTCGCGGACGACGGGATCGGTCATGTTCGACTTCCTGGTCTCCGGGCCGACCGCGATCAGCCGCCCCGCTTGTGCATCTCGAGGTGGGGATTCGTGCGGAGTTCGTCTGCGCCGGCCAGGGCTCGCCGCGACTCCCGCAGCGCGAGCCGATCCTCGGCCGCGCGATCTCGCCGGCCCGCCCACACGCGTTCGATCAGCCCGGACAGCTCGCCGTCGTCCGCACCGGCGCGCAGCGCGCTGCGCAGATCGATGCCGTCGCGAGCGTACAGACACGTGTACCACATGCCGTCGGCGGTCAGCCGCGTGCGGTCGCAGGTCCGGCAGAACGGCTCGGTCGTCGACGAGATCACGCCGACGATGAGCCCGGTTCCCAACCGGTAGCGATCGGCCGGCGCCCAGTCCCGATCGCTGACCGGCTCGACCCCTCCGAACGCATCGCCGAGGCGTGCGAGGATCTCGTGTCGCGGCACGACCTGGGTTCGATCCCACTGCGTCGCGCCGCCGACGTCCATGTATTCGATGAAGCGGAGCTCCGCGCCGACGCTCTCCGCGTAGTCGCAGAGTGCGACGAGCTCGTCGTCGTTGCGGTCGCGGATCACGACGGTGTTCAGCTTGATCTGCTCGAAGCCGAGCTGGCGCGCGTGGTCGATCCCCGCGAGGACCGCGTCGAGCCGGTCCCGCCCGGCCAGCGCACGGAATCGGTCGCGCTGGAGCGTGTCCAGGCTGATCGTCACGCGGCGGATGCCGGCGTCCCGGAGCGCACTCCCCTGTTCGGGGAGATGGATCCCGTTGGTCGTCAGCGCGAGGTCACGCAGCCCGAGCCCGGCGAGCATCTGGACCAGGACCGCGAGGTCCTGCCGGATCAGCGGCTCTCCGCCCGTGACGCGCACGCGGTCGACCCCCGCCGCCATGAAGCGTGAGACCAGCCGGACGGTCTCGTCGAAGGTCAGGATGTCCTGCTTCGGCAGCCACGTGTAGTCGGCCTCCGGCATGCAGTAGGTGCAGCGGAGGTTGCAGCGGTCGGTCACCGACAGGCGCAGACTGCGCTGGGGTCGGCCGAGCTGGTCGAGGACGGGCATGGGGCGTGCGTACACCGGCAGGGCCGTTCGGGCATCCTAGTCGATGCGGAGCCATCCCTCGCCCGCCAGCACGGAAGCACCGCCGACCTCGACGAGGTCACCTGCCACCGTGACGTCCACACGAGACGGCCGACCGACGTCCGCACCCTGCTCGACGCGCAGCGTGAGCGGCGCTCGATCGTCGCCGAACAGACCATGGCGCGCCGCGAAAGCGCCGAGGCAGCCTGCCGCGGAACCGGTCGCAGGGTCCTCGCCGGGCGTCACCGTGCCGAAGAAGACGTGGCGCGTGCGCAGCGTCGGCACGGGGCGTTCTGGCGCGCGACAGAACGCGTGCATCAGGTCCGTTCCGGCGACTCCGGTCAGCTCCCGACAGGCCGCGGGGTCCGGGCGCAGCGACGCCACCGCTTCCTCCGTCGCGAGCGGCATGAGCAGCCACGGGATGCCGGTGTCGACCACTTCCGCGGGCAGATCCGGAGCCAGCGCGTCGCCCGGGACTCCGAGCGCAGCCCCGACGAGCTCCCGGTCGACGACCTCGGGTCCGAATCTCGGGGCTCGCTGCGTCATCTGGACGTGGACGACGTCTCCATCCCGGACATCGACGCGGACCGGAATCACCCCGACGCCGAGCTCGACCTGCACGACCGTCGAGCCCTCGGTCGCCGCGAGACGCCCCGTCGCGGCGAGCGCGAAGACCGACCCCACGGTGGGGTGACCCGCGAGCGGCAGCTCGCGGTCCACGGTGAAGATCCGGAACCGGAACGACGCCCCCGGCGCGGACGGCCGGACGCAGAACACGGTCTCGGAGAGGTTCATCTCCCGCGCGATCGCCTGCATCGTCGCGCCGTCGATTCCGTCCGCGTCGGGGAAGACCGCCAGCGGGTTGCCGCCGAAGACGCGGTCGGTGAACACATCGACCCGGAGATAGCGTGCTTCGCGCGAGGACACCGAACCGTCCTAAGCGCGACCCGCAGCCCGGACAAGGATCGGTTGGTGGATCGCCGGAACCGCCCTATCCTGTTCGCCCCTTGGAACGGACCGATGTGCTCATCGTCGGCGCAGGCCTCGCAGGTGCGAGCCTCGCATGGCACGTCGCGGGACGCGCGGACGTGGTCGCCCTCGAGCAGGGCGACGCCCCGCTCGGCGAGGCGTCCGCGCAGAACGCGGGCATGGTCCGGCGCTTCGTGTCCGGCGCGGAGGAGCGCGAACTCGCGTGCCGCTCCCACGAGCGCCTCGCCGCGCTCCACGGACATCCGGACTGGGTCGGGGCAGCCCCGTTCCGCAGGACCGGCGCCGTGATCGCGTTCGCCGCGCGCGCACCGGCGTGGGCCGAAGAGGCCGCGCAGGACCTCCGTGGACGCGGCGCGATCGTCGAGGACCTGGACGCAGGCCGACTGGCCGACCTCGCTCCGGCACTCGCCGACTCACGACCTGCGCGCGCATTCTTCCTTCCCGAGGAGGGGGTCTGCGACGCATGGACACTCGGCCAGGGCCTCCTCCGCGGCGCGATCGGCCGCGGCGCCGAGCTCCGGTGCTCCGTCCGGGTGGAGTCGCTCCGCATCCGCGCGGGACGGGTGGTCGGGGTCGAGACCAGCCTAGGCCCGGTCGAGGCCGACGCCGTCGTCCTGGCCGCGGGCGCCTGGGGCGAGGCCCTCGGCAGGACCGCGGGCAGCCGCGTCCGGCTCACCCCCCGTGCACGCCACCTGCTGCAGACCCGGGAACACCCGCTGGCGAACGCCGAGCATCCCTGGTGCTGGTTCGACGACGCGGGCCTCTACCTCAGACCCGAGGCCGGTGGGTTCCTGTGCTCGCCGTGCGACGAGGTCGAACGTTTCCCGCAGCCCGGCCCCGGGAGCATCGGCAGGGTCGACGACTCCGGGCCAGCGCTGACCCAGCACAAGCTCGAGTCCCACGTGCCGAGACTGGCGGGTCTCCGGATGCGGGGCGGCTGGACCGGGCTCAGGACCTTCAGTCCCGACCGCCGCCCGATCCTCGGCGAGGACGGCGACGTGCCGGGCCTGTTCTGGGTCGCAGGTCTCGGGGGCTTCGGCCTCAGCTGCGGCCTCGCCGCGGGCGCGGTCGCGGCCGACCGCCTGCTGTCGGCGCTCGCGCCCTGTGCGGACGGGATCTGACGGGCTTCCGCGGAACCCGCCCACCGCTCGTCGTCTGCTCGCTCGGGGACCGCAGAGCTGGCGCTGCAGAGCCCTCGCGACCCGACGAGCCGGCTTGATGCGGCCGAGCAGAAAACAAGAACATCCTGTCCACCCCTCGGGCATCGCGGAACCGGGGCCAGGCGTTCGCCGTGCGAACGGAGCGCCCACCACCCATGCAGCCACCGCACTCGTCCAAGCCGTGTGGACCGGGCCGGCTCGCTCCGGCCAAGGTCTCACGGACCCCGCTCCTCGCGCTGCTGACGACAGCGGCAGCCCTGCTCTGCTCGTCGGCCGCGGATGCGCAGTTCGCGGAGCGCTCGGCGCTGGCTGGCACCGGCAGCCCCGACTGAGACGTCAGCGGTCGATCGGTCAAGAACCCGCGCACCCGCGCGATCCACACCGAGCTCGCCGCGCTCCGCGGCGGCACCGCCTGGTTCTTCGAGCGCGATCCGTTCCTCGCCTACCAGCTCGGGCGGAACCTGAACTTCCGCGAATTCCGCGAGAGGGACGGGGTCTTCGACGCGCGCGTCAGCAACCTCGCCGGACCGATGCCCGACGGCTCGACGGCCAAGATCACCGCGAACAACCAGGTCAGCTGCGCCGCCTGCCACAACCTCCCCCAGGGCAACCCGGGCGGCGGCGTGTCGTTCCACAAGGACTCGGGCTTCGGGCGCAACTCGCCGCACTACTACGGTGCCGGGCTGACCGAGATGCTCGCGATCCAGACGCGCGAGAAGATCCTCCACGAGGTCGATTCGGATCGGAACGGCTGGATCTCGCCCGCCGAGGCCAACGCCTACGGCGGCCGCGTCGTCGTCGAAGCGACGCCGGGCGGAGACAGGATCGACTTCGGTGACCCGCGACTGACGCGCGGGCAGACCGGTGTCCCGCAGCTCGACAACATCTTCCGCGTCTGGTTCGTGGACGCGGCCGGACGCCTCGTGCCCGGCGCGACGTCCGTCGACGGCGTGACCACCCACGGCTTCAACTTCGCGATGGTCGTCTGGGGTTGGGGTCAGGGCGTCGGACGCTCGGCGCTCAACCCGACGAACCGCGCGTTCCTCTGGGACCCTTGGAAGGCCCACGGCGGCCTCGAGGCACACGACCCTTCGACGCTGCGCGATCCGGACCAGGATGGAGTCAGCGAGCCGACACTCGCCGGTGCGATCCAGTTCCCGGCCACGCACCGCGCGCCCGACGTCGGCCTGAACCGCGACCCGCTCGGCTTCAGCCGCGACGATCCGGACGGCGACGGCCACCTGACCGAGATCAGCGAGGGCGACCTCGACCTCGCCGAGTGGTTCATGCTCAACGCACCGCGGCCGGCGTTCGCGGGCACCGAGCAGGAGTACGCCGACGGCGTGGACGAACTCCGCGCGCTCGGCTGCACCGAGTGCCACATGCCTGACTGGACCATCGAAGCCAAGCGGCCTGGGCTGACAGCGCTACCGATAGGCGGATCCAGCGGTGGCTCCGGCTCCACCGCGGACTTCGCGGGCGACCGAAGGTTCTTCGACCTGGACGTGCGCTGGGACGCGGCCGATGACCGGCTGGAGGGCACGCTCGTGCCGCTCTACCGGATGCAGGGCGACGCCTACGTGCGTCGCTTCGACGCGTTCACCGTCGAGGGCATCTTCACCGACTTCCGTCACCACGACATGGGGCCGGACTTCGAGGAAGTCGACTTCGGCGGCGTGACCAACCGGGTCTGGCGCACGGCACCGCTGTGGGGCGTCGGCTCGGGGTTCCCGTGGGGACACGACGGGCAGTCGCTGACCATCGAGGACGCGATCCTGCGCCACGGTGGCGCAGCCGCCGCGGCCCGCGCCGCCTGGGCCCGACTCAGCCGCAGCAACCGCGAGCAGGTCCTCACGTTCCTGTCGAAGCTCGTGCTCTACGACATCGAGACGCTGCCGACCGACATGGACGGTGACGGGCGGATCGCGCCGTCGTTCGTCGTCGCCGCCCAGGACACGGGCTACGAGCGATTCAATCCGGAGTGGCTGTTCCGCGTCCCGGTCCGCATCCAGGGTCTCTACACGAACCACGAAGGCGTGCAGATCCGTTCGTTCGCGGCCCGCAACCTGACCCAGGCCTACGCGCTCGACCTGCCGCTCCGACGGGACACCGACCGTGACGGCTGGCCGGACGCCTGGGATCGCGCCCCGACCGTCCCTGGCTACAGGGACGGGGTCCAGAACTAGGCGCGAGGACGGCGGAACCGCCAGTCGCGTGGACCGGTAACGCGCGGAGGCCGCGCTCCGTGCGGGACGCGGCCTCCTCGTGTCGAAGATCGCGGCGAGCGCCGCGACTCCCGATCAGTTCTGCTTCATCGCGCCGGCGAGCTTGGTCGCCTTCTCGTCGTCCGAGAGGGCTTCCCACTTGCCGATGCAGCCCTTGCAGCACATCGCGATGGTCTTGCCGTCCCAGCGGACGGTGACATCCGGGTCAGCTTCATGGGCCGGGACCATCGGGCAGACGACGTTGGCGACGACGAGACCGTCGGCCTCCTGCTGGCTGCCGGCCGTCGTGCCGCAGGAGTTCAGGAGGAGGAGGGTGCTGGCGAGGAGCGTGAGGGCGAGGTTCTTCATGACGAGGCGTCCTGTAGTGGAGTCTTTGGTGCGCGTGGGTTCGTTCCCATCGGCGCTCGGGATGCGTGCGGAGAATCCGTGACGCGGCGGGTCCGTGCAACCATTCGTCGCCTCGGAACCTGAACCGGAAGGATCAGCGCTTCACGTGCGGGGCGACGCGCGCCAGCCGGACGCCGCCGTCGGTCCACGCGACGACGAATCCGTCGCCGCTGCGCGCGAGCTGCGGAAACCCGGTCGCACGACCAGGCGCGACGCGCGCTACCGGGATCAGGTCCCCCGGATCGCCTTCGGGGGGAAATTCCCGGAGCCGGACCGCACCGTCCTTGCCGTCGGCACCGATCCAGCAGATCCAGACCGTTCCGTCGTCGAGCATCCGCAGCGACACGCGCCCGACCGGGTAGGCATCATCGACGGTCACCGGCTCACCGAACGTCGCACCCGCGTCGCTCGACCGTGCGAACTGGACGCGCGCCTCGCCGCCCGACGCGGTGAACCAGGCGACCGCGACCTGACGACCGGAGGCCGCCACCGACGGGCCGTTCACCGGACAGCCGGGGATCTTCCAGCGCCCCCCACCGACGGTTTGCGGCTTCGACCAGACGCCGCCCACCTCGCGGACCAGCCCGATGTCCCGGACCTCGTCGTCGGAGCGATCGCGATACACGAGCACCAAACCCTCGGAGGTCTGCGCCATCGACGTCTGGCAACACTCGCAGACACGCGGGTCGAGCAGGGCCGGATGGGTCAGCTCGCCGGCCGGCCCGCACTCGACGTATCGCAGCGTCATGCTCCCGCCGGCGGGCATCTCCCGGCCGTCGAGCCAGGCGACACCGATGCGGTCGGCGTCGAGCGGCACCATCGACACGAAGCCGTGCTCGGCCGCAACGCCGTCCTCGTGCGGGCGGAACCCGGTGCCGAACTCCGCAGCACCCGCCGCAGCCCGCGCGATCAGCACGTCGTAGTCGTAAGTCCCTTCACCTCGCATCGCCCGCCAGTGCGCGGCCAGGCTGCCGTCCGACGCCTCGACGAGCTGCGGGAAGTCCGCCCAGTTCACGAACCAGCGCGCGCCGCGCGCGATCGTCCGCGGCTCGGTCCACGCATCGCCGTCCAGCGCCGCGAAGCGGAGCGCGTGGCCGCCGTCGACCGGCTCGACCCAGGACAGCAGGACCCGACCGTCCGCGGTCTCGCACAGTGACGGCTCGCCGCTCGGCTCGGGCGCTGGAGACGGGAGCCGGGACACCTGGCCTTGGACGACGCTGGCGAACGAGAGAACGCCGGACAACGCCCAGGAGCGCAGGAGACTCATCCCAGACAGTCGCGCAGCGCGCGCGCGACGAAGACGGGCGCCATCTTCTTGCGCCAGGACGCGAAGTGGTCGGTGTTGTCCATCGCACGCGTCGGCTTGAAGGCTTCCTGGGCTGCGGCGGTGATCCGCTCCTCGGCCGCCGCATCGCCCGCGACGAGCTTCTCGCCGATCAGCAGTTCTGCCGTCTTGGTCGCCGGGATCGCGTAGCTGCCGGCCCCACCGATGCGGATCTCGGCCGCGGTGCACACGTCTCCGTCGAAGCGGAGCCAGGCACCGATTCCGAGCACCGGGAAGTCGAATGTGTCGCGACGGCGCAGCTTGCGATAGCTCGCGCGCCACGTCCCGTCGACCGCGGGCAGATGGAGGTGCGTCAGCAGCTCACCCGGCTTCTTGGTCGTGAACGCGATCCCGTCGTCCTGGTAGAGGTCTGCGACAGGGATCCGGCGCTCGCCCTCGGGACCGATCAGGGACACCTCGGCCCCCACCGCGCAGAGCAGCGGCACCGTGTCGCTCGACTGCACCGCCCAGCAGCGCGGGCTCGACGGCGCGACCCAGCAGGTGTCGCCGCTGCACTTCATGCAGAACGAGATCGACTCGCGCCACTCGTGGCTCTGGTCGTAGTAGTTGCACCGCGTGTCGAGCAGCAGGTTGCCGCCGATCGTCCCCATGTTGCGGAGCAGAGGGGTCGAGATGACCGACGCCGCGTGCACCAACGCCGGGTGCGCGGCCTGGAGGGCAGGGTCCTTCTCGAGCGACGTCAGCGTCGTCATCGCACCGACCGTGATGCCCTCCGCAGCCGAGCCGGAGACGCCGACCAGATCCGCGCAGCCGGACAGCGCGATCACCTCGGTCGGCGTCTGCACGCGACGCTTCATGTTCGGGTAGAGGTCCGTGCCGCCGGCGACGTACTGGGACGCCGGGCCGTGGTCCGCCGCGATCTTCACGGCTTCGGCCGCAGACGTCGGGCGGTGATAGGTGAAGCGAGGCAGCCGCAGCATCAGGAACGCGCCTCCGTCGCTTCGCGCTCGACCTCGACGCCGGTGCCGCCCTGCCAGGGCGTGCGCACGCGACGCGGCTCGGGCCATTCGATCGAGGGGAGCTCGTTCGGGCCGTAGCGCCCTTCCTGACCGCGCGCCTTCTTCTGCATCGCGTCGAAGACCTTCTCGGGAGTCACCGGCACCTCGTCCACGCGGACGCCGACCGCGTCGTACACCGCGTTGGCGACCGCCGGCATGATCGGGAGCAGCGGGCCCTGGCCCGCCTCCTTGGCGCCGAACGGTCCGTTCGGATCCGGATCCTCGACGATCCACGTGACGACCTCGGGCATCTCCATCGAGGTCGGCGTCTTGTACTCGAGCATCGACGGGATCTTGTGCACGCCGAAGCGGTTCCCGCGGTAGCTCATCTCCTCCATCATCGCCTCGCCGAGGCCCATGTAGACCGAACCTTCGACCTGGCCGACGACGAGGGCCGGGTTGAGCGCGCGCCCGATGTCGTGCGCGACCCAGATCTTCGGGACCTTGTAGATCCCGGTCTCCGGGTCGACGTCGACCTCGACGATCGCCGCGGTGTACGAGTAGCTCGGGCTCGGACCGACGCCGCCGCCCTTGAAGCGTGCAGCGGCCCGCGGCGGCCGGTAGGACCCGGTCGTGCCGAGCGTGCCGAGCTTGGCCTCGGCGATCTGCACGGCCTCCGCGAAGCTCATCCCGCGCTCGGGATCCTCACAGTCGAACACGCGGCCGCCCGCGAACGTCAGGCGCCCCTTCGGAACCTCGAGCTTGTCGGCGACCGGACCGACGATCATCTCGCGCGCCCGCTCCGCGGCCTGCAGCGCCGCGTTGCCGGTCATGACCGTCACCCGGGAGCTGTACGACCCGAGGTCGACCGGCGTCAGGTCGGTGTCCGAAGTGACGATGCGCAGGTCCTGTGGCTCGAGTCCGAAGACCTCGGCGACGATGTAGGCGAGGATCGAGTTGCTGCCCTGGCCGATGTCCGTGCTGCCGCAGAACACCGTGACGAGCCCACTCCGGTCGAGCTTGAGCTGCACGCCCGAGTGCGGCATCGCGTTCCAGTAGATCGGCAGGCCGGCGCCCGACAGGTAGCTCGAGCACGCGATGCCGATGCCCTTGCCGTACGGCTGCTTGCCCCAGCGCTCGAGGAAGCCGGAGCCCTCGACGACCTTGTCGATGCAGGTGCCCAGCCCCATCGAACCGATGCGCATCCAGTTCGCGGTCAACGAGTGCGCGTCGACGAGGTTCTGGCGGCGGAGCACCGCCGGATTGATGCCGAGTTCGACCGCGATCTTGTCCAGCTGGACCTCGAGGCCGAACCGCGGCTGCGGCGTGCCGTGCCCGCGCTTCGGGCCGCAAGGCGCCTTGTTCGTGAACCAGCGCGCGCCGCGGAAGTGGTAGTTCTCGACCGGGTAGGTCACGGTCTGCAGAGCGCCCGTGTAGAAGGTGCTCGCCGTGCCGTACGACCCGTAGGCCCCGCCGTCGAGGTGGGTCTCGAAGTCGAGCGCCTTGATCCGGCCGGTCTTGGTGACGCCGATCCGGCTCTTCATCAGCACCGGGTGGCGACCGCGGTGGGTCTGGAAGACCTCTTCACGCGTGAGCGTGATCTTGACCGGACGGCCGGTCTTGATGGACAGCGCAGCAGCCGCGATCTCGTGGTTGAACGGGTCCGACTTGCCGCCGAATCCGCCGCCGTTCGGGCAGGCGATCACGCGGATCTTGTGCGCGGGCACGTGGTCGACGAGGACCTTCGAAAGCGCCTTGTGCAGGTAGTGCGGCGTCTGCGTGCTCGACATGACCGTGACCTTCCCGTCGGGGTCACGGAACGCGAGCGTCGAGTGCTCCTCCATCGGCAGGTGCGTGTTCCCCTCGAAGAAGAACACGTCCTCCCGGACCAGGTCGCTCTCGGCGAATCCCGCGTCCATGTCGCCGAACTCGAGGTGCTCCTGGCGGTGCAGGTTGCCGCCGCGACCGTAGTCGTGGATGCGGTTGTCCTCCTGCTTCGCGGCCTCGAAGACGTCGGTGACGACGTCGAGCTTCTCGTACTCGACCTTGACGAGCCGGCACGCGTCCCACGCGGTGTCCTCGTCGACCGCGGCGATCGCGACGACCGGGTCGCCGATGAAGCGCACCTTGTCGTAGCAGAGCGTGTGCTCGTCCTGGCTGACCGGAAGGATGCCGAACGTGTTGGGCAGCTCCTCGCCGCGGAGGACCGCGTGGACGCCGGGCAGCGCCTCGGCGGCCGAGGTGTCGACCGACACGATCCGCGCGTGGGCGACCGTGCTCCGCAGCAGCTTGCAGAACAGCATCCGCGGCAGCTTGAGGTCGTCCGCGAACCGGGTCTGCCCGGTCACACGGCTCCGCGCGTCGACCTTGCGCCACGGCTTGCCGATCACCTGCAGCGTCGCAGGATCGACCGCGTGCATGTGCTTGCCCTCGGGGCGGTCTGCCCCGGACGTACCGTCACTGCCCATGCAGAGCCTCCCGGGACGGCGTCGCGTCCTCGCCGCGCAGGCGGCGCGCCGCCAGCTCGACGGCCTCGAAGATCTTGATGTAGCCGGTGCAGCGGCAGATGTTCCCCGACAGCGCCCGGCGGATCTCGTCGCGCGTCGGGTCGGGGTTGTCCTCGAGCAGCTTCTTCGCAGCGAGCATGAAGCCCGCCGAGCAGTAGCCGCACTGGGACGCGCCGAGCTCGGCGAAGAAGTCCTGGAGCGGATGCAGATCGGGGCCATCCGCGAGACCCTCGATCGTCGTGACATCCTTGCCCTGCGCCTCGAGCGCGAGCACGAGGCAGGACAGCACCGGCGTGCCGTCGACGAGCACGGTGCAGGCCCCGCACTCACCGAGCTCGCAGCCGTGCTTCGTGCCGGTCAGGTCGAGGTCCTCGCGGAGGACCTCGAGCAGGGTGCGGTGGGGCTGGAACGCTGTCTGGTGCCGCTCGCCGTTGACGACGAACCCACCGAGGACCTTCGGGGCGGTCATGGGGCGAACACTGTACCCCTGGCGCCACACGCGAACCAGCGCAGGCGGCCCCACGCCATTCGGCGGTATCCTGCAGGCATGTTCGCGAAGCGCCGCAGCCACGCATCCTCCGCCGCGGTGCTCGCGATCGTCATCGGGTCCCTGCCGGGGGCGGGCCGCCGCTGCGGCGCGCAGGAGCCCGCCGCGGGCGTCACGTCGATCGAGATCGTGGATGCGGGCGACACGCCGAGCTTCCTCGTCACCGACCGGGGTCGGCTCCGCCTGTTCGAGCGGCAGCGTGAGTCCTTCGTCGACGTCGGGCCGTCGCGTTTCCCGGCCATCCGCGGCGTGACGATGGCCTTCCCGGCACGCTTCGACGCGAACATCCCGGCGCTCCTCGCCATCGCCTCGCAGCGGATCGCCGTGCTCGAACTGGGCGCGGACGGCGTCTACGTCGACCGGAGCGCCGAGCGCCTGCCGCAGCCCCCGCTCCGAGGAGTCACCTGGCTGAGCGCGGCCGACCTGGACGCGGACGGCGACCTGGACATCCTCGCCGCTGCCGAGGGGCGCCCCGTGCTGCTCCTCAACGACGGCGAGGAACGCTTCGTCGACCGGAGCGCGGAGTTCCTGCCGCCGGACCCCGCACCGTGCCGGAGGATCTTCCCGTACGACGTCGGCGCGGACGGCGACCTCGACCTCGTGACCGCGGACCCGGAGTTCCGCGTGCTGATCCGTGATCTGTACGGCCGCTACCGGGACGAGTCGGCCAAGCGGCTCGCGCGCGAGTCGGTCACCGCGCGCAGCCTCGTCGCGTTCGACGCCGACGACGACGGCGACATCGACGCGGTGCTGCTCCGCGGCGACCGCCCCGACGAGCTCTGGCTCGACGACGGGCGCGGGCGGCTGGTCCCGGCCGCCGACGGCTACATGCCCGAAGCCCGTTCCACGGCCGGCATCCGCTTCGACGTCGACGGCGACGGCATCCTGGACCTCGTCACCGTCGGCGCTGCGGGCGTCCGATTCCGGCTCGTCGCAGGCCGCAAGCTGATCGAGGACGGCACGCGCTTCCTCGCGACCGCGACGCCGCCCGACCTGAACGAGGTCCGCGCGGCCGACGTCGACGACGACGGCGACCTCGACCTGCTGCTCGGCGGACCGACCGGGATCACCCCGCTGATCCGCGACGAGCACGGGATCTTCGCCGCCGACGCGAAGACCTGGTTCGCCGAGCGCTGACCCGCGTCAGTCCTCGTCGCTGCGACCGCCGAGCAGACCGCTGCGGACCAACCAGTAGACGAGCTGCGACGCGGCGACCAGCGTCGCAGCGAGGTAGGTGAAGCCGGCCGCGTAGAGCGTCTTGCGCACGCCGTCCATCTCGTCGGCGGCGACCAAGCCGGATCCCTCGAGGATCCGGATCGCGCGCGCCGACGCGTCGAACTCGACCGGCAGCGTCACCAGGTGGAACAGCAGCGTCGCCCCGAACAGCACGAGGCCGAACACCATGAGCGCCTGCGCCGACAGGAACATCCCGATCAGGAACATCGGCAGCGCGAGCGAGTTCACGAGCTGCACCGGGCCGACGAGCGCGGACCTCAGCTGCAGCGGCTGGTAGGCCTGCGCGTGCTGGATCGCGTGGCCGACCTCGTGGGCGGCGACGGCGACCGCGGCGGCCGAGCGCGCGTTGAGCACGTCTTCCGACAGCCGGACCGTGCGGCTCGTCGGGTCGTAGTGGTCGGACAGCATGCCGGCCACCGCCTCGACGCGGACGCCGTGGATGCCGGCACCGCGCAGGATCAGCTGGGCAGCCTCGGCTCCCGAGATCCGTGAGCGCAGACCGACCTGGGAGTAGCGGGCGAACGTCCCCTTCACATGCCACTGCGCGTAGAGCGCGAGCAGCAGGAACGGGCCGACGTAGAGGAAGTAGAGCGGGTCGAACGTGAAGAAGAACGCGGTCATCGTGGCCTGCGTACCGCTACTCCAAACCGGCGCAGCACGCCAGACGGGAGTCTACGCGCGAGCGCTCGGGACACTCCCTGCGCCCGCACGCCCGCGCTCCCGACTCCGGGCATGATGCCCGGCTCAGCGGCGACGACGTCGCCGACCGTCGCGGCCTCCGCCAGCCGGCTCACCGGCCGGAGCTCCGTCGAGCACACCGGCGCCGAACGCATCCCCATCGGCCGCCCGCGTGATGTCGATCTCCAGCGCGACGTCGGCCTGCGAGGCCCGGCTCGGCCGCGCGGGGCGGGGCGCCGGGACATCGTCCCCGCGTCGCGGGCTGCGGTCCGCTCCCCCACGAGCCGGACGATCCCCGCCGTCCCGGCGGGACGCTCCGCGCTCGTCACGCGGTCGCCGCTCCCGGTCGCGTCGGGGCTCCGCGTCGCGATCACGGCGAGGCTCGGCTTCGCGGTCGCGGCGCGACTGCCCTTCGACTCCGGCCTTGGCCTCTTCCTTTTCCTTGGGCTGCATCACGGTCTTGCCGTCGACGACGACCCGGGCCTTGCCGGACGACGTCTTCTGCATGTGGCCGAGGATCTCGCGCTGGATGCCGGCGTCGAGGCGCGTGATGAGGCTGATCGCCTCACCTTCGGTCCCCGCGCGACCGGTCCGGCCGACCCGGTGGATGTAGTCCTCCAGCGCGCGGGGCATGTCGAAGTTGACGACGAGGCCGATGCTGCTGACGTCGATCCCGCGGGCGGCGACGTCGGTCGCGACCATGATCCGCGTCTTGCCGCGCGAGAACGCCTGCAGCACGACGTGCCGGGACTCCGCGCTCTTGTCGCCGTGGATCGAGTCCGCCGGAAGTCCGACGCGCTTGAGCTTGCGGCCGAGTTCCTCGGCGCGCTTCTTGGTCTTGACGAACACCAGCACAGTGCCGTCGCGCTTGCGCAGCAGCCGCTCGAGCCAGGGCTCCTTCTCGGTCGCCGACATCGTCTCGAAGCGGTGCGTGATCGTCGACGCCGCTTCCGAGCGCTGGCCGACCTGGACGCGTTCGGACATCCCGAAGTAGTCGCGGACCAGCCCCTCGACCTCGCCGGGCATCGTCGCCGAGAACATCAGGTTCTGGCGCTCCTGCGGCAGGCGGGCGAGCACGCGCCGGATCTGCGGGATGAACCCCATGTCCAGCATCCGGTCGGCTTCGTCGAGCACGAACATCTCGACCCGCGACAGGTCGACCGAGTTGCACTGCATCAGGTCGATGAGGCGACCCGGGCAGGCGACCAGCACGTCGACGCCGCGCTTCAGCGCCGACTCCTGGATCGAGATCGGTATGCCGCCGAAGGCGGTGCGCACGTGGAGACCTGCGAACTGCGCGTAGACGCGGAGGTTCTCGGCGACCTGGACGCAGAGCTCGCGGGTCGGCACGAGGATCAGGCCGCGGATGCCGGGTTCGCCTCCGGCGAGGCGGTCGAGCATCGGCAGGCCGAACGCAGCGGTCTTGCCGCTGCCGGTCTGGCCGAGCGCGATCACGTTCTTGCCCGCCTGGACGAGCGGGATCGCGCGGGACTGGATGTCGGTGGGGTTGGTGTAGCCGGCCTCGGCCACGCCCTTCAGGATGGACGGCTTCAGTCCGAGGTCCTGGAAGGTCACGCTGTCTTGGGAACTCACTCTTTCGTTTCTCTCGTTCTTGCGGATGGGACCCGGAAGGAGGGGGTCATCCCACCGACCGTCCGATCGGTTCCGGGGCGGCCGACACCTCGCTCCGTCTCGCCGCGCTGCGGGAGAATGTTGCGAAGCCGCTCCGACCGGGAACCGTCATGGACTGCGGTGACTGCTCGGCAGACTCGAACGTCGGGTTCTCTGCGGCGGCGCGCTCGGCGCTGCGGCTCGGTCGACGTCTCTCGCGAAGCAGGACTCCTTGGGGGCCATGAAACGACCCCTGCTCGTCGTGGCCACATCGGGCCGGGCGGGGGTCGGGAGGTTGGATGTCTCGGACGCGGGCGGCCCTCCTGCCACCCTCGGGCGCCGCTGGAACCTCGGCTCGGGGCATCGAGCCCACGGCCGAGCGCACGGCGCGCTTTCGAGCGCGGGAAGTGTAGGGACCGGGGCGCACCCCCGGCAAGCCCCGAAGGCGGAGGTCCGAAAACGCGACCGGTCGCGGGGGGCGCGCGATCCGGTCAGTCGGAGGCGGGCTGCCCGGCCCTTCGCGCGCCAGCAAGCATCAGCACGGCTGCGTAGGTCGCGACCCCCACCACCAGCCAGCGCAGCAGGTCGAGGGACAGCTCCCGGACGAGGTACACCGCGATCAGCACCGCCGGCAGCCCGCCGAGCGTCAGGCCGAGCGCGGGGCGGAGGCTGTAGGCGTTCTCCCTCACGAAGCGCACGCTGCCGACCGGCATCAGGAACGCGCATGAGCCCATCATGATCGGGAAGGCAGCCTTCGGGTCCATGCCCAGCAGCGCAACGAGGATCATGCACGGCGCGTAGAGGCCGACGCCGAGCGTGTTCAGCGCGCCCAGCAGGACGCTGGTCGGAACGGCGATCGCGAGACCGACCGGCGACAGGCCGAGCGCGGTTCCCCCGACCGGGCTGCCCCGGAGCATGCCCGAGGTCATGAGCACGGCAGCGGTGAGAAGGGCGCCCCCCATACCGATCTGCACGGCACGCCTGGGCAGGCGGGCGACGACGCCAGCCCCGACCCACGCGCCCACCACCGCGGCACCGATCATCGAGCCGAGCGTCCAGGGCTCCACGTCGACCGAGGAGATGAAGAGGAACGCCATCAGCACGACGGGCAGCGTGTGACCGACGTTCATCGTGCCCGGGATCTGCGCGTCCGGGACCATCCGGGTCATCCGGAAGACCGCCGCGGTCGGAGCGAAGTTGCCGACCCCGAGACTGTCGAAGAAGTTCGTCACGAAGCCGAGCGTGAGCTGGCCCAGCCCCGGAGCGACGGCTCCCGAGCGGCGCGCAGAGCGGATCGCGCCGAGCCAAACGGCCGCGAAAGCCGCCGCGAACAGCCCGAGCGCGACGAACAGCACGGCGATCATCGGGCCTCCAGGCGCGCGCGCAGGGTCGCGAGATCGAGCACGAACACGCCGCGCCCGTGGCTGCCGAGCACGAGTTCGTCAGTGGACTCGGCGACTGCGAGGTCGTGGACCGGAGTGGTCGGCAGGTCACCGCGGATCGACCGCCAGCTGCCGCCGCCGTCGAAGGACGCGTGCACGCCGCGGTCGGTGCCCAGGAACAGGGTTTCCGGGTCGCGCGGATCCTCGACGATCACGTTCACCGATTCGTCGGGAAGACCTGCGTCCCGCGCGGTCCAGCGCGCGCCCCGGTCCTCGGAGCGGAACACGAAGGGCCGGAAGTCGTCCTCGCGGTAGCCGGTCATCGTCACGAAGACGCGGTCCTGCCGATGCCGGGACGCCAGCACGCGGCTGACCCAGTGCGAAGGGAGCCCCTGCGTGAGGTCCGTCCACGTGGTCCCGCCGTCGCCGGTCCGATGCACGCGGCCGTCGTCGCTGCCGACGTAGATCAGGCCGGGGTCAGCGGGAGCTTCGGCGATCGTGGTCAGCGTGCCGTAGGGCACGTTGCCCCGGACCGCCGGACCCGGGTCACCGGTCAGGTCGGGACTGATCCGCACCCACGTTTCGCCGCGGTCCGTCGAGCGCAGCAGGCACTGGGCGCCGTAGAGCAGCGTGCGCGGATCGTGGCGCGAGACCAGGAACGGCGTCATCCAGTTGCGCCGCAGCGCCGGCTCGCCGTCGACGTCGCGCGGCGCGATGCCCTTGCTCTCGCCGCTGCGCATGTCCTTGCGACGCAGCTCTCCGAACTGGTGCTCGTAGTAGACCGAGCCGGGCTCGTTGCCGTCGCGGTCGCTCGGGTCGGGCCACGTGAAGTAGCTGTCACCGCCGCCCCAGGGGTCCTGGTAGACGTAGCGCCAGGTCTCGGGCGCACCTGCAGCGACGCCGCCGGAGGGCGGCCCATAGAGCGCCGCGTTGTCCTGGGTGCCGATGTAGATCGTGTAGGGCGTGGTCACCTCGTCGAGGACCAGCGCGTAGACCTCGGCGATCGGCAGCTGGTTGACGCGCAGCCAGTGAGCCCCGCGGTCGTCGGACCGGTACAGCCCGCCGTCGTTGCCGAGGAGCAGACGATCGCCGTCGTCGGGGTCGACCCAGAGCTCGTGATGGTCGAGGTGTAGCACCCGCGCCGGATTGGGAATCTGGTCGGTCACCTCCCCGGCGACGCGCTCGAAGCTCCGCCCGCCGTCGGTGGAGTGCATCAGATAGCTGCCGGCGACCCACAGCTCCTCCGGGTCGTCCGGGGCGACCGCCACCTCGCACAGGTCGTAGCCGATCCGGGATTCGAGCTTGCCCTCGTCGACGCGACGCCACGAGTCGCCGGA
>JAQCBR010000178.1 GCA_027621295.1 Planctomycetota bacterium
CGCTCGCGGCGCCGCGGGTCCTCGGTCCGAGCGCCTCGGCGCAGGCAACGAGGCGTGGATCGGTCCCGCGGCACCGCGCCGAAGCCCGGCGGACCAGGGCGCGCGCCGCGTCCAGTCGGCCGCGAGCTTCGAGCAGCCGGGCGCGAGCGAGCACGATCCTGTGCCGGTCCGGCTCCCGGCGTCGGACCTGGGCGAGGCAGTGTCCGGCCGCCGGTAGATCGCCTTCGCTGACCTCGAGTTCGAACTTCCAGGACAGCACCGTCGGGTCGGTCGCATCGAGGCGTGCGGCCAGGTCGAGGAGGTCCCGTGGCCGGAGCGCCTCCGGCCTGCGACCCTCCCCGGAGCAGGCGGTCAGGACCGCGCGGAGATCCGGATCCAGGGGGCGGGAGCCGAGCGCGCTGCGGATGCGGGCGAGCCGCGCCCGGAACGCGTCGACGTGGAAGTCGCGGCGCGACGCGTCGCCCCAGAGCCTCGACGCGCCGTCGGCCCGCAGCCGTGCGGCGGCGATCATGCTCAGCGCCTCGACGAGGCGTCGCCGCCAGAACTCGACGTGTTCGTGGTCCTGCCCGCCTGCCGCCGCGGCCTGCGTCAGGATGCGCGTGAAGGTCTTCCTCCCGACGCCGAGCGCCGACTGCGTCGAGCGTGCGCAGAGGCGGCCGTTCCGGAGGTGGCGCGCCTCCCGGATCAGCTGCGGCAGCGCCTGCGGGTCCAGGTCTGCGGCAAGGACGACGGAAGGCGGGGCGACGCTCGGCTCGGGTGCCCGGTCCGCGGCGACGCGGTTGCGGTGGTCGCGGACGCGCAGCCGGTAGTGGTGACGGTGCACGGCGGCCGCGAACCGGCGGAAGCAGGCTTCTTCGTCGAGGCCCGCGAGCTCGTCGGCGTGTTCGAGGCAGTCCACGGCGAGCTCCTGCGACAGCTCGGCGACGAGGTCGGCCCGCGCGGCGGGAGGCAGCCCGGGCCACGCGCGGATGCGGCGCAGGCAGGCGCCCAGACCGCGTGCTTCGAAGGCGGCGAGGTGGCCGAGCGCGATGGAGCGCGCGCTCTCGGTCGTCGGATCGGAGCTTGATCGGCTCGGCACGGACATTGGATCGGTCTCCTCGGTGTTCGTAAGGTGCGCGACGCGAACGCCGGCGCCTCCGGCGTGTTCCTCTGCGACCCGCTGGCTATGCTGGTCGCCTTTTCCGCAGCTTCGGGCACATGCCAACCTCCTGTGTGATCGGCCTCCTCTGGGGTGACGAGGGCAAGGGCAAGATCATCGATCTGTTCGCCGCGGAGGCGGATTGGGTCGTTCGCTACGCCGGCGGGCACAACGCCGGGCACACGCTGGTCCGCGACGGGGAACGCCTCGTCCTCCACCTCGTCCCCTCGGCGATCCTGCGACCCGGCGTGCGCAACGTGATCGGCAACGGCGTCGTCGTCGATCCGTTCCATCTCCGGAGCGAGGTGCTGGGGCTGCGTGAGCGCGGCGTCGACGTGCAGCTCGGCCAAAACCTCCTCGTTTCGGAAGCGGCCCACGTGATCCTCCCGGTGCACAAGGCGCTGGACGCGATGGCGGAGGAGCGGCGAGGTGCGGCCAAGATCGGCACGACCGGACGGGGGATCGGCCCCGCCTACGCGGACCGTGCGTCGCGCTGCGGCGTCCGGGTCGGAGACCTGCTGCGTCCGGAATCCCTGGACGCGTCGCTCCAGCGGCTGAAGTCCGAGAAGGACGCGCTGCTCGAGGCGTGGGGCGGAGATCCGATCGACGCGGACGCGCTGCGCCGCGACCTGCTCGAGGTCGGCGAGTTCCTTGCACCTGCGATCGCCGACACCGGCCACCTGCTCCGCGAGGCGCACCGCAGCGGTGCTCGTGTCCTCTGCGAGGGTGCCCAGGGCGTGCTCCTCGACGTCGACCACGGGACCTACCCCTTCGTCACGTCGTCGAGCGCCTCGACCGGCGGCGTGGCCGGCGGGACCGGACTGCCGCCGACCGCGCTCACGCAGGTCCGTGGCGTGGTCAAGGCGTACGCGACCCGCGTGGGCTCAGGACCTTTCCCGACCGAACTCCGCTGCGACGTCGCGCACCGGCTGCGTGAGGCGGGACGCGAGTACGGGTCGACGACCGGGCGCCCGCGCCGGGTCGGTTGGTTCGACGCGGTGGCCGTCCGCTACTCGGCGCAGCTCGCGGGCGCGACCGAGGTCGTGCTGACCAATTTGGACGTGCTCAGCGGCTTCCGCCCGCTCCAGGTCTGCGTCGCCTACGACCTGGGCGGCGACCCGGAGCGCCGCAGCGAGAACTTCCCCGCCTTCGAACTGGACCGGGTCCGCCCGGTGTTCCGCGAGTTCCAGGGCTTCGACGGCGACCTCTCGTCGGTCCGCGAGTACTCCGACCTTCCCGCCGCCGCGCGCGCGTACGTCGAGGGGCTCGAGGAGCTGATCGGCGTGCCGATCCGCACCGTGTCGGTCGGCCCGGGCCGTGACCAGGTGATCGCACGATGACGAGCCGGCCGGGTCCCCGCGCGCCGCGCGCTGCGTGAACGTGATGACGGAACCACCGACAGACGCCGACGCGATTCCCGTTCCGCGGTCGGTCGCGATCATCATGGACGGCAACGGTCGCTGGGCGCGCTCCCGCGGGCTCGAGCGGATCCGGGGCCACGAGCGGGGCATCACCGCGGTGCGGGAGACGGTCGAGGAGTGCGCGCGGTTGGGCGTCGAGGGACTGACCCTGTACGCGTTCTCCGAGGAGAACTGGAGCCGCCCGCAGCTCGAGATTTCGATGCTGATGCGTCTGCTCAAGAAGTTTCTCGTCGAGGAACGGCCGACGCTGATGGACAACCGCGTCCAGCTCCTCCACGTGGGGCGACGCGAACGGCTTGCGCCCGACGTGCTGCGGATCCTCGACGAGACGATCGAGCTGACTGCCGGCAACGACGGCATGAAGCTCGGGCTCGCGATCAGCTACGGAGGCCGCGCGGAGATCGTCGACGCTGCTCGCCGCGCCGCGATCGCGGTCCGCGACGGCGCGCTCGATCCCGAGGCGCTCGACGAGGCGGCGTTCCGTGGGTTCCTCTACCACCCGGAGATCCCCGATCCGGATCTGATGATCCGGACGGCGGGGGAGATGCGGGTCAGCAACTTCCTGCTGTGGCAGGTCTCGTACGCGGAGCTCCACGTCGAGGACGTGTGCTGGCCGGACTTCCGGAAGGAGCACCTCCACGCCGCGTTCCGGGCGTTCGGCCGCCGCGTGCGGAAGTTCGGGGCGGTCCTGCCGTGACTGCCGGTCCCGGGGGTGACGGTGCGCCGGCGCCGCGCACCGCGAAGAGCGAACTCCGCACCCGCGCGATCTTCGCGCCGCTGATGCTCGGGATCGTCGCCGCCGTCTACTGGTTCGACGCGACCTGGATGGCCGAACGGGGGCTCCGCGGCACGCTGACCGCGGCGCTGCTCGGGCTCCTCGGCATGGGGGGCGTGGCCGAATACGTGGCGATGATGCGGAACGCCGGCTTCGCGGTCGCGCGCATCCTGCTGCCCGTCTACTCGGGGCTGCTCCTCGCATCCCCGTTCTTCTTCGGCTGGCTGCAGATGGACCGGGAGCTGTACCCGCTGGTCATCTCGACGCTGGCGCTGCTGTTCCCGATCGCCCTCGAGTCCCTGTCCCGCCGCAAGATCACCCAGGGTCTCGAGCTCCAGGGCGGGACGATGCTCGGCTACCTGTGGATCGCCTGGTCGATGTACCTCGCCGAGGGGATGGCGATGCGCCACCTGCCGTCGGTGCTCTTCGTCGTGCTGGTCTGCAAGGGCGGTGACATCGGCGCATACCTCGCAGGGACGGCGTTCGGTCGCCACAAGCTGATCCCACACGTCAGCGGGGCGAAGACGATCGAAGGTGCGCTCGGCGGCATGCTGACGTCCGTCGGTCTCGCGATCTGGCTCCGCGGCGAGCTGCTCCTTCCCGAGGTCCCGCTCGGATTGACCGCTACCGTCCTCGTCGGGATCATGCTGAACGCCACGACGCAGACGGGTGACCTGATCGAGTCGCTCCTCAAGCGGCGCTGCGGCGTCAAGGACTCGTCCCGTCTCCTCCCCGCCCACGGCGGAATCCTCGACCTGATCGACAGCCTCTTGTTCTCGTTCCCCGCCTTCTTCCTGGTCCTGATCTGGCTCACGCCGTGACCGAAGACCTGGCCGACGAGACGCTCGCGCTGCGCGGAGCCGACGAGGCTCGGGTCATCCTGGGCCCCCTCGACAGCAACACGCGGCTGATCCGAGAGCTGCACGGCGTCAACGTGCTGCTGCGAGACGGCGCGATGCGCCTGATGGGGCGCGCTTCCGACGTCCGGCGTGTCCGCGGCATCCTCGAGGAGCAGCTCACCGGACTGCGGACGGGTCAGGACGTGAAGACCCAGGACGTCGCGCGTCGGCTCCGCAACGAGTCCGCGGTGCCGATTCCCGGGCAGTCCGACGCACCGCCGCTCGACGACGACCTGCCGCGCCGGGTCGCCGGCCCGCTGCGCCCCCGGACCCCGGGCCAGAAGAAGTACTGGGACGCGATCCAGCAGCACGAGGTCGTGTTCGGCGTCGGGCCGGCGGGCACCGGCAAGACCTACCTCGCGGTGGCTGCGGCGGTGACCGCGGTGAAGAGCGGGGCCGCCCGACGGATCGTCCTCGTGCGCCCGGCCGTCGAGGCGGGGGAGAAGCTCGGCTTCCTGCCGGGCGACTTCCAGGCCAAGGTGAATCCCTACCTGCGGCCGCTGTACGACGCGCTGCACGACCTGCTCGATCCCGCCTCGAGGCAGCGCTACCTCGACCAGGAGATCGTCGAGGTCTGCCCGCTCGCCTACATGCGCGGCCGCACGCTGAACGACGCGTTCGTGATCCTGGACGAGGCGCAGAACTGCACGATCCCGCAGATGCTGATGTTCCTGACCCGCATGGGGCAGCGCAGCCAGGTCGTCGTCACCGGTGACCCGAGCCAGGTCGATCTCCCGGCGAACCAGAAGTCCGGCCTCGCCGATGCGGTGCGTCGCCTCGACGGCGTCGAGGGCATCGGCATCTGCCGGCTGCAGAACGCGGACATCGTCCGGCACCCGGTCGTCCAGCGGATCATCGATGCCTACGACGCGCCGAGCGGAGGCGCGTCTTGAGCGCGCGGAAGCGCCGCGCGCCGATCGAGCTGGACGTCATCGATCGGTTCCGGCCGCGCACCGACCGCGCGCTGGTCCGCAGCGTCGTCGAGGCTGTGTTGGATCACGAGGACCGCCGGGATCTCGCGGTCTCGTTGCTCCTGACCGGCGACGAGGAAATCGCCGAGCTGCACGGTCGCTTCCTCGGTGATCCGACGGAGACCGACGTGATGAGCTTCGAGACGGACGGGACCGCCGACATCGTCGTCAACGTCGCGCGTGCGCGGCGCGAGGCGAAGGCGCGCGGCACGACGATCCGCGCCGAGGTCGCGCTGTACGTCGCGCACGGTCTGCTGCACGTCTGCGGACACGACGACCACGCGCCGAAGGATCGCGCACGGATGCGTGACGCGGAGTCCGCGGTGCTCGCGCAGCTCGGCCTGCGTCACGCGCAGGTCGACGCGTCGCGTTGATGCGCGAGGCGCGCGCGATCGGTGACGATCGCAGCGTGCACCTGCGCGTAGTTTTTCGTCGCGCGCGCAGAGACGTTGCGTTGCGTGCGACGATCGCAACGACTTACACTCCGCGCGTCTTCTCGCTCGGCTCTTCTCTCCACTGCGCGCTTCGTCGCGTCGAATCGTCCGAGCGAGTGACCTCCTTCGACATGCGTCGCGCGGGTGCGGTTCCGAGGCGCGGTCCGTTGGAGTTCTGCATCGAGACGGGCGGACATCGATGAAGACCGCGAGCGAGAGCCGGAGGGCAGCGCCTGCGTCATCGCGAGGTCGTCGCGCGCAGTCTGCGTCGACGGCACCGGTGCGGGGCGTCGTCGGCGCAGCAGCGGAAGGAGTGGCAGGACGCGATGCGGGTGCCGTCGTCGAGATCGACTCGACCGAGGACCTGCTCGCCCGCTACCGCCGGAAGCCCGACTCGATCCTGCGCAACCAGCTGATCGAGCGGCATCGGCCCGAGGTCGAAGCGATGGCGCGGAGCCTCGCGATGCGGCTGCCCCGTTCGGTCGACCTCGACGACCTCACGCACGCCGGGCTCTGGGGGCTCGTGCAGGCGATCGACAAGTTCCGCGCGGACGTCGGCGCGCCGTTCCGGCCGTTCATGCGTCCCCGCGTCCGCGGCGCGATGCTCGACGAGCTGCGCAACATGGATTTCCTGCCCCGGCTCTACCGACAGCGGGCGCGCGAGCTCGACGCTGCGGCGGCCCGCCTCCAGGACCGTCTCGGACGGGCGCCGAGCGACGCCGAACTGGCGAACGAACTCGGCATCACCGAGAGCCGGCTCCGCCTGACCTACGCTCGCGTCCGCGAACTGCCGGCCCGGGAGTTCAGCGACCGGACCGGAGACCAGCATGATCCGTTCGAGGCGCTGGCGGACGAGGACCTGGAGTCTCCGCTGGAGGCGCTGAACCGGCAGGACCTGCTGTCGAAGATCGAAGCCAGCCTCCAGCCGATCGAGTGGACGGTGCTCCGGATGCACTACCTGGAGGGGCTGTCGGGCAAGGAGGTTGCCGACAGGCTCCAGCTGTCCGCGGGTCGGATCTGTCAGATCCACCTTCGCGTGCTGTCGCGGCTGAAGGTCCGCCTCGCGTCGCTCCAGACCTAGTCGGGCGGCGTGCGGTTCGGTCGGCTGGCGCGGTGTGATCGGCTGGCGCTGTGTGGTCGGCTGGCGCT
>JAQCBR010000030.1 GCA_027621295.1 Planctomycetota bacterium
GCGGCGGCGCTGGCAACGCAGGCGGGCGCGGAGCCCAGGGCGGGCGCGGCGGCGCGACCGGCGGCCAGCGCGGCAACTGATCGGGCGTGCGTGATGAGACCTCGTCACGCATGCGCCTGCGGACGCGAGGCGGCCACAGGCTCGACACCTCGAGGACCGCGGGCCGATCTCGACCGCGGCCGTGCGGTCCTCCGCGTCGACCCGCGGGTTGCAGCGCAGCGCCTTGCTCGGGACGAGCTGCGGGACATGCTGGCACGATGCGCGCTCCGACGGCCGTCGCTCTCGCTCTCTGCCTGACCGCAGCCCTGACCGGCCAGCAGGCAGACCGTCCCCGCCAGCCCCACATCCTTCTGATCCTCGCCGACGACCTCGGCTACGCGGATCTCGGCTGCCAGGGCTCCGGCTACTACGAGACGCCCGCCCTGGACGCGCTCGCGGCGGACGGCGTGCGCCTGACGCACGCCTATTCGAACGGCCCCAACTGCGCGCCCACCCGCGCCGCGCTGCAGTCCGGCTGCTACGCCCCCCGCACCGGCGTCTACACCGTGGGCAGCGGCGCGCGCGGCAAGCCCCAGTTCCGCCGGCTGGAGCCCGCCGAGAACCGCACGGACCTCGACACCGGGATCAGGTCGCTCGCCGAGGGGATGCGCGCCGCGGGATACCGCACCGCCCACTTCGGCAAGTGGCACCTCGGGGGGCTCGGCTCCTCGGGACCTGAGGAGCACGGCTTCGAAGTCAACGTCGCCGGCTACGAGGCGGGCTCACCGCGGTCCTACTTCAGCCCCTACCGGAACCCCAAGCTCGAGGACGGTCCGGACGGCGAGTACCTGACCGACCGCCTGACCGACGAGGTCATCGGCTTCCTCCGCGCCCACGTCGCCGACGCGGACTCCACGCCGTTCTACGCGCAGCTCTGCCACTACGCGGTCCACACGCCGATCCAGGCCAAGCCGGACGACGGGGCCGCGTTCGCCGACCGGGATCCCGTCGGCGGGCAGGGCAACGCCGCCTACGCCGGCATGGTGCTGAGCCTCGACCGCAGCGTCGGACGCATCCTGGACGCTCTCGCCGAGCTGGGCATCGCCGACCGGACGATGGTCGTCTTCGCATCGGACAACGGCGGCGTCGGCGGCTACGGCGACACGGGCGGCAAGTCGATCACGAGCAACGCGCCGCTCCGCGGCGGCAAGGGTCAGCTGTACGAGGGCGGTGTCCGCGTGCCGATGATCGTGCGGTGGCCGGGGGTCACTCAGGGAGGTTCGACGGCCCAAAGTCCGGTCATCACGATGGACCTGTTCCCGACGTTCCTCCGCGCAGCGGGCGTGGCTGCGGAAGACATCCCGAGCCACGACGGCCTCGACCTCCGCCGCGTCCTGGCGGCGCGCGAGGCGGAGCCGCGCGACCTTCACTTCCACTTCCCGGGCTACCTGGAGGCCAGCGCGAAGGCCGGCACCTGGAGAACCACCCCCGCGGAGTCGATCCGCCGCGGGGACCTCAAGCTGATCCACTGGTTCGAGGACGACCGCGTCGAGCTCTACGACCTCGCCTCGGACCCCGGGGAGTCGAAGGACCTCAGCGCGGAGCGCGCCGAGACGGTGCGCGAGCTGCTGGACGCGATGGCCGCCTGGCGGGCGGCGACGAACGCGCCCATGCCTCGGCGAAGCTGATCCGCCCGGCGGCGGAACAGCTCACTTGCCGCCGTCGAGCTGCTTCTTCATTTGCGCGAGGATCTCGTCGATCTGCCCGTTCACCGGGTGGTCGGGCGCGGCCTTCTTCGCCTCCTCGAGGCAGCTCACGGCCTTGGCCGGGTCCCCGCCACGGAACGCGACCATGCCGCGGATGTAGAGGAGCTCGTGGCGATCCCCGGCGTCGAGGTCGGCTGCGCCGGGCGCGGCCAGGAAGTCGTCGATCAGCTGGCCGGCCTTGCCCCAGTCCCCGCTCTCGGCGGCGGCGTTCATCGCCGACTTGAGCGCCTGGACCTTCGAGGCCATCGCCATCGCGCGCTTCTTCTTCTCGAAGGTCTCCTTGAGGCCGCCCTTGCCGTCGGCGTCCAGCGCGATGATCTGGTCCATCCACTCGGCGTAGTGCCGGTGCATCGACCCATCCATCGTGTCGAGCGCGTCGGCGAGCTTCTTCGCCTTGTCGACGCCCTTCGCCGCCTCGGCTTCCGCGAGGAACTTGTCGCGCTGCGCGCGGACCGCGGCGAGCTCGGCGAGGTGCTCGAGGTAGGGTGCTGCACCTCCCTGCTGGTAGCCGGTCTGGGCGTAGGGCCGCCCCTGCTCATCGGCGAGGTAGATGGTCGGGAACCCATCGACACCGAACACCTCCATCAGCTTCTCGTTCTGCTTCTGGAGAGCTTCGCTCTGCCCCGAACGATCCTGCGGGTAGTCGAGCTCCACGAGGACGAAGCTGCCGGGCGCGCGCGCGCGGAACGCCTCCTGGTCGAAGACCTCGGCCTTCAGCCGCTTGCACCAGATGCACCAGTCGGAGCCGGTGAAGTCGATCAGCAGGTCCTTTCCGTCCTTCGCCGCCAGCGTCTTCGCAGCCTCCCAGTCCGTCATCCAGGTGGCCGCAGCGACCTCGACGGACTCGACCTCGACAGGGTCTTGCGACGCGAGGCGGCCCGCGGAGAGGAGGAGGACGAGAGAGAAGTGCTTCATCGAGTTCTCCATGCTGACTTCGGCGCGTTGGCCGGTCGAAATGATGGGTGCGCGCCGCGGTCCGGCGCAGCGGATTCCGGGAATCCACGATTGCTGGCGGGGTCACGGATCGACGGCCCGTCCGAGCCCGACCATGCGAGGCTCCCGCGGACACATCATCGCCGTCGATCGAGCCCGAGCCCAGCCGGAGCGCCACGTCGTCGGACCAGACTTCAGCGCGTCGCCATCCGCGCCAGCGCCTCGAACTCCTCTGCGCTCGCCCGCCCCTCGTGGATCTCCACGACCTGCCCACTCCGGTCGATGACCATGGTGAACGGCAGATCCCCCGACACCCCGAACTCTTCGAGGACCGGGATCGGATCCGTGTCGCCATAGAGGAAGACCGGGTAGGTCAGCCCTCGCTCCGCGATGAAGCCCGGCAACTCGGCGCGCGCGTCCGGAAGATCGTAGCCCGGCGCCCAGAGGTCCATCGTGAAGCCGAGCACATCGCCACCGGCTGCGGTCAGGATCGGACGCACCGCCTCCAGGTCCGGCAGCTCGGCGACGCACGGCGTGCACCAACGCGCCCAGAAGTTCACGAGCAGCGGCTGACCTCGACGGGACTCGAGCTCCGTCGCGAGTCCCCTCACGTCTCGGACGGCGATACCCCCCTCCTCCAGTGGCTGCCCGTTCCGTGACGGGGCACCGTCGTCGGAGCACGCGCCGAGGGACAGCACGACGCACGCGAGCAGCGAAGCTCTCAACGCCCGCGACCTCGTCCGCGCCGACCGCCCGCAGCCGCGCCCGCGGGACGCTTGATCCCACAGCCGATCGGGGTGGTCGCCCTCGGCTCGACTTCTTCTCCGGCGAGCAGGGCGTCCAGCACGCCGCGGAGGTGCTGCGTCGCCTTCTCACCCTTGTTGCCGCGCGGATCGTCGTCGATCAGCCCGCGGTAGACGAGCACACCCTTCGGATCGAACACGTAGACGTCCGGCGTGGTCTTGGCCTGGAACAGGTCCGCGACCTTGCTGCCGTGGTCGACCAGCACGCGGTACGGCAACTCCCGCTCGGCGAGGTAACCGCGGATCTTCGCGTAGGGCTCGTCACCCTCCTTGGCGGGCTCCCTGTCGCCGATCTCTCCGTTGCCCTCGTTCGAGTTGATCATCAGGAACACGACCTCGCGCGCGCCGTATTCGTCGTGGATCGCCTTCAGGCGCGTCTCCCAGCCCTTCATGATCGGGCACGTGAACGACCAGAAGTTCACGACGACCACCTTGCCGAGCAGCGCCTGGGAGCGGACGGCTTCACCGTCGATGTCCGTCAGCGCGAGCGGGCTCGGCAGCTTCCCGCCGAGCTCGAGCTTCTCGGGCTTCGGGGTCTCGTGCTCGCGGACGGGTGGCTTCGGCGGAACGTCCGGGTCCTGCGGCGCGGCAGACAGCGAGGCGACGACGGTGAGGCTGCAGAGCGCAGCGCGGAACAGGGTGAATCGGATGTGCATGCTCTTGTCCTCCGCGGCGCCGGAACGGACGCGTGGGCCAACCCTCCACAAGATTCCCAGTGCGTCGATCGAAGACCAAGCCCCACGAGGACAGCAGGGCAGATCTTCAGACCGACTGCTGCTGCCAGCAGACGCCGCCCGCAACGAGGCCGGCGACCAGGAGCACGGTGAGGAGGATCTTCCAGAACGACCACGGGCGCGCGCCCTGGACCTCCCCCGTCACGGCGTTCACCGCGACCTGGTACGGCTCCCCCCGGAAGCGGTACACCAGCAGCCAGACCGGGAGCAGCAGGTGCTTGTAGGTCAGCGCACCGAACTCGGTCTCGATACCGTGGATGCGCTGGACGTCCCCGCCGATACGCCGATGGACCTCGACCCGGATCGCTGCCCTGATCCGCTCCTTGGCACTGTCGAAGCCGTCCTCGAGCGAGGTGTCGTAGGTCCGCGCCATGTATCCCGCGAGGAACTCGGGCGTGAACGACACGCAGCGATCGAGCGGCCAGGGATCGAGCTTGGCGATGATCTTCTGCGGAAGACCGGCCCCTGCGAAGACGAGGACGTCATCGAAGAAGCGCCGGAAGTCGCCGGAAGCCGGATACCAGCGCGTGCGACGCACGCGGGTCGTCTGGTCACCCCGACGCACCGTCACCCAGTAGTGCTCGCCGCGCTCTCCCGTGTAGGCGTTCAAAGTCAGCGCGTCGTAGGTCCAGAACGGCAGGTACACACCCTGGAAGCGCCCGTTGGCACCGCGGCGAACGAACTCGTTCGGCGCGAACCAGCGGGTCTTCACCCACGCCGCAAGGTTGCGGCGCGCGACGTCACGGTCGAGCGCGAAAGGCAGGACCCCGTCGACCTGGATGCGATCCTCCGCGTCGTGGACGCCCTCGAGCTGGATGGCCGTCCCGCAGTACGGGCACTCGTCGCTCGTCAACGTGCCGGTGAAGCGGACGTCGGCGCCGCAGTCCCCGCAGCGGACCTCGCGCACCGTTTCCTCGGACGCCGTATCGGATTCCGACCGGCCTGACGCGATCCTGCCCGCCGCGATGTCGCGGAGCGTTGCGCGCAGGTCCTGCTCCTCGACGGCCCGCTCCCCGCCGGGATCGAACTCCCGGACGGTTCCGCAGAATCCGCAGGCCAGGGACTGGACCTCGATCGAGAACGACAGGGCGGCGCCGCAGCCCGCACACGGGAATGTCCGCGGCTGACCCTGGTCGATCGCCGCCCCGGCACCGTCGCTCGAGACACCGCCCGACGGCGGAGACACCGGGATCTCTGGAGGCTGCTCGGCCATCCCGTTGCGATCAGGCACCGGGGATCGGCGGCGGCGCCGGTGGTCCGAACAGCGCGGCGAGAGCGCCCACCTGCCCGGCCGGCTCCCAGGTGGCCATACCAGCGGTCCAGACGAGCGTGGTCCGCGACAGACGGCCGGCCTGTGCCTCTGCAGCGAGCTGCGCCACTCCGAAGGGACCGGCTGCCCGCCCGGCGTCGGCGATGTGCCAGAGCTGCGGCGGAGGCGGAGGCGGATGTGGGACCGAGGCCCCACCGCCGACCCCTCCCTGGGCGATCTGCTGCGCCATCGCGAAGCCCATGCCCAGCCCCATGCCGTCCGCGGCTCCGCCGCCCGAGGGGTTCTCGGCCGCGGCGGTCATCGCCTGGCCCATCTGGTACTGCTGGAACCTCCCCATGTCGCCGATGACGCCCATCGACGTCCGGGAGTCCAACGCCTTCTCGACCGCCTCCGGCAGCGAGATGTTGACGACGAAGAGCTGCGGCAGATCGAGCCCGTACTCGTCGTCGATCTTGTCGACCGCCGAAGAGCGGATCTTGCCGGCCAGTTCTTCGTAGTTCTGCGCGAGGTCGAGCGCAGCGATCTGCGACTGGCCGAGCACGTCCGCCAGCGACTGGTTGATCACGCCACGCATCAGCGTCTCGAGCTCGTTCGTCTCGTAGACGCCGTCCGTGCCGACGAGCTCGGTGATCAACCGCCGCGGGTCGGAGCAGCGCAGCGTGTAGGTGCCGAACGCGCGGAGCCGGATCGGTCCGAACTCGGGGTCCCGCAGCATCACGGGGTTGGGTGTTCCCCAACGCAGGTCGGTGACCGTCCGCGTCGCGACGAAGTAGACCTCGGACTTGAACGGGCTGTCGAACCCGTGCTTCCAACCCTGCAGCGTGCTGAGGATCGGCAGGTTGTTCGTCGTCAGCTCGTAGGTCCCGGGCTCGAAGACGTCCGCCAGCTTCCCCTCGTGCACGAAGACTGCGACCTGCCCGGGACGGACGATCAGCTGGGCCCCGTTCTTGATCTGGTTGTGGTAGCGCGGGAACCGCCACACCAGCGTGTGGTTGGTGTCATCGACCCACTCGATGATGTCGATGAACTCGGCGCGGAGCTTGTCGAACCATCCCATGCGAGATTCCTCGGTTGCTTGGTGTTGCCCGGCACCCACGAGGAGCCGGCGGTGCGGATGCGCGACGCCCTCCGAAAGATTCGGAAACGCCGCCGGAACAGGCTACCGGCCGTCGAAGGCCGGCATCGGGAAGACGGGATTGGGCGTCCGGTCGTCCCGCATGATCTCGAGCGCCCGCGCGACGAAATCCGGATGCTCGGCCGCGAGATCGGCCGACTCGCCCTCGTCGACGTCGAGGTCGTAGAGCTCGATCGAGTCGTTGCCCTTGAAGATGTCGCGCATCACCGCCTTGTAGCGCCCCATGCGCACGGCCTTCTGACCGCCGTACTCGGCGAACTCCCAGACGAGCTGGACGTGCTGGACCTGACGCTCCGGCGCGCCGAGCAGCGTCGGCAGGAAGCTGATCCCGTCACAGCCTTCGGCCACCTCGAGCCCACACAGCTCCGCGAACGTCGGCATCACGTCCTGGAATGCCGACACGTGGTCGGTCGTCGAGCCGGCGGCAACCCGGCCCGGCCACCGTGCCAGAGTGGGAACCCGGAGCCCGCCTTCGTAGACGCTGCCCTTGCGGCCACGGAGCGGCCCGGCCGAACGGAAGAACGTCGTGTCGACCCCGCCGACGTCGTGCGTCGGGCCGTTGTCGCTCGAGAACATGATCAGCGTGTCCTCGGCGATGCCGAGGGAGTCGACGAGGTCGAGGATCGCTCCGACCTGCTCGTCGAGCTCGGTGATCATCGCCGCGTAGCCGGCGCGCGGGCGAGGGTGCGGCGTGTAGCCCCGACCACCGAGGTAGGGCTCGGAGTCCCAGCTCTCGGGGTAGGACTCGACGAGGTCGGCTCGCGGCTGCATCGCGAGATGCGGCTGCACGAACGGCAGGTAGAGGAAGAAGGGCCCCTCGCGGTGCCGCCGGAGGAACGCCTGCGCGGCCCGCATCATCACGTCCGGCGCGTACTCGTTGCCGTAGAACTGCTCGAAGCCCTCGTCGGCGGACTTGATCTTCCCGTGCCCCGGCACGCGATCGTTGTCGAGGAACAGCTGCTGCGCGTTCACCCAGAGGTGTCGCGGGTAGTAGGTGTGCGCCTCGCGCTGGCAGTTGTAGCCGACGAAGTAGTCGACTCCCTTCGCGTTCGGGTCACCCGTCGAACCGACGGGGCCGAGCCCCCACTTGCCCATCGCCCCGGTCGCGTAGCCGCGCTCGCGGAACATCATCGGCAGCGTCTTCACCGCCGCCGAGATCGGCCACTGTCCCTCGGGCTTGACCTCCTTGTTGCCGCGGATCTCGGCGTTCGCGAGGTGCTTCCCAGTCATCAGCACGCAGCGCGACGGCGCGCAGACCGGCGCGCCCGAGTAGTGCTGGGTGAACCGCATGCCCTGAGCGGCCATGCGATCCAGGTGCGGCGTCCGGATCAGGACCTGGCCGTAGCAGCCGACCTCTCCGTAGCCGAGGTCATCCGCGAGGATGTAGATGACGTTCGGGGCCCTGGACTCCTGGCCGGCCCCGGACGGAGCGTCCTGGGCTGCGAGCCCGGGTTGGAGGACGGACTGGGCGAGCAGCGCCAGCGTGGACGCGAGGAACGGCAGGGCGAACGATCGGGACATCTGCACCAGCGAGCGGAAACACGGGATCGGGCGGGGAACGCCCGATGACGGCGCCCAGTCTGACCCCGGCCACGCCAGGAAGAAAGGCGGTGCGTGTCTCACCGCTGTCCTGCCGGGTCCCGAAGGGCTTGGGATTCTGTGGGGTCATGGGCCTACAATCGCCGGGATTCCCTGAACGGCGGAAAGTCCGAATTGGGCATCCCGCCGGAACCCAGCCCAGGAATCCGACCCGCGTGCCCATGACTACCGTCGACCTATCGAAGCACGGTCTCCACGCCGCCCACGTCCTACGCAACGCCGACCCGGCCGTGCTGGTCGAGCAGGCCATCCGACGCGGCGAGGGAGAGCTCTCGTCGACGGGCGCGCTCATCGCGCGCTCCGGCGCGAAGACCGGGCGCTCCCCCAAGGACAAGCGCGTCGTCCGCGCACCCGGGAGTGAGAACGACGTCTGGTGGGGCAGCGTCAACATCGCGATCGACGACCCGACGTTCGTCATCAACCGGCAGCGCGCGGTCGACTTCCTGAACACCCGCGACCAGATCTACGTGGTGGACGGTTTCGCCGGCTGGGCGGACGGCTACCGGATCAAGGTCCGCGTCGTGTGCCTGAACGCGTACCACGCGCTGTTCATGCACAACATGCTGATCCGGCCGACGGCCGAGCAGCTCGCGACCTTCGGCGACCCGGACTACGTGATCTACAACGCCGGACTGCTGCCGGCGGACCCCCACTCCTCGGGCACCGGCTCGCCGACCGCGGTGTCGCTGTGCTTCGAACGTCGTGAACTCGTCATCCTCGGCACCCAGTACGCGGGCGAGATGAAGAAGGGCGTGTTCACGATCATGAACTACCTGATGCCGAAGCAGGACGTGCTGTCCATGCACTGCTCGGCCAACGAGGGTCCGGACTCGGACGTCTCGCTGTTCTTCGGCCTGTCCGGCACCGGCAAGACGACGCTGTCGGCCGACCCCCGCCGGATGCTGATCGGCGACGACGAACACTGCTGGACCGACGATGGGGTCTTCAACATCGAGGGCGGCTGCTACGCGAAGGCGATCGACCTGACCGAGGAGCGGGAGCCGGAGATCTTCCGGGCGATCCGCTACGGCTCGGTCCTCGAGAACGTCGTCTACGACCCTTCGTCCCGCGTCGTCGACTACACCGACTCCTCGATCACCGAGAACACCCGCTGCTCGTATCCGATCGAGTACATCCCCAACGCGAAGATCCCGTGCGTCGGCGGGCAGCCGAAGAACGTGATCTTCCTGACCTGCGATGCATTCGGCGTGCTGCCCCCGGTCAGTCGCCTGACGCCCGAGCAGGCGATGTACCACTTCATCTCCGGCTACACCGCGAAGGTCGCGGGCACCGAGATGGGCGTGACCGAGCCCGAGGCGACCTTCTCCGCGTGCTTCGGCGCAGCGTTCATGGTCTGGCACCCGGCCAAGTACGCGGAGCTGCTCGCCGAGCGGATCGAGAAGTCGGGCGCTCGCGCCTGGCTCGTGAACACCGGCTGGTCCGGCGGGGCCTACGGCACCGGAGCCCGGATGTCGCTCCGGCACACGCGCGCGATCATCGACGCGATCCACGACGGCTCGCTCGAGAATGTCGAGTTCGTCACGGACCAGCGCTTCGGCTTCGGCGTTCCGACCAGCTGCCCGAACGTCCCCGCGGAGATCCTGACGCCCAGGAACACCTGGGCGAATGGCGACGCCTACGAACAGACCGCGAAGAAGCTCGCCGACCTGTTCCACAAGAACTTCGAGAAGTACGCGGAAGTCGCGGGAGCCAAGATCCGCGGCGCCGGCCCGCAGATCTGACCGCCGACCGACGCGCGGCACCCGCCGCGCCGATCGAGCCACGCTCCGCGGTTGTATCCCGTGGCGCGCTCGGCACGATGCCCCGGCCATCCATGCAGGACGCTGCCGAAACACAGGTCGCCCGCCTCGGCGAGCCACGCTTTCCCTCGCCGCTGCCGGCGCGCGGCTTCCGCTGCGTCGACGAAGCCCAGCGAGTCCTGGTCCACGCCGACACGCAGGACATCGCCGCCGACATCGCGGCCGGGCGGATGCCGCCGTCCTTCGAACTCGCCGGACCGCGCTCGTCCCTCTACTTCCCGCCGACCGACGTCTCCGCCGGAATCGTCACCTGCGGCGGCCTGTGCCCGGGCCTGAACGACGTGATCCGCGGGCTCGTCCTGACGCTGTGGCACCACTACGGGGTCCGCCGCATCCTCGGCTTCCGCTACGGCTACCAGGGTATGTCGTCGAATCGCCAGTATCCGGCGATGCCACTCGACCCGGTCGCCGTCGCGAACATCCACGAGACGGGCGGAACGATCCTGGGGTCGTCGCGCGGGCCGCAGGACGTCGACGACATGGTCGAGACGCTGCAGCGCGACCGCATCGACATGCTGTTCGTCATCGGCGGCGACGGCTCGCTGCGCGGCGCACATGGACTCGCACGCCGACTGACCGAGCGCCACGTGCCGATCTCCGTGGTCGGCATCCCGAAGACGATCGACAACGACATCGAGTGGGTCGTGCGGTCGTTCGGCTTCTCGACCGCCGTCGAGGCTGCAGGAGCTGCGATCGACGGCGCGCACGTCGAAGCGAAGGGAGCGCTCAACGGCATCGGCATCGTCAAGCTGATGGGCAGACACGCCGGCTTCATCGCCTCGCACGCCACTCTGTCGAACAGCGACGTGAACTTCTGCCTCGTGCCCGAGTTCCCCTGCCAGCTGGAGGGCCCGCGCGGCCTGTTCCACGCCCTGGAGCTCCGCATGTCACGACGCCAGCACGCGGTCATCGCGGTGGCGGAGGGATTCGGCCAGGACCTGCTCAGCGACGGCTCGAACACGGAGCGTGACGCGTCCGGCAACGTGAAGCTCGGCGACATCGGCACCTACCTCCGCGACCGCATCGGCGAGCACTTCCGCAAGCTCGACGTGCCCGTCACCATCAAGTACATCGACCCGAGCTACCTGATCCGTGGGATCCCCGCCAACGCGATGGATTCCGAGCTCTGCGTGGTCCTCGCCCAGCACGCGGTCCACGCAGCGATGTCGGGTCGCACCGACGTGATGATGGGCTGGTGGCACCACCGCTACACGCACGTCCCGATTCCGATGGCGGTCCGCGGCCGCCGTCGGCTCGAACCTGATTCCCCGGTCTGGCAGCGCGTCCTCGAGACGACCGGTCAGGCCGACCTGCTCGACTTCACCACCGAGGCCTCCGAGACCGAGGCCGCCCTCCCATGACCAAGATCCACGACCTGCTCGGCGCCGAAGCCGACGATCTCCTCGGCTACGAGGCCAAGGGTTTCTCGAAGGACTCCATCCACGTGCCGGGTCCCGACTTCGTCGATCGGCAGGTCGCACTGAGCGACCGCTCGCCGCAGGTGATGCGCAACTTCCAGGCGATGCTGAACCACGGCCGCCTGGCCGGCACCGGCTACGTGTCGATCCTCCCGGTCGACCAGGGCATCGAACACACGGCCGGAGCGTCGTTCGCTCCGAACCCGATCTACTTCGACCCGGCGAGCATCGTCGAACTGGCGATCGAGGGTGGCTGCAACGCGGTCGCGACGACGCTGGGCGTGCTCGGCTCCGTGAGCCGCCGCTACGCGCACAAGATCCCGTTCATGGTCAAGCTCAACCACAACGAGCTGATGACCTACCCGAACAAGCACCGCCAGGTGATGTTCTCGTCGGTCGAACAGGCGTTCGATCTCGGCGCCACCGCTGTCGGAGCGACGATCTACTTCGGCTCCGAGGAGTCGATGGACGAGCTCCGCGAGGTCGCCGAAGCGTTCCAGGCCGCGCACGAGCTCGGCATGGTCACCGTCCTGTGGTGCTACCTGCGCAGCAACGGCTTCAAGGCGGACGGCGTCGACTACCACGTCTCCGCCGACATGACGGGCCAGGCGAACCACCTCGGCGCGACGATCGAGGCGGACATCATCAAGCAGAAGCTTCCGGAGAACAACGGCGGCTTCAACGCGATCAAGTTCGCGAAGACCCACAAGAAGGTCTACAGCGACCTGACCCCGGGCGACCACCCGATCGAGCTCTGCCGCTACCAGGTGGCGAACAACTACATGGGCCGCATCCCGCTGATCAACTCGGGCGGCGCATCGGGCGAGAACGACTTCGCCGAAGCCGCGAAGACCGCGGTCATCAACAAGCGTGCGGGCGGCATGGGCCTGATCTCGGGCCGCAAGGCGTTCCAGCGCCCGATGAAGGAGGGCGTCGAGCTCCTCCACTTGATCCAGGACGTCTACCTCGACGACTCGATCACGATCGCCTGATCGACCGAGTCCGGGTTCCGCTGCCGCTCTCGTCCCGTTCGCGGGCGGGCCGCGGCGCCCACACCGAGCCAGTGCCGTGACCCGAAGCTGCGAACTGCACGTGACGTGGCTTCACGCGGCGGACGCGGACGCCGCCTTGCTCGCGGAGGCGACGTCCTGGCTCGACGTCGCGGAGCACGACCGAGCGGGTCGCTTCGCACGAAGAGAGGACGCGACGGACTTCCTGCTGGGACGCTGGCTCGCGCGTCGCGCTCTGGCCGCAACGACCGGGACCCGTCCCGATGAGTGGAGCTTCGACCTCGGCGATCACGGGAAGCCGCTGGCTCGAGGGCCGTCCGTCCACGCACCGGCGTTCAATCTCAGCCACGGTGGAGGCCTCGTCGTCTGCGCGCTCTGCGCGACCGCCGACAGCTCGGTCGGGGTCGACGTGGAGTCGATCTCACGCCGACTTCCGGGTCGCCGCCTGGAGCGATTCTTGACCGAACGGGAGCTGCACGCCCTCGGACCGGAGTCCGGGAGCACCTTCGCCCGACGCTTCTGGCGCACGTGGACCCTGAAGGAAGCCACGCTCAAGGCTGCCGGCACCGGCATCGCTGGAACCCTGTCGGCGGCCGAGGTGGAGCTGGCCGCCGAAGGCGGCGCGCGGGTGCGGCCGGGCGCCCCGCTGGATCGGATCGAGCTGCTCGAACTTCCGATAGCACCGACGCACTGCGCAGCCGTCGCGGTCGATGCGCCGGCACTCGACGGCGTCGAGGTCGCGTCGATCACACGCGCGGTCGTGCCTCCAGGGACGTGACGCACCCGAAGGGCGAGCGTACGATTCGGGGAGTCTCCCTCCCTCCCCGCCGATGCGAACCTCCCTCGTGCGCACGGCGGTCGCGCTGTACGCGTCGAGCCTCGCGCTCGTCGCCCAGGCTCCGCCTGGATACTACGCGTCCGTCGATTCCTCGTCCGCCGTCCGACTCCGCGCCACGCTGCACGCGGTGATCGACGACCACCAGCGACTCCCCTACACCGCCTCCTCGCTGGACACATGGGACGTGCTGGAGGCCGCGCAGGTCGACCCGAACTCCGCGTCGCGGATTCTCGACGTCTACCGCAACCAGTCGTTCCGGACCGTCTCGGATCGCGTGTCGGGATACAACCGGGAGCACGTGTGGCCGAAGAGCTACGGCTTCCCGAACGACGGGACGGACAACTACCCGTACACGGACTGCCACGCGCTCTGGCTGTGTGACGCCGGCTACAACAGCTCCCGCAGCAACCTTCCGTTCGACGACTGCTCTTCGGGCTGCGCCGAGTACCCGACGCTGGCCAACAACGGTATGGGCGGCGGCTCGGGAACCCACCCGGGCCAGTCCAACTGGCGTTCCGGCTCCGCGGGCGCGTTCGGGACCTGGGAGGTCTGGGCCGGACGGAAGGGCGACCTGGCCCGCGCGATCTTCTACATGGACGTCCGCTACGAGGGCGGCACGCACGGCGGCACCGGCGTCAACGAGCCGGATCTGATCGTCACCGACGACCGTTCGCTGATCGCGGCCGGCCAGTCCTCGTCCAACCGCTCGACCGCCTACATGGGCGTCCTCTCGACGCTGCTCGACTGGCACCGCGCCGACCCACCGGATGCGTTCGAACAGACGCGCAACGACGTGATCTTCGGCGCCCAGGGCAACCGCAATCCTTTCGTCGACCATCCGGAATGGATCGACTACCTGTTCGGCGGAGTCGTCCCCGGTTCGTTCACGACCTACGGCATCGGCTGCCCGACCGGAGCCGGAATCGTCCCCGGCATCTCGTACAGCGGAAGCCTGTCGATCGGGCAGAGCCTGACGATGCTGTGCTCGGGAGCGGCATCCCTCCAGCCAGCGCTCCTGAACTTCGACATCACTGCTTCCTCGCTGCCGCTGTCACCGTTCGGACTCGGCAACTGCACGCTCCTCGCCCGCCCCGGCCTCGTCGTGGGTGCCTCCACGAACCTGTTCGGCACCGCGGCGGCGTCGCTGACGGTCCCGAACGACCTGCAGATGGTCGGATTCCGCCTCTACTCCCAGTGGGTCGTGCTCGATCCCGCCGGCGCCGGAGCAGCGACGACCCAGGGGGCCGAACTGCGGTTCGGCCGAGGCTGACCGGGAACCATCTCTCCCGATCAGCGCACGAGCGTGCGGACCGTCTGCCCGATGTCGTCGAGGCAGCGGCGTAGCTCGTCGTAGTCCTCGTGACGGGCGATCAGCCAAGCGTTCGCGTGGTAGCCCGATTCGACCGGCTGGGTCGGAGTACCGGGCTCCGGGAAGTGCTCGCGGACGATCCGATCGCCGTAGCGGTCGCGGATGCGGTCGAGCCCCTCGTAGCCGCGGATCGTGCCGTCCCCTTCGGGACGGAGCGCGATCAGTCCCGCCGCGTAGCGCCGTGACGGGCGGCGGTCGGTGCCTCCATGGACGACGAGACGCGCCCACTCCTCGTAGAGATCGAGCTCGTTCGCCGCCGAGTAGACGTCCCACATGCCGACCCCCGGAGGACGACAGCCGATCTCCGAGAACCGGAGCCCCTTCGGCCCGAAGAACCACTCCATGTGCGTCGCGGAGGTCTCCATCCCGAGTGCACCGAGCACCTTCCGCCCCATCGCCTTGAGCTCGCCGTAGCTCGGATCGTCGAGACGGTTCGTGCAGATGATCTGCGGCGAGATCCAGCGAGCCCGCATCGCCTCGAGGACGTTCGGGAAGTAGTGGCTGACGAACTCATGGACGACGCGCCCGCCGACCGAGAGCGTGTCCCAGAAACCCTCGTGTCCCTCGACCCATTCCTCGAGCGCTGCCGGAAGACCCCGGTCGAGCCCTACCTCGACGATCGCACGCTCGAGACCCGCATCGTCGTCGATGCGCAGCACACCTTTCGCTCCAGCCGCATCGAGCGGCTTCATGATCAGCGGATAGCCGACCTCACGCGCGAATCCGCGGGCGCCCTCGGGATCGGAGACGCCGGCCGAACGGGCACAGGGCACGCCCGCCTCACGCAGCTCGTGCTTCATCGCGGCCTTGTCCCGGCACAGGAACGCGGTCCGCTCCGAGGTGCCGGGTATGCCGCAGCGCGCACGCACGCGCGCAGTCGTCAGGACGTGGGACTCGACGGTCGCTTCGAGCCGATCGACCCAACCGCGCGCCTGGACGCGACGCACCGCAGCTTCGAGCTCGGCCTCGTCCGTGACCCGCTGCACGCGTTCGTAGCCGGAGAGCCACGATCGGAGCTCGGGGTCGAGCGCTTCGAGCGGACGCTCACCGATCCCGGTGACCCGCGCTCCGACCGCACGCAGCGCCCGGGTGTGCTCTCTCTGGGCCCGCGGGAACGCGGGCTCGACCATCAGGACGTGCATGCCTTGCCTCCGTGGAGTCGCCCGGATCAGCCGATCAGCCGTCGGTACAGCGCGACGTAGTCCGGCCCCTGCTTCGCCCAGGAGAAGTCCTGGGTCATGCCATTCCGGATGAGCTGACGCCAACCCTCGGGGTCGTCGAACGCGCGCAGCAGCTCCTGCATGGCCGCGAGCAGCGCGTGGGAGTCGTAGTCCTCGAAGACGAAGCCGGTCCCGGTCCGCGTCGCCCGGTCGAACGGCTCCACCGTGTCCGCGAGCCCGCCCGTCTTCCGGACCAGCGGCGGAGTCCCGTAGCGCAGGCTGTACATCTGGTTCAGCCCGCAGGGCTCGAACGCGGACGGCATCAGGAACGCGTCGGAACCAGCCTCGATCCAGTGCGCGAGCTCCTCGTGGTAGCCGCGATAGATCCCGACCCGCTCCGGCATCTTGTCACGCAGCCACTGGAAGTACTCCTCGTAGCGCCCCTCACCGCTCCCGAGCACGCAGAGGCGGACCCGCGGATCGCGCATCACCACCGGAAGCACGTCGGGCAGCAGGTCGAAGCCTTTCTGACCAGTCAGCCGCGACACGATCCCGAGCACCAGCGACCCATCGCTGGCGTCGAGGTCGAATCGCTCCAGCAGCTTCTGCTTGCAGACCGCCTTGCCCGACAGGTCATCGACCGTGTAGCGCGCGGGGATCGTCGGATCGACCGCCGGATCCCAGGTGCCGTAGTCGACCCCGTTGACGATGCCCGTCAGCGCGCTCGCGCGGGCTCCCAGCACACCTTCGAGCCCGCGACCACCCTCCGGAGTCTGGATCTCGTGCGCGTAGGTCCGGCTCACGGTCGTGATCCAGTCCGCGTAGAGCAATCCGGTCTTCAGGAAGTTGACCTCACCCTTCGCGAGGTCCTCCTGGTGGAACGCCGAGCGGTGATCAGCGAGCCCGAGATCCCCGACGACGCGAGCCGGGAACTGCCCCTGGTAGCCGATGTTGTGGATCGTCAGGAGAGTCCGCGTCTTCGCGAAGAGCCGATCCCACGCGTAGAGCGACTTCAGGTAGAGAGGCAGGAGCCCGGTGTGCCAGTCGTTGCAGTGGATGACGTCCGGCGACCAGCCGAGCCGCTGGCAGGACTCGAGCGCGGCGCGGCACAGGAGCCCGAAGCGGATGTGCTCGTCCTCGTAGGTCGACGAGTAGATCGGCTCCCGCTCGAACATCTCCGGACAGTCGACGAAGTAGACCTTGGCCGTGCTGTCGGGCAGGGTCCCGACCCGGCAGCGGAACGTCTGCATCGAGCCGTTGAAACGCACGCTGACCGCGGCGATCTCGGCAGCCTCCTCGCGGGGCGCGTCCTGGCGCGCGATCCTGCCGTAGAGTGGCAGGAAGATCCGCACGTCATGCCCCTCGGACGCGAGGTAGCGACCGAGACCGGCGACGACGTCCGCGAGCCCGCCGGTCTTCGCGAACGGGGCCACCTCGGACGAGACGAGACAGATGCGGAGACTCATGGCGGCTGCTCAGGCATGACCAACGGGCGGGAACGTGGCCCTGCCCTTGCGGGGCGTCGTCCGGACCGTTCCGATGGCCCCTGCGGTCCGGCCCGATCCTAGCCATGCACCACTGCGTTTTCGCCGCCCCCTTCGCGCTCGAGAACACGCTCCGCTTCGTGCGCGCGGCGACACACGTTCCCGGCGTCCGGATCGGCGTGGTCAGCCAGGAACCGATCGAGCGCATCCCCGAGGATCTGCGCGCGCGCATCGCCGGATTCGCCCAGGTCCGCGACGCGTTGACCGGCGACGGCCTCGTCCTCGGCGTCCGCGAGCTCGAGCGGCGCTTCGGCCATCGGGTGGACTCGCTGATCGGCATCCTCGAGCAGCTCCAGGTGCCCCTCGCCGACGCCCGGGCGCGTCTGGGTCTCCCGGGAACGTCACCCGACGCAGCGCGGAACTTCCGGGACAAGGCGCGCATGAAGGAAGTGCTCCGCGCCCACGGGATTCCCTGCGCGAGGCACGCACTGGCGACGACCGACGGCGAGGCGCTCGCGAACGCGGCGACCATCGGCTACCCGCTGGTCGCCAAGCCTCCCGCCGGAGCCGGTGCCAAGAGCACGGTCCGGGTCGAGAACCCGGAGCAGCTGCGCGCACACCTGGCGAGCTGCCCTCCGTCCGCCGCCGAGCCGCTCCTCCTCGAGGAGTTCGTCCAGGGCCGTGAGTTCTCGTTCGACTCGGTGTCGATCGCCGGACGCCACGTATTCCACTCGGTCTCGACCTACACGCCGACTCCGCTCGAGGTCGTCCAGAACCCGTGGATCCAGTGGAACGTCCTCCTGCCCCGCGAGCTCGACTCGCCGGACTTCCGTGAGATCTTCTCGGCCGGCCCCCGCGCGCTCGACGCGCTCGGCATGCACACCGGCATGACCCACATGGAGTGGTTCCGCCGCGACGATGGATCGATCGCAGTTTCCGAGGTCGCGGCGCGCCCGCCCGGCGCGCAGTTCACGAGCCTCCTGAGCCTCGCCCACGACACCGACTTCTACGTCGCCTGGGCGCGGCTCGTCACGCACGGGCAGTTCGAGATCCCGACGCGCAAGTATGCGGCTGGCGCGGCCTACCTGCGGGCCCAGGGCCATGGGGCGGCCGTGCAGGGCATCCGCGGGATCGACGATGTCCGCCGCGAACTCGGCGGGCTGGTCGTCGAAGCCAAGCTACCGCGCCCCGGACAGACGCCGTCCGGCAGCTACGAGGGAGAGGGCTACGTGCTCCTGCGACACCAGGACACCTCGGTGGTGCGCGACGCGCTGCGAAGGGTCGTCGAACTCGTCCGGGTCGATCTCGGCTGATCCCCACGATGCCCCCAGTCAGCCGATCGCTGCCAGGACTCGCTGCGGCGGCCACCCGCATGTCCGACCCGCCGCACGACGGCGCGCTGGACAGGATCTACGACTACGTCCATGCCCATCCAGCGATCACGACCGCGGCCTTCGTCGCGTCGACGGTGATGTTCGTCGGCGGACTGCTGCTCGTACCCTGGCTGATCGTCCGCATGCCGTCGGACTTCTTCCTCCGTCACGACCGACCGAAGCCCTACAGGCATCCGGTCGTGCACGCACTCGCCGTTGCGGCGCGGAACCTCATCGGCTGGCCGCTGCTGGCGCTCGGGATCGCGATGCTGGTCCTGCCGGGACAGGGACTGCTGACGATCCTCGTGGCGGTGGCGCTCGTCGACTTCCCGGGCAAACGCCGGGTCGAGCTGGCGCTCGTCCGTCAGAAGCACCTGCACCGGGGAATCGACTGGCTCCGCCACCGCGCCGGCGTGCCGCCCCTCGTGATCCCCGAGCGCGGTGCACTCAGCCGCGACGGTTGATCATCCCGAACGGCTCGAAGACCTCGCCGAAGTCTCGCCAGTACGGATACCAGTCGCGGAACACCGTCACGTCGTGACGGACGCCGTTGTAGAGCGCGACGAACGGACCCGCGACCGCGCCCCCCACGAAGATGAACGGCGCCCACGCCCACTCTCCGCGCCGACTCCGGTCCCGGTAGAACTCGCGGTTGAGGTCGATGCCGCCGGTGATCGGACTGACCGCCGTGCCGGCGACCGTCGAGCACCCGGAAGTCGTGACGAGCGGCAGGACGAGGACGAGCGCGAGGAGCGCGCGAAAGACACGGGGTTTGTGCTGCGTCATCCCCGACGATCCTAAGCCGCACCGAGGCGGACTGCGCTGGGGCGTTCGTGCTGGCGCAGCACATCTCCCCGCCTATCCTCCGAAGCGACCATGAACGTCGTGATGCTCTCGCCGGGCTTCCCGGACGACATGCCCTACTTCACGCGCGCGCTGGCCGCTGCGGGGGCCCGGGTGTACGGAGTGGGCGATCAGCCCGTCCAGGCGCTCCGTCCCGAGGTCCGGGAGGCTCTGACCGATTACCTCCGCGTCGACGACCTCTGGGCCGAGGAACGCACGGTGCGCGCGGTCGCGGACTGGATGCGGAATCGCTCGATCGATCGCGTCGAGTGCCTGTGGGAACCCGGGATGGTGCTGGTCGCACGGATGCGCGAGGCGTTCGGCGTGCCCGGCCTGACCGTCGAGCAGACGATTCCGTTCCGTGACAAGGTGCGGATGAAGGACGTCCTCGACCGCGCCGGACTGCGCACGCCCCAGCATGCGCGGGCGCGGACGCGGGAAGAGGTCTGGAGGGCCGCCGACCGCATCGGTCTACCGCTGATCATCAAGCCCGTCGACGGCGCAGGCTCGGCGGACACCTACCGGTGCGACACAGCCCCCGAACTGGACGCCGCGATCGCCGCTATGCGGCACGTGCCCGAGGTCAACGTCGAGGAGTACGTCGACGGCGAAGAGTTCACGTTCGACACGATCTCGATCGGTGGACACGTCGCCTACGAGAACGTCGCGTGGTATCGCCCCAAGCCGCTGGTCGCGCGGCTGAACGAGTGGATCAGCCCCGGCGTCATCGCGCTGCGCGACCTGGAACCCGAGCCGATCCGACGCGGAAGGGAACTCGGCCGCGCCGTGCTGTCGACGCTCGGTTGGGACACCGGCATCGCGCACATGGAGTGGTTCCTGAACGCCCAGGGCGACGCGGTGTTCGGTGAGATCGGCGGACGGGCGCCCGGCGGCCGCCTCACCCACGTGATGAACTACGCGAGCGACGTCGACCTGTTCCGCGGCTGGGCCGAGGCCGTGGTCCACCGGACGTTCTCGCAGCAGGCCGACCGCCGCTACAACGCAGGCGCTGTCTTCAAGCGCGCGCACGGCACGGGACGGATCAGTGCCCACGAGGGACTCGACCACCTGCTGCGCCGCCACGGCGAGCACGTGGCCCACCTCGACCTCGTTCCGGTCGGCCAGCCCCGACGTGACTGGCGCCAGGTCGTGACCGGAGACGGCTGGGTCGTCGTCCGTCATCCGGACCTGGCCACGACGATCGAGATCTTCGACGCGTTCGCCGCCGAGCTGCGCGTGCTGGCTTCGTGATGGGCACGCGACCGGTTCTCGTCCTCGGCCCCCAGCGGCACGTGCCCCTCGTCCGTGAAGCGCTGGCTGCGCTCGGCTGCGACGACGACCACACGCCGGTCGCACTGTGCTCCGCCGGCTGGGAAGAACGCGAACTCGAGCACGACGAGCTCCAGGAGCACGTCGCACGCCCGGTCGTCAATCTGGAGGTCTTCTCCCGCGTGGAGACGATCTACCGCGAAGACCCGGAGCTGCACGCGGCGGTGCGCGCGCGTCACGATCGGATGCGCCGCCTCCAGGCCCTGCACCAGCACCGCCTGGCCCACGCGGTGGACGCGGCCTGCGGTCTCGCTGACGTGCCTGACGCGGCGCTCGACATGGCCGCAGCAGAGCGACGCGACGCGATCGAGGCGATCCGGACCCTCGACCGAACCCACCTGGACCGGCTCCGCGGGATGCACGAGGCGTTCTGGAACGAGTGGCGTCCGGAGGAACGGCCGGCCGTCGCTCGCCACCGCGAAGAGCTCCGGAACATCCTCCGCCCCTGTGCCGCTCTCTGCGTGGCCGGTGGTCACGTCGCGATCCTGCTCAACCGCCTGCGCCTGCTCGGCGTGCTCGACCTCTGCCCCGAACTGCCCGTGGTCGCCTGGTCAGCGGGCGCGATGGCGCTGTCGCACCGCGTGATCCTCTTCCACGATTCCCCGCCGCAGGGACAGGGCAACGTCGAGGTGTTCGAAGCCGGACTCGGGCTGATCGGTGGGCTCGTGCCACTTCCGCACGCGAAGCACAGACTCCGTCTCGACGACCCGGAGCGCGTCTCGCTGATCGCCGAGCGCTTCGCGCCCGACAGCTGCGTCGCACTGTCCGGTGGTGAGATGCTGGCGTGGGATCGGGACCGCTGGCGGGCACGCACGAGAGCCGAGGTCCTGGCTCCGTCCGGCCGCCTGGAGGCGTTCGCATGAGCGCCCATCCACTCGGCGATCTGCTGCGTCAGGGGCCGCCGCCCGCACCGCACGAGATCGCAGCCTGGCTTCGCGGACGTGAGTTCCCGATCGTCGATGGCGATCGCGCGACGTTCGCGTTCCACGGCCCCGCATCGTCGGTCGAACTCGTCCACTGGATCTACGGACTCGAGTCCTCGATGGCATTCCAGAGGGTCGGCGGCACCGACCTCTGGCACCTGACGATGGACCTGCCGCCCGGGTCCCGCGTCGAGTACAAGCTCGGCGTGGCGCACGGGCACCAGCAGGCGCTGATCCGTGACCCGCTGAATCCGAAGCTCGCCCGCGACCCCTACGGCGCGAACTCGGTGGTCCAGGGCTCCGGCTACTTCGTTCCGGACTGGGTCCACGAGGACGAACAGGCGCGGAGGGGCGAGATGGTCTCGCTGTCGGTCCCGAGCCGGAGCTTCGGCGAGGACCGCGACGTCGAGGTCTACCTCCCGGCGCGCTACCGGAGGTCGCGGCGCTATCCGCTCCTGATCGTCCACGACGGGCCCGACTACGTCCGGTTCGCCGAACTGCGGACCGTCCTCGACAACCTGATCCACAGGCTCGAGATCCCGCCGATGATCATCGCGCTGACCGCCTCGCCCGACCGGATCCGTGAGTATGCGGACGACGACCGTCACGCGGCCTTCGTCACCGACGAACTCCCCGCAGCCCTCGCCGACCGCTGGCCTCTGGTCGACCGGAGCGAGGCGCGTGGACTGATGGGCGCGAGCTTCGGGGCGGTCGCGTCGCTGGCGGCCGCGTGGCGCTCCCCCGGACGATTCGGCCGGCTGCTCCTGCAGTCCGGCTCGTTCATCTTCACGGACATCGGCCGGGACCACGGGCGCAGCCCTGCCTTCGACCCCGTCGTCGACTTCGTGAACGCCTTCCGCGACAGCCCCGGCAAGCCGTCCGAGCGCGTCTTCGTCACCTGCGGGACCTACGAGTCGTTGATCTACTACAACCGCTCGCTGATCCCGCTGCTGCAGAACACCGGTATGGATGTGCGGTTCGTCGAGCAGCGCGACGGCCACAACTGGGAGAACTGGCGAGACCGGCTCCGCGAGGGCCTCTCCTGGCTGTTCCCGGGCCCGCTCTGGATGGTCTACGAGTAGTCAGCCGGCCGCCGGCGCCGGTGCTCGTGGGATGCGCCCAGGTCTGCGGCTACCATCCCGCCCTCGTCCCATGCCCACGACCACACGCCGCATCGGCCTCTCGCTCGGCGCCGACATCTGCTGGCCTCGGTGCTTCGAGGACCTCGTTGCCCAGCTCGACCTGGAGCTGCCGGACCCGACCGTGACGACCGACGCCGGGGGTGGCCGCCGCGCGAGGGACGGCGCCGCCAGCGGAGCGCGCATCCGCTTCCAGGTCGACCGCGTGCCCATCGAACCGTTCGATCTCGGGGATCCGACTCCCTACGACCTCGTCGTCGACCGGCTGACGCACTGGTATCACACGCGCCGCGAGTGGATCAAGAAGGCGGTGATCCTCGACGGGACCTACGTGTTCAACAACCCGTGGTCCGTGCAGTCGATGGAGAAGCAGACCACCTACTGCGCGATGATGCGGCTCGGGATGCCGATCCCTCGGACGATCCTCGTGCCACCGAAGGAATACGAGGACCGACCCGACCTCGAGCGGACGCTGCAGAGCTACGCGAGACTCTTCGACCTCGGCGAACTCGGCGGTCGTCTCGGCTATCCGCTGTTCATGAAGCCCTACGACGGCGGTGGCTGGGTCGGCGTCAGCCGCGTCGACGACGAGCAGCAGCTCCGCGACGCGTACGAACAGAGCGGCCGATTCGTGATGCACCTGCAGAAGGGTGTCGATCCGTTCGAGCTCTTCGTGCGTGGGATCGGCATCGGCCCACAGGTCCACGCGGTCCGCTACGAACCTTCAGCTCCGCTCCACGACCGCTACACGACCGACCGTGACTTCCTCGACGCCGAGCAGCTCCAGGTCGTCCAGGACACGACGCTGACGATCAACGCGTTCTTCGGGTGGGACTTCAATTCGGCGGAGATGCTCTACGCCGATGGGATCTGGCATCCGATCGACTTCGCGAACCCGTGCCCAGACTCCCAGGTCACGTCGCTCCACGTGCACTTCCCGTGGCTCGTGAAGGCCAAGCTCCGCTGGGCGCTGTTCTGCGCGGCGACCAAGCGCGAGTTCCGACAGAACCTCGACTGGACTCCGTTCTACGCGATCGCCGCCGAGCCGGACGCGCCCTACCGCGACAAGCTCCGTCGCTACGCAGCGCTCGCGCGCGAGCGATTCGAAGCGGATCGCTTCGAGGAGTTCTGTGCCACCCACCTGGCCCACCTCGACGAGCTCGCCTGGGACTACTTCGGAACCGACCGCTGCCGGTCCGCTGTGCGTGCGAAGGTCGAGGCACTGTTCCCCGAGCACGAACACGACGAGTTCACCGAGCTGTTCTGGACCCGGATCCAGGACTGGCGCCAGAACGACGCCGCGAGCCGAACATGAGCAAGGTCAGCTCCACCTGGTACTCACACCGCGCCGGGCGCGACGTGACGGTCTCCCGATGGGGAGAGGTCGGCACCCCGGTCCTCGTGTTCCCCACCGCTGCGGGCGACGCCGAGGAAGGCGAGCGATTCCACCTGATCGATGCTGTCGCGCCGCTCCTCGAGGCCGGCCGCATCAAGGTCTACTCCGTCGACAGCATCGCCGGACAGTCCTGGCTCCAGCACGACGACTCGATCGAGAGCGCAGCCCGCGTCCAACACCAGTTCGATGCGGTCCTCGCCGAGGAAGTCGTGCCCGCGATCCGGCAGGACTGCGGGAATCCGAAGGATCTCGACATCGTCCTGGCCGGCGCATCGATCGGCGCGTTCGAAGCATTCGCAGCGATCTGTCGCCATCCGGATCTGTTCACCAAGGCGATCTGCATGAGCGGCACGTTCGAGCCGCGGAAGTTCCTGCGTGGCCAGCCGAACCACGACTGGTACCTCGCCTCTCCGATGATGTTCGTCCCGCACCTTCCCGAGGACGGACCGCAGCTCGCCCAGCTCCGGCAGCGATTCGTTCTGTTCGCCCACGGGACGGGTCGCTGGGAGGAGCCCGCCCAGTCGTGGAACGCGGCCGACGTGCTCGGCAAGCGCGGGGTCCCCAACCGCGTCGACGAGTGGGGCGCCGACTGGGACCACGACTGGATCACGTGGCGGCGCATGCTGCCCCAGTACCTCGAGGAGTTCGTGCCCGATGCGTAGAGCTCGCCGCGATCTCTCGCAGGCCTGCGTCGCGCTGGCGACGGTCGCGCTGTGCGGCTGCTCGACGCCGACGGTCGCTCCCGCTCCGTCTGCGGCCGAAGCGCGCGCGATCGCGTTCCGCCAGGAGGTCGTGTCCCCGCTGGCACCCGGCACGAGGGTCCGACTCCGGCCGATCCAGGTGACGGTGACGTCGCCGGGTACCACGGTCGACACCGTGCTGCTGGGCGCAGGGCTTCGCGAGGCGCTCCGGCTCTCGCCGTTCCTCGACGTCGCTGCTGGACTCGAGGATGCGCCTGCGGACCACGCGATCGTGCCGACCCTCGACCTCGCCGCACGACGGCTGGCGCTGACGCTGGAGCGCAGCGGTGCGCCCGCATTGCCGCTGTGTGCCGCAGCCTGCGATCCGGACGACCCGACCACGGCTGCCGACGAGCTCGCGGCGCGCGCGCGCATCGCGCTCGGCGAGGATCTCCGGTTCACGCCTCCCCCGATCGCGGACATCTACACGGTCTCACCCGACTGCGTCCGCCTGACCGAACGCGCGCTCGAGCTCGAGCCGGGCGGAGCGGACCTGAAGGACATCCTGGAGCGAGCGCGCCGCGCCGACCCTGGCTGTGCACTGACCTGGAACGTGCTCGCCTCCTGGCAGCTCGCCCGCGGCGAACCTGCGCAGGCGATCTCGACCGCACGTTCCGCACTCGGCGCGCTCGGCAGGCGCCTCTCGCCAACCACTGCCCACCGACTCGCGCGCGTGCTGCTGCTGGCCGAGGCACGCGTCCGAGGCCCGGTCAACGCGCGTGCCGCCGACGAGCAGCTGCTGGCCCTGGGCGAAGCGTTCCTGCTGGACCGGCCCCACGACCCGCACGGCCATTACACCCAGGCACTCGCGCAGAGCTTCCTGGGGCAGTTCGGCAGCTCGGAGCCGACGTTCGATTCGCTGCGCGCGCGGTGGCCTTCGATCCCGTGGCCCGTCTACCACCTCGTGTTCGCGCGCCTGGGCCTCGGTGACGGCCCTGGTGCGCTCGAAGCCGCCGATCAGATCGCGCGGAACCTCCCGTTCGAGACCACGTTCCTGCCACGTGCGCTCGCGCTGTTCGCAGCTGGCGAAGTCGACGAACTGGGAGACCTGCTCACGGAGGCTCGCGACCGCACTCCGGAGGATTCTCCGTTCGGCCTGGACGTGCTGCGCATGCAGGCATCCCTCGCCGTGCTGCGCGATCGCCGTGACGACGCCCTGACTGCGCTCGTCGAGTCGATGGAGTGGCTCCGCCAGCGACCGTCGCTGCTGCCTCGACGGGCGGTCGAGCTCGCGGACGCGGGCGAGGTCCTCGTGCTGCTCGGCGCACCTCCCGATCTCTCGCTCAGGCTCGAGTCGATCCGCAACGTCGCCTGGAACAACGAGGCTGCGATCGTCCACGCGCTGACCTACGTCGAGGGCCTCGCGGCGGCCGCCCGAGGCGACGCCGAGGTCGCCAGGATCGCGGCAGGCACCCTCGAGCAGGCGGACCGGGACGGGGACGCCGCACGGGTCCGCGCAGCGATCGCACGGGCCTCCGGCAGCGCCGCCGACGAAGCTCGCGAGCTGGCGACCGCACTCCGGCTCCGCGATGCTCCGCTGACTCGGGCCGCGTTCGCACGGGTCCTGCGCGAGCTCGGTCGACGGGAGGAAGCCGACGACGTGCTCCGGGAGACGCGAGCCGACCTGCTGCGACTCGACCTCAGGGCTCCGCTCCAACACCCGCTGCTCGCACCGGGCCAGGCGCTGGCGTTCCTCGCGACCGGCCCACGCTGACCCGACGAGGACTCCGGATCGGCAGCCGCGCGGGCGCGAGACGGGCCGCGAGCGGCAGCCAAACAGCGTGACCGCATCCGCCGGTCAGAGCCTGTGACCCACTGCTGTCGGCTGATTCCGTCACAGCCTGTCAGACCCGGAGCAGCAGACGGCACGTGCCGACGGGTTCCATACCAGCCCGCGCGTAGGCACGCCGTGCGGCGACGTTGTCTTCGTCGACGTGCAGGCAGACGGTCGGCACCGCATCGACGAGGCGCGCCGCGACCGCCCCCACGAGGCGCGACGCGAGGCCGAGGCCGCGGGACGCACGCACCGTGTGCACACCCTCGAGCACGACGCCAGCCGAGCCCGAGCTGCCGAGGTCGAGCTTCGCGATCGGCGCGCCGACCGGTCCGATGACGAACGTCTGACCAGCGCGGACCCGCGCGCGCACGCTGTCCTTCAGCCACCCCCGGTGCACCCGCCACGCTGGCACCATCAGGTCGGAAGCGTGGAGATCGAGCGAAGCGTCGACGAGTGCCGGAACATCCGCGCGGACGGCCAGCCTCACCTCGGAGTTGGACGCGGGACGCGGCACCCTGGACGACTCCGCTCGGTAGTAGACCTGGGTCCGGTCGACGAGGATCTGCCCCGGCTCGGCCTCGGCCAAGGCTCGGACGATGGCTTCCGGCCCGAGGCAGATCCGCCACACGGACCGACGACCGTGCAGGTAGGCGACCAGCTCACGCGCGCCGTCTCGGTCGGACTCGTCCGCGAGCACGACGAGGTTGCCTCGCTCGCCGAGCCACGCCAACACGCGGAGCTCACCGGCCGGGTGCGGCACGCCCACCAGCTCCTGGAAGCCGTCGCCAGCCGCGAGGCTGTTGTCGACGTAGACCCCGTGCGCGCCGGCGCGCGCCGCCAGTCGCCGGGCCTCCGGCATGTCGACCGGGCCGAGGAGGCGGAAGGGGGGAACCGAGGCGGAGGTCAAGCAGGCTCAAGATTGGACGGTCAGACGCCGATCGGCAACGGAGAGGGGCGCGATACGCCCAGACCTTCCAACGAACCGGCCAACAGACATGGCGCAGCCCGCGAACAGCGCAGAGGCCAGGGCGATCACTGACCTGATCCGCCTCCTGGAGTTCGATCCCTGGTCCCTGACTCCGGCGGAGCGATTCGAGCTCCGATCCGCACTCGGCGAGGCACAGACCCGCTGGCTCTCGCGGATCGTCGACCTCGTCGAGCCACCGGTCGTCGACGACGCCTTTCCGGCGTTCCTGCTCGGCACCCCCGCCTTCGCCGACCTCGCGGACGGGATCGGCGATGCGCACGAAGCATGCGAACTCGGGACTGCGACCGCAGACCGGCTGCAGCGCTTCGTCGATCGCTACCGGGGCTACTTGGCCGCCTGAGCGCGGCCGAGCACGAGCGCATCCGGATCGGTCACCGGCGCCTCGCAGGCGCCGTGCCGACACACGTAGGCCGCGGGAACCCCGTCCTCGGCGGTCTTGCCTTCCACCAGCACCGAGAGTTTCTCGAGGGCCTCGCGGTTCGCGTCGTGGACCAGCACGAGCCCGTGGTGCGGCGGATACGACCGCTGCACCTTGCGCCGGAGTGCAACGGTGCGCGGGTCCAAAGGCTCGCCGACGACCACCACCTCGCGCGGGTCCGCCAGCGCCAGCCGGATCGCCAGCCCGAGCGAGGGGCACGCGGTCGGGTAGGCCGCAAACTCCTTGCGGTGTGCGCGCACCGCACGGATCCCCCGATCCCACAGGCTCGTGTCCCCGAGCAGCAGCGAGCCGCGCAGGAACACCTGGGCAGCCATCGCCACCCCGGTCGGTGTCGCTGACTCCTGGACGCTGTTCGCGCGGGTCAGCAGCTCCTCGTGATCGTCCGGGGTGAAGAAGAAGCTCCCGCCCACGTCGTCCGAGAAGTGCCGCGCGAGGATCCCCAACAGGTCACGACCCGCTGCGAGCCAGGTCGGGTCCCCGTCGCACTCGAAGAGCCGGAACAGTCCGTCGGCCACGCACGCGTAGTCCTCCAGGTAGGCCGCGACCTGCACGCTCCCCCGCCAAGACGTCCGATAGAGCCGGCCGGTGTCGGCGTCGCGCATCTCCCCGAGCACGAAGCGCGCCGCGTCTCGCGCTGCGTCGAGCCAGCGCTCGTTCCCGAACACCCGGTAGCCGTCGGCGAGAGCTGCGATCGCCATCCCGTTCCACGCGGCAACGATCTTGTCGTCCGTCGCCGGGGCGACGCGCTCGCCGCGCAGCGCCAGCAGTTCGGCACGCCCCCGGGAGAGCTGCGCCTGCACCTCGTCGACCGACGCGCCGAGCTGGGACGCGACATCCTCGACGGAGAGCGCTGCGCGGAGGACCGACACGCCTTCCCAGTTGCCACCGGGACGCACGCCGAAGCGCAGAGCGACCGCCTCCGCATCGTCCCCCAGCGCCGCGTCGATCTGCTCACGGGTCCACACGTAGTAGCGCCCCTCGACGCCCTCGCTGTCCGCGTCGATCGTCGACCAGAACCCACCCTCCGGGTCCCGGAGGTCGCGACACATCGCATCCAGCGTCTCGGTGGCGATGCGCTCGAAGAGCCGGTTGCCCGAGACGAGGAACGCATCCGCGTACGCCTGCGCGAGCAGAGCGTTGTCGTAGAGCATCTTCTCGAAGTGCGGCACCGCCCACTCGCGGTCGGTGCTGTAGCGGTGGAAGCCGCCGCCGAGCTGGTCGTAGAGCCCGCCGTGGGCCATCGCGACGAGCGTCTGCTCGGCCATCCGGAGCGCATCCGCGTCGCCGGTCCGCGCGTGCTCCTCCAAGAGGTTCCGGAGTTCGGCCGCGTGCGGGAACTTCGGAGCGAACCGGGGCCCAGGAGCGAAGCCGCCGCGCTCGGCATCGAAGTGCTTGGCGCTCGCCGCCACGGTCCCGACCAGGTCCTCGACCGCCAGCTCCTCGGGGTCCCCCGCAGGCGCGAGACTGTCCCTCAGGAAGCGGGCGACCTTCTCGGAGTGGTCGAGGACGACATCGCGCTTCGTCGTCCACAGTCCGTGGACGTGGTCGAGGACGCGGCGGAACGACGGCTGGCCGCGTGCGTCCTCGATCGGGAAGTAGGTCCCGCCGAAGAAGGGCCGCAGGTCCGGCGTCAGGAACATCGACATCGGCCAACCACCGCCACCGGTCATCCCCTGGAGCGCGGTCATGTAGATCTCGTCGAGGTCGGGGCGCTCCTCGCGGTCGACCTTCACGTTCACGAACCGCTCGTTGAGGACCTTCGCGATCTCCGGGTCCTCGAAGCTCTCCCGCTCCATCACGTGGCACCAATGGCACGCCGCGTAGCCGATCGAGAGGAAGATCGGCTTCTCCTCCCGCTTCGCTCGCTCCAGGGCCTCGGCCCCCCACGGGTACCAGTCGACCGGATTGTGCCGATGCTGACGGAGGTAGGGAGACGTCGCGTCCGCGAGCCGGTTCACAGGGCGCTCCTGGGCTGGGACGGCGGCGGTGAGTGCCATGGTGAGACCGAGCGCGGTCCGTCGAGCGGGGAATCCCATGGGCGCATGGGAAGCCACCCGCGACACCGGCACAAGCCCGACCGTCCCACAGCGAATCTCCCGGACGCTCCGTCCTCGAACGCCGCGTATGCTTATGGCGATGAGGGCGCTGAATCCGCTGCTGAGTCTGGCCTCGACCGTCGCGCTGGTTGGCTGCGGCGGCGGCGGCGGCGGCGGCACTCCGCTGGTCAACCCGGCGAAGCTCCTCGTGAGCGGCGCCAGCCTCGCGGCCGGCCAGACCGAGGGCGAGATCGAGATCGGCATCGCCAGCGACGGTGGAGGACCGACCCTCGTTCAGCTCGACCTGCGCGCCGACCCCGAGCGCATCCGCCTCCTTCCCAACCCGACCCCGCTCCAGGGCGAGGCCCGGAGCGGCCCGATCGGCCCCGGCCGGTACAGGCTGGTCCTGGGAGACGCCCGGACGGCGCGCGAGCCCAACGCGCTCGGCACGGGGGTGGTCGCACGCGTGCCGTTCGAGGTCGTGCCCGGGACGGGACCGGCCGTGGTCGAGGTCTTCGCAGAGGCAGCGCTCGCCGCCGATGCGACCGGCAAGCCCACTCCGATCGACGCCCCCGGCGCGCCGGCGCGGATCGAACTCCGCTGACCCCTCGGCCGGGAGCTGCCCCAGCGCCCCGCACCGAGAGACGGCTCAGCGCCCCCCGAGCGCTGGCCTCGACAGGCGGGCGATCCATCCGACGGCCGCCGCGGCAGAGCGTAATCGGCCGGCCCACGGCACGAGCGATCGGCACAGAGCGTCGAGCTCGATGCGACACAGTCCGGCGATCGAAGGGAACCGCGGGCCCGATCCGATCCGTCTCAGCCCGGGATCCGGGAAATGCGCAGCCCTCTGACATGGATGACCGTGCTCTGCCTCGCCGCCTGCGGCGGCCGGCGAGCGGACGGTCACGCGGACTCGCCGGCGCCGTCCGGGGGGCCGGGAGGTCGGTCGCACAGCGGCCCCCAAGACGACCCGGGCAAGGTCCGCTCGACGGTCCACGTCATCGATGTGGAGATCGAGGCGGGGACGAACGAGTCCTCGCTCGAGCTGGAGTTCCGGACGCTCGAGGTGCCCCCGACGTTGATGCAGCTGGACGTCGTCACGGACCCGAGCCGGATCCGGTTCCGGCCGGACGTCACCGGCATGGCCGCGATCCCCACGGTTCGCGCGGGGATCATCGCCCCGGGACGCATCCGGATCCTGCTCGGTGACGCGCTGTCACCAGCTGCGGCGACGCCGGTTCCGAATGGCTCGTTGGCGTCCATCCCGTTCGAGCTGCTCCCCGGCCCGCCGGCCTCGATCCCGGTCTGGGTCGAGTCGGTGGTCGTCAGCGATCCGACGGGCGAGTTCGAGGGTGGGCCGCAGGTGTTCCCCGGGCCGGCCGCCACGATCTCGGCGTTCTGAGCCGCGGGACCGGGAACGCTGCCACCGTCCGTCCCCGGACCGCTCTCCACTGGCTCGCTGAGTCGTGTGGAGAATGTAAACCGCCTCCTGAAATCGGCTTGTGACCGATGTGGATGAAGTCTCCACGGACCGGGGGAAACGCGCGGAGACCGGACGGACACGGGTCGGCCCGCTCACCGGACCTCGCGGACCCCAGAGCCTGACTGGGCCAGACCAGCAGCCGCGCCCGACGCCACCGGGGCTGGCATGATCGGCGGAACGGAACCGTCAGGAATCGCTCGACCGGAATGCGGTGATCGCGAGGTCCTCGCCGGATGGCGCCCACTGCATCTCCTCGAACCGCCACGCCTCCCCCATGAACGGGCGGCCATCGCCGCCGACCGGAGTCGGAGCGAGCGCTCCCCCGATCATCTTCGGGGCCACGAAGGCGAGGACCTGGTCCACGCAATCCCAGCCGAGGAGCTGCGCCATCACGCCGCCACCCCCTTCGACCAGGATCCGTCGGACGTCCCGCCGACGCAGTTCACGCCAGGCGTCGAGCAGGTGCAGCCGCCGGCCGCGGCCGGCGGGTTTGCACGCCTGGATCTGGACGCCGTGGTCCTTCAGCATGCCGACCCGGACCGGGTCGGCCTCTTCGTGGACGAGGACCAGGGTCGGGTGTTCGCCCGCGGTCTGGACGAGCTTGCAGCCCGGATCGATCTCGGCCCACGGGTCGATGGCGATGCGCAGCGGCTGCGGGCCCGTGGCGTGCCGGACCGTGAGCTCGGGGTCGTCGGTCTTCACGGTGCGGAACCCGACCACGACGGCATCCACCCGCGTCCGCAGCTCGTGCACACGGCGGCGCGACTCCATCCCGGAGATCCAGCGCGACTCCCCGGTCGGGGCCGCGGTCTTGCCGTCGAGCGTGATCGCATACTTGGCGATGGTCCACGGGCGATCGAGCCGCAGCCAGCGCTCGAACGGCTTGTTGATCGCACGACACTCGGCAGCCAGCACGCCGTCGACGACTTCGATGCCGGCATCCTCGAGAAGTCCGAGCCCCGCGCCGCGGTGGCGCGGGTCGGGGTCCTGTGCGCCGACCACGACACGCTTCACGCCGGCGCGCAGGATCGTGTCGGTGCACGGCGGGGTCTTCTTGCCGCCGTGCCCCTTCGGCGAGGAGCACGGCTCCATCGTCACGACCAACGTGTCTGGCTTGGCGCCCTGTCGCTCGGCGTCGGACAGAGCGTCGATCTCCGCGTGCGGACCGCCGTAGACGCGGTGCCAGCCGCGCCCCACGACCTGCCCGGCCTGGACCGCGACAGCCCCGACACGCGGGTTCGGCTCGACCTCGCCGCGCCCGCGCAGCGCGAGCTCGATCGCCTCCTTCATCCAGTCCGACGATCTCATGCACCCACCTCCGCGTGGTCTTCGGCGAGCTGCTCTCCGAGCAGGGAATGCCCGAGGGCCTCGAGGATCCGCACCGGGACGTAGCGACCCGCCAGCCGTTCGTCGGTGCTGTCGAAGTGAACGATCCGGTGATGCACGGTCCTGCCGGTGAGTCGACCGGCGACCTTGCTCGGCCCCTCGACCAGGATCTCCTGGACGCAGCCGACGAACTCCTGGTTCCGCGCGACCGTGTGCCGCTCCTGGACCTCGTTGAGGATGCGGTTCCGCTCGGCCTTGACCGCGTCGGGGACGTCGTCCACGACGTCGGCCGCGAGGGTGCCGGGGCGGGGCGAGTACTTGAACACGTAGCTCTGCGCGAACCGGATCTCCTCCATCAGCGCGACGGTCGCCGCGAAGTCCTCGTCGGTCTCACCCGGGTAGCCGACGATCCAGTCCGAGTGGAGTTCGATGTCTGGTGCGCGCGCGCGCAGCTGCTCCACGCGGGTGCGGTAGCGCTCCGCGGTGTAGCCGCGACGCATCGCTTTCAGGACCGCGTTGCTGCCGGACTGCGCAGGCAGGTGCAGGTATCGCGACACGCGCGGAAGCTCGGCGAGAGCGTCGATCAGCTCGGCCGACAGGAAGTTCGGGTGCGAGGTGATGAACGCGATACGGCGCAGTGCGGGGATCTCGTGGAGCGCGCGCAGCAGGCGCGCGAGGGTCACGTCCCGACCGAGGTCGCGACCGTAGGCGTTGACCGTCTGACCGAGCAGCGTCACCTCGCTCACGCCGTCGTCGCAAAGTCTCTCGACCTCTTCGACGATGTCGGCGATCGGACGGCTGATCTCCTGCCCGCGCGTCGCGGGCACGATGCAGTAGGAGCACGGCATGTTGCAGCCGCGCATCACGTTGACATAGGCCTGCGAGCGGTGCGGTCGGACCCGGACGTCACGACGGATCGTGTCGCCCGACACCCCGTGCCCCACCGCGACCACACCGTCGCCAGGCTCTTCGTCGCTGCCGCGAGCCCGGAGGGTCTCGACCTTCTCGTCGATGTCACCGAACGCGGAGGGGCCGACCACGAGGTCGACGTGCGGCATGCGCGCACGGATGTAGCGCTGGTGCTCCTCCGCCATGCAACCGAGGACGCCGACGACGAGTCCAGGCTTCTCGCGCTTGAGCTGGCGCAGCACGCCGAGGCGGCTCCACACGCGGTCTTCGGCGTGCTGGCGCACCGAACAGGTGTTCAGCAGCACGACATCGGCGTCGGACTCTCCCTCCGCGCGCTCGTAGCCGGCCGCGGTCAGGCGACTCTCGACGAGCTCGGAGTCGAGCTTGTTCATCTGACAGCCGTAGCTCGTCAGCAGGTAGCGCGGGGCGCGGCTCATGGGGTCGCGGATGTTAGCCGCATCGCTCGACACGTCCATGCACGGGAGCTTGCGACCGGAGCCAGACGGCGGCGAGCCACCGCGAGGCCGGGCTCGAAGGCCCGGCCGGGAGGGCTCATCGCTCGAGCTGCTGCAGCAGCGGATGAGCCGACTCGGGTCCGACGTCGAAGTTCGCACCCTCGGCATCGGCGTCGAAGCCGTACTCCTGGAGGTCCAGGATCGTCAGCTCCTTCACGTTGCCGTCCCCGAGCAGCACGTTGATCGTCCAGTCTTCCCAGGCCGGCCCGAACTCGTTGTCGTCCGCCATCAGCGGCAGCTTGCCGTTGCCGAGTCGGAGCTGCCGCACGACCGTCGCGCCGGGGCCCGCGTAGTTCGTGTCCTCGCTGCTGAGCTCGTCGAAGCTCCGCCAGATCGTCTCGGGATCGAGCGCCTTCAGCTCGTCCTTCCGCGGATCGTTGGTCTCCGGCGTCCAGTACCGGTCCATGTTCTGCTCGGTCCGCTGGACGACGCCCTCGACCCACGGGGCCAGCACGAACTTGTGGCCGGTCTTCGACGGCAGCTTCTTGTACTTCTGCTCGTAGAGCGTGAACTGCTGGTAGTGCCACCGCAGGTTCTGCTGGTCCGCCGCGATGCGCGCGCGAAGACGGGAACCGAAGATGTCGGGGGCGAAGGACGCGATCAGGAGTCCCAGGATCGCGATCACGACCAGGAGCTCGATCAGGGTGAAGCCGGCGGCGCGGTGGAGTCGCTGCATCAGTCGGAGAGGTTCTCGGGACGAAGGGCGCCCAGAGTCTAGTCCGGACCGCGCCCCATCGCACCCGTGCGAACCGACCGTACAGACCCGAAGGGGCCGTCGGTCGAAGCCGACGCCCCCTTCGGGTGCTTCCCTCGTCTCACCTCTCACTCGTCCCTGGGACGTGCACCGTCCTCGCGGAGCGGCGGCGTCCCCTGTGTCCAGTGCGGATGCGGCCTCAGTTGCCCGAGCCCGTCGGAGCGGCGCTCGGCACCGGATCCTCTGGCGGCTGGTCCTGCTGCTTCTCCGGGCTCGGCATCGTCTCGGCGGTCGGCGCCGCGGGACGGGCCGCGGCTTCGGCGCGGAGGCCGTGCTGCTGCGCGTAGGCCGAGGCGAAGAACGGGTCGTCGGCCTGCTTTCCCCACCAATCGCGCCAGCGGAACACGCTCTGCGCCCGCGCCAGCTTGTCCTCGGTCAGGTGGTCGTAGTCGAAGTCGCGTCCGGTGGCGGTCTTCAGCGCCTCGTGGCACAGGTAGCGCACCTGGACCTTGGGCGAGTCGAGACCTTCGATCAGCTGCGGAGACTGGCTGAGATCTCCGAGCAGGACCAGCGTGCGCGACACCTCGAGGCGGACCGACTCGCTGTCGTCGTCCACCTTGGTCTGCAGATAAGGGATCACGCGACGGTCGCCGATCTGCGCGAGGACCCAGGCGCAGTTCGAGCGGACCTTGGGCTCGCTGTCGTCCAGCCCCTCGAGCAGCGCGGGAATCGCCTGCTCACCGGTCTGGGCGAGCCAGACGAGGCTGTTGAACAGCTCGTCGCGGTGCTGGTAGCGGATGTCTGCGACCCGCTGGCGGATCTCCTCCCCCATCAGCGCGTTGGGTTCGGCGAAGGGAAGGTCCTGGCGGGCGACGGTGCCGCAGGCAGCCAGCGAGAGAAGCAGGGTGGGAAGCGCAAGGGTCCGCATCGGGTGATCTCCTGCCCACCCGGAGTGGTTCGCCGTCCGGCGTGGGCTTGGGGGTCTCATCGACCCCTTGCCGCCGCGGCTTGAGCGATTTCCTCGCGAACCGCCCCATCGTTGGCCGAAGGCTCAGCCACTCCCAGGACCCGCTGGCAGCGCACCAGCGATTCCGCCGACGACCCCGAACCCGAGGGAGCGCGCCGAGCCAGAAGACCGATTGCCCCCCTGGCCAGCCCTGCGTCAAGCAACCGCGACGCCGCCGCCAGGCGAGCGACCGACAGGCGAGCGACCGACAGGCCAACGACCGACAGGCCGTGACGAAGTCACAGCCTGGGTCACGCGGCCGCGAAGAG
>JAQCBR010000031.1 GCA_027621295.1 Planctomycetota bacterium
AGCGCCTCGTCGCCGGTCTCCGGGCCGCGGGTGTCCTCGCGCCGCCGCGCTGATCGCCGACCCGGCGGCGCTCTCCCAATCCGCAGCGGGGCGTTTGGCCCGGCCCGTCCGTCTCGGCATCATGGGCGCCCGATGCAATCCCAAGAGCGCGCCGTGGGCAGCCGGCTGTCCGTGATGATGTTCCTCCAGTTCTTCATCTGGGGGAGCTGGTACGTGACCGTCGGCAACTTCATCAAGTCGGAGGCCGTCGGCTGGGCCGACGCCGACGTGGGTTGGGCCTACCAGGTCGGGCCGATCGCCGCCGTGGTGTCGCCGCTCTTCCTCGGCATGATCGCGGACCGGTTCTTCGCGTCGGAGCGCGTGCTGGCGACCATGCACCTGCTCGGCGGGATCGTGATGTTCTCGCTGCCGGCCGTCGCCGGGGACGGGGCCACGTCCGACACGTTCGGCTGGTTGCTCCTCGTCTACATGCTCTGCTACATGCCGACGTTGGGGCTGTCGAACACCGTCGCGTTCCACAGCATCACGAACCAGGAGAAGCAGTTCCCGGTGATCCGCGTGTTCGGCACGCTCGGCTGGATCGTCGCAGGGGTGGTCGTCAGCAAGTTCCTCGGCGCGGACGAGGACAGCCTGCAGTTCCAGGTCGCGGGGGGTGCGTCGGTCCTGCTCGCAGCGTTCAGCCTGACGCTGCCGCACACGCCGCCGCCGGCGAAGGGCCAGTCCGCGTCGGTCGCCGACCTGCTCGGCCTGCGGTCGGTGGCGCTGATGAAGGACCCGTCGTTCGCGGTGTTCATGATCGCGTCCTTCCTGGTCTGCATCCCGCTGGCCGCCTACTACGCCTACGCGCCGATCTTCGTGTCGGCGACCGGCTTCGAGGCCCCGGGCTACACGATGTCCTTCGGCCAGTGGTCGGAGGTGATCTTCATGCTGGCGATGCCGCTGTTCTTCGCGCGGCTCGGCGTCAAGTGGATGCTCGCCGTCGGCATGCTGGCCTGGGTCGTCCGCTACGGGCTGTTCTCGATGGCGGCCGACGACCAGGTCCAGTGGATGGTCCTCGGCGGCATCCTGCTGCACGGCATCTGCTACGACTTCTTCTTCGTCACCGGGCAGATCTACGTCGACAAGGCAGCACCCCGCGAGCTGCGCGGCCAGGCGCAGGGCTTCCTGGTGCTGATGACCCAGGGCCTCGGCCTCGGGCTCGGCGCGACGCTGGCCACCGACCTCAAGGACCAGGTCACGACGAAGACCGACGCGGGCGCCGAGGTCGTCGACTGGGCCCAGTTCTGGTGGTCCCCGGCGCTGTTCGCCGGCGCGGTCCTGCTCGTCTTCGTCGCGGTCTTCCGGGGCCGCAAGAGCGCGGCCTGAGGGTCGGGTCGCATGACGCGCGAACTCCTCCTCCTCCGCCACGCGAAGTCCTCCTGGGACGATGCCGGCGTCCGAGACCACGACCGCACGCTGAACGCGCGGGGGGAGCGGGATGCCCCACGGATGGGTCGGCTCCTCGTCGAGCGCGAGCTGGTCCCCGACCGGATCGTCGCGTCGACCGCGGTGCGTGCGCGGCGAACCTCGGACCTCGTCGCCGAGGCGGCGGGGGTCGCGGACGTCGCCGTCTGTGAGGACCTCTACCTGGCTCCGCCGGGCACTCTCGTCGACGTCGCCCGACGCCGTGGCGGCAGCGCGCAGCGGCTCATGCTGGTCGCGCACAATCCGGGACTCGAAGACCTCGTCGCCCAGTTCACCGGCTCGCAGGATGCGTTCCCGACCGCGGCCCTCGCAGCTCTCCGGTTCGACATCGATTCCTGGGAAGACCTGGCGCTGATGTCCGTGCCGGAAGTCATGGGCATCTGGCACCCGAAGACGCTCGACGACTGACGCTCCCGCTCCCGCGCCCCGCCCCCGGAACGGGGCTCCGCGCCGACCATACGCTGCACCGACCATGACGTTGTCCCGCCGCAGATTCCTCGGGGCAGCCGCCTGCGCGGCCGCCGCTCCTATCGCGATTCCGGGGCCGTTCGGCGCGGCCCGCCCGGGCCGGGACAGGGCCTGCAAGAAGGCGGTCAAGCTTGGGATGGTGGGCGGCGGTGGGACGCTCGCCGAGAAGTTCGCTCTGCTCGCGCGGCTCGGCTTCGACGGCGTCGAGCTCGACTCACCGAACGGCCTCGATCGGTCCGAGGTCCTCGACGCGCGCGACGCGAGCGGCCTGCCGATCCACGGCGTCGTCGACTCGGTGCACTGGTCGAAGCCGCTGTCGTCGCCGGACGAGGCGGTGCGCCGCGAGGGGATCGAGGCGCTGGTCACCGCGCTCCGCGATGCGAAGGCCTACGGCGCGTCGAGTGTGCTCCTGGTCCCCGGAGTCGTGAACAAGCAGGTGTCCTACCGCGACGCATACGAGAGATCCGTCGCCTGCATCCGCGAGGTCCTGCCGCTCGCCGCCGAGCTCGAGATCCACATCGCGCTCGAGAACGTCTGGAACAACTTCCTGCTGAGCCCACTCGAACTCTGCCGCTACATCGACGAGTTCGAGAGCCCGTGGATCGGCTCCTACTTCGACGTGGGCAACGTCGTGCGCTTCGCGTGGCCCGAGCACTGGATCGAGGCGCTGGGCCCACGGATCCTCAAGGTCGACGTCAAGGAGTACAGCCGCAAGAAGCAGAACGACGAGGGCCTGTGGAAGGGCTTCGCCGTCGAGCTCCACGAGGGAGACTGCGACTGGCCGGCGGTGATGAAGGCCTTCGACGCGATCGGCTACGAAGGCTGGTTCACCGCCGAGATCCCGGGCGGCGGCGAGGATCGGCTGCGCGACATCGCCGCGCGGATGGATCGGATCTTCGCTGGCTGACCACGAGCCGCGCCCGGCGCGAGCCTGGGCCCGGCAGCCGCTCCCGCGTCAGCGGGTGCGGCCCTGCGCAACCGGGCGGAGTCCCGGCTGCTTCGACTCGGGCGCTGCGGCGACCGCGCGCTCCAGGTCGAGGTAGACCGCATCGATGCCGCGTCGCAGGCGCCACGCGCGGCGCTTCGGGTCGTCGAGCTTCAGCGCTTCCTTCCGGGCCAGCACGCACTCCTCGAGCGTCTCTGCGCTCAGGAATTCTCGCCCCAGGCCTGCGACCGCGACCAGCGCCAGCTCGTACAGCTCGGCGCAGGTCGCGGGGTCCCCGTCGTTGAAGCGCGGGGCGCCCAGCTCGACCGCGCGCTCGAGCGTGGCACGCGCCGCGGCGCGGGGTTCGGCCGGGATCTCGAGGGCGGGCTCGGCGGGCACCAGCACCGTGTCGAGCACGTGGATCACGCCGTTCTTGGTCTGGATGTCGTTCTTGACGACGAACGCGTCGTCGACGCGGAGGCGCCCTTCTTCGAGGCGGATCGACACCTGGTCGCCGGCGAGGGTCTCCGCGGTCTTCGCCCCGAGGGCCGTCAGCGCGTCGACGCGGCCCGCGACGACGTGGTGGAGGAGCACCGTGCGCAGGCGGTCCTTGTTCTCTGGTTCCAGGAGGCTCTGGATCGTGTCCGCGCCGAGCTTGGCGAAGGCCTCGTCGGTGGGGGCGAAGACCGTGAAGGGCCCGTCGCCGGACAGCGTCTCGGCGAGGTCCGCGGCGATCGCGGCGGCGATCAGCGTGCCGAAGGACCCGGCCTCCTGGGCGGTCTCGACGAGGGTCTTCTGGGGCTGGGACTGGGCTTCGGCGGGCGCGGCGAGCGCCATGGCCAGGGCCACGCAGGCGGGGAACATCTTCATGGTCAGCATCTCCGGGTCGCTCTGTTCGCGTTGGAGGGGCCGGAGGATGCGCCCGCCGTGGACTCCCCGCGGGGAAGCCGGGGGGTCAGGCGTCCGGGGCGTCGTCGCCGCGGCGCCCGCGGATCAACGATGCCAGCGAGCCGGCGAGTCCGCCGGCGAGGGCCGTGCCCGGGATCCAGAACGCGATCTGGGCCATGCAGAGCGCCAGGAGCTGGGCGTCGCGCGGTCGGTCGGCGAACGACGGGGCGACGGCCTCGAAGTGGGTCCCGAGCTCCATCGGGAAGACCACGAGGGTGATTCCGACGACCGCGACCCGGACCACGAGCCCGTAGGCCAGGAGGCGCTTCGCGAGCTCCGGCCACGCGCGCCACGCGAACAGCGCCGAGACGACGCCGACCGCGGCCAGGGTCGGGCCGAGGGCAGCCGGCTCGAGCATCTGCACCGCGCCGATCAGCCCGCCGACGAGGAGCGCCAGGCCCAGCAGGTTCAGCACGAGCGCCAGCCCGGGGCGGTCCGGGGCGCGGCCCTCCCCGGTCAGCCTCCAGCCGAAGAGGAAGCCGAACACCGGGATCAGCCAGGACATCCCGAGCGGGGACCCGCCACCGCCCGCTTCGCGCGCGAACCACGCATGGTCGATCTCGAGGATCTCGCCGGTCAGCCGCGCCGCGAGGATCGCGAGGCTGACGAGGACCGGGACGCGGATCGTGCGCCAGATCGGAGTGGGCTCGTTGGCGTCCATCGTCGGATGCTCCGCTTCAGCGGTTCTCGTTGCCGCCCGACGGGCGGGCGAACGCGTCGTTGAGTTTCTGGATCAGCGCGGTCGTGCCGCCGCGGACCGACTGCAGCGTGCGCTCGGCGGCGGCCGACCAGCCGACGGGGCGAGTGCGCAGCGTCGAGCGCTTCGTGCTCCTGAGGAACGCGTCGGCGACCCGGAGTCGGATCTGCCCGTCCTCGGGCTCGACCTGGAGTCTGCCGCGGACGAGTCCGGCCGCGAGCAGCCGGATGCGCGAGTGGAGGAACCAGAGCACGCCGAACACGACGGCGCCCTTCGCGACCTCGATCCCAACCGGGCCGAGCCCCAGATCGGAGTCCGGGAAACCGCGCCACTCGGCGACCAGCCCGTCGAAGCCGGCGTCGAGGCCGAGCGTCCCGACCGCGACGGCGAGGACGACGAGCATCACGAGGTCGAGCGTCCAGACGAGGCGGCGCCAGCGCCCGAGCGCGTCCTCGAGCTTGGGCAGCGCCTCGTCGCGGATGCGTTCGGCCGTGCCCTCGAGCGCGTCGACGATGCGGTAGGCGCGGCCGACCTCGACCTGCTCGATCCGGTCGAGGATCTCCGCCATGTCCGCGTCGCGCTTCTCCTCGTAGCGCTGGCGCTGCTCGGCGTCGTCGATCGGGATCGCGCGATCGGGGTTGTAGATCGCGTAGAAGCGGCCCGCGGTCAGCCCCTTCTCGGCGAGCGCCCGCTGCCACGCCGCGAACACCTCCTCCGGGTTGTCCTCGCGCGCGGTCGCGTCCATCTGGTTGAGGATGTAGAGGAACTTCTCGGCGTCGGGGCGCCGCCGCACCGCGGCGACGAGGTGCTCGAGCGTGTCCCGCATCGCTCCCGGCTCCGGGTGCCGCGCGTCGAAGAACACGAGCACGAGGTCGGACAGCTGGACGAGGTGGTCGGTCAGGCGGAGCGTTGCGTTCCGCTGCGCGTCGGCGTCGAAGCCGGGCGAGTCGATCAGGATCTTGCCCTTGAGCTTGTCGCTCGGGCAGGTCTTCAGCAGCAGGAAGCGGTCGGCGTGTGCACCCTCGCCGGGCGCGACCTTGTCGATCTCGTCGCCGATGCGGAAGAACGGGAAGCGCGGGTCTGCGTCGAGCGCGGTGCCGGGCAGCGTCTTCGGCTCCTCGCCCGCCGCATGGCAGATGACGGTGAACTTGTCGTCGACCGCCTGGTTGCCGGTTCGCTGCAGCGCCCGACCGAGGTACCAGTTCACGAAGCTCGACTTGCCGGACGAGAACGTGCCGAGCAGCGAGACCATCGGCCACCACGGGACTTGGTGGGCGAACGACTCGTCCTCCCGCAAGAGCCCCATGGATTGGGCGACCTGGTCGAGCTGGCGGAAACCCTGGACGGCTTCGAGCAGGGTGGGGTTCTCGGCCCGCAGGTGGGCCTCGAGCTGTTCGATCCGCTGCTGACTGTCGCGATGGGCGGGTGCTCTTTGCTGCATGTCGAGGGACCGGTGTAGGGGTGGGTTCGGAGCGGGGCAACAGGCGACTCGTCCCGTGCTCGTCGCTCGTGGGCGAGACCTGCGCCGGGCACCGCAACCGGCGGCGGGCCCGGAGGGTTACGCGGGCCGGGCGCCGGTTCCACACGCCGGTTCCGCGGGCATCCGCCGCGTTCCGCGCGGCGAAACGTCGGCCCATGGGTCCGCAGATCGTCTGGTTCAAGCGAGACCTCCGTGTGGACGACCACGCGGCTCTCGACGGCGCCTGCCGCGCGGGTCCGACGATCGGGATCTACGTCTTCGAGCCCGAGCTGCTGCGCCTCCCCGACTCCGATCCGTGCCACGTGGCGTTCGTGCGCTCCTGCCTCGCCGAGCTGAGGGAGCGGCTCGCTGCGCGGGGTGGGCGTCTGCTGATCCGCATCGGTGATGTCGTCGAGGTGCTCGGGTCGCTGCAGCGCGCGGTCGGGGCGAGCGCAATCTGGAGTCACGAGGAGACCGGCAACCTGTGGACCTTCGCGCGGGACCGCCGCGTCGCCGCATGGGCCGAGGCTTCTGGGGTCGCGTGGCACGAGCCCTGGCAGAACGGCGTCGTGCGGCGGCTCCCGACCCGGGACGGATGGTCCCGGATCTGGGGGAAGCGCATGGCGACGACCGCTGTCCCTGCTCCGGAACACATCGCGACCCCGGCCGGCGCTGCGGATCTGGACGACGGTCCGATCCCGACCCTCGCCGAGCTCGGGCTGGCCGCGTCGCGTCGCGCGGAACCGCAGGCTGCCGGCGAGGGAGAGGCGTGGAAGACGCTGCGCTCGTTCCTCGCCGAGCGCTCGATCGACTACCGCGCGGCGATGGCGTCGCCCGTCGAGGGCTGGGAAGGCTGTAGCCGCCTGAGTCCGCACCTCGCGTACGGGACGATCAGCATGCGACGCGTCCACCAGACCGCAGCGGCGCGGGCCGCCGAGTTGAAGGAGCAGCGCGCGGCCGGCGCGGCGTTCGCACCGACCTGGCTGCCTTCGCTCGCGTCGTTCCAGTCGCGCCTGCGCTGGCACTGCCACTTCATGCAGAAGCTCGAGGATCACCCCGCTCTCGAGAAGGACGAGCTGAACCCCGTGTTCCGCGGACTTCGCGACGACGGCTGGGACGACGAGCTGTTCGCCGCTTTCTGCGAAGGGCGCACCGGCTACCCGATGGTCGATGCGTGCATGCGCTGCCTCGATGCGACCGGTTGGGTGAACTTCCGGATGCGCGCGATGCTGGTGTCGTTCGCCTGCCACCACCTCGGACTGCCGTGGCAGCCGGTGGGCGTCGAGCTCGCGCGTCGCTTCGTCGACTTCGAGCCGGGCATCCACTACAGCCAGGCGCAGATGCAGGCGGGGGTGACCGGCATCAACACCGTGCGGATCTACTCACCCGCGAAGCAGGTGCGGGACCAGGACCCGGAGGGTGTCTTCGTCCGCCGATGGGTCCCCGAACTCGAGGGTATCCCGACCGAGCACCTCGCCGAGCCGCACCTGACACCGCCGCTCGTGCAGATCGCGTCCGGCTGTCGCATCGGTCGCGACTACCCGGCGCCTCTGGTCGACCATGCGACGGCCTACGCGGCGGCGCGGGAGCGCATCGCCAGCGTGCGACGCACCCGCGAAGCCCGCAGCGAGGCAGAGCGCGTGCTCGCCCGCCATGGGAGCAGGAAGCGCACGCCGCGTCGGCGGGGGCCCCGCACGTGAGCGTCCTCGCCGCGCTGCCGCAGCATCTCCGCGAGAGGCTCGCGTCCGAGCCCTCCTGCGGGCTTCGTGGCGACGGTGCGTTCGTCCTCTACTGGATGCGCACCGCGGTGCGCGGTCACGAGAACCCGGCGCTCGACGTCGCGCGGTTCGTCGGCGCCTCGCTCGGTGTCCCGGTCCTCGTCTACCACGCGGTGTCGGAGCGCTATCCGTTCGCGTCCGACCGACACCATGCCTTCATCCTGGAAGGGGCGCGCGACATGGTGTCCGAGCTCTCGGGCGCGGACGTCCAGGTCGCCTGCCACGCGGAGCGAGCCGGCCACCGTGGGCCTCACCTGCGGAGCCTCGCTTCGCGCAGCGTGATGACGGTCACCGAGTGGATGCCCGTGCCTCCACTCGTCGAGTGGACGCGTCGGCTCGCGGACTCGGTGCCGGACGTGCCGGTGGTGGCGGTCGATACCGCGTGCGTCGTCCCCATGCCCTGCGTCACCGAGGAGCCGGAGCGTGCGTTCCGGTTCCGCGACCGGACCGCGCGGCTGCGGCGGGAACGGCTGGGCCGGTCGTGGCCCGAGCTGGACGTCTGCGTGCCGCGCAGGCCGGCGATCGCTCTGCCGTTCGAACCCGTCGACCTCACCCGAGCCGATCTCGCCGACCTGATCGCGCGCTGTGAGATCGACCACGGCGTCGGGCCGGTGGCGGACACCGTGGGAGGATCGCAGGCCGGGTATGCGCGTTGGGCGCGGTTCCTCCGCCGGATCGACCGCTACGCGCGCACGCGGAACGATCCGCTGGCCATGGGCACGAGCCGGATGTCCGCCTACCTGCACTACGGCCACGTCTCACCGTTCCGACTCGCGCGGGATGCGCACGAGGTGGGGGGGGCGGGCGCCGAGAAGTTCCTCGACGAGCTCCTCGTCTGGCGCGAGCTGGCGCACGCGTACTGCGCGCATGCGCACGACCGGCTCGGAAGTCTCGACGCCGTTCCGGCCTGGGCGCGCGCGTCGCTCGAAGCCGGGAAGTCCGACGCCCGACCGTTCCTGCCGGCGAGCGAGGACCTGTCGCGCGGCCGCACCGGGGACGGGCTCTGGGACGTCGCGCAGCGGTCCCTGGTCCGCCACGGCGAGCTGCACAACAACGTGCGCATGACCTGGGGCAAGGCGATCGTCACGTGGAGCCCCGATCCCGAGACGGCGCGCGCGCGCCTGGTCGAGCTCAACAACCGCTTCGCCCTCGACGGTCGCGATCCGTCGAGCTACGGAGGGCTGTACGCGAGCCTCGGGCTGTTCGATCGCCCCGACGCGGAGACCCATCCGGTGCTCGGAACGATCCGGCCGCGGACCACGATCGACCACGCGCGCCGGCTCGACGTCGACGCCTACGCTGCGCAGGTCGACCGCGACCGGGGAGAACGGCTCCGCGTCGCGGTGGTCGGCGCGGGCATCGCCGGGCTCGTCTGCGCGCGGACGCTCGTCGACCACGGGCACGACGTGCAGGTGTTCGACAAGGGGCGTGCGCCCGGCGGGCGGATCTCGTCGCGACGGCGTGATGGGTTTCGCTGCGATCACGGCGCGCAATTCTTCACCGCTCGCGACCCCGGTTTCCGGCGGATGGTCGACGCGTGGTGCGAGCGCGGCGTGGTCGCGCCGTGGGAGGGACGCTTCGGCACGCTCCAAGACGGTCGGGTCGGCGCAGATCCGCGCCCCGGACCGCGCTTCGTCGGCGTTCCCTCGATGAGCGCGCTCGCCCGTCACCTGGGCACCGACCTCCAGATCCACTCCGGTCGGTGGGTGACCGCGGTGGCGGCCGGCGACGGCCGACAGCACCTGGACCTCGAGGACGGCACGCGTCGCGGCCCGTTCGACGCGGTGGTCGTCGCCCTCCCCGCGCCCCAGGCGCGCGACGTCCTCGGTGCGCGCGGAGCCGTCGCGGATGCGCTCGGGGACGTGCGGTTCGCCCCGTGCCTGACGGCGATCTTCGCGTTCGGCGGTGCCCGGGTGGGGCTCCCGCTCGACGGGGCGTTCGTCGAGGACGAGGTGATCGACTTCATCGCGAGGGATTCCAGCAAGCCCGGGCGCGACCCCACGCTGGAGACGTTCGTCGTCCACGCATCGCCGACGTGGTCTGCTGCGCACGTCGAGGAGGAACCCGGCGCCTTCGGGTTGGCGCTGCTCGCCGCGTTCCAGCGGGTGGTCGGGGTCGAAGTGCCCCAGCCCTCGGAGATCGACGCGCATCGATGGCGGTATGCGAGGGTGACGCACCCCCTGGCCGAGCGCGCTCTCGCCGACCCGACGGCCAGCCTCGTCTACTGCGGGGACGCTTGCGGCGGCTCGCGGGTCGAGGACGCATTTCGCTCGGGAATCGCCGCGGCCGGCCACGTGCTCCGCCGCGTCCTCGACCGCGCCCGAGCGCCGACCGAGAGCTGACGCAGCTCCGCCCGCCTTCCCGGCATCACGGGCGACGGAGGACCGCGGCGATCGGACTGTCGTCGGTCGGCATGCCGCCCTTCTCGACGAAGCGGACGTCCCCTCCGTGCCGCAGGGTCTCCACGGCGGCGATGTCGATGAGGTCGAGGTCGCCGGCCTCGCGCGTCGCGTGGACATGCGCCGGACTTCCGGGATCGGCCCAGAGGTGTCCGCTGGAATCGCAGAGGAGGTCGGCGACACGGCCCTCGATGGACGCCTGGAAGACGGCGTCCGGCTGCTGGATCACGCGGCCCGTTCCCAGCCCCTGGCGGACGCGGCCCACCAGGGCGCGCGTCGCGCCGCCGAGCTGATCCCGCACGAGGGGCCATGCCCGCGCATGCAGCGCGCTCTCGGCGCCGGGGGCTGCGGCCTGCGGAATGCCGGTCGCGAGGAGTCCGGGGATCCCGGACAGACGGCGGAACGTCGCGGCGACCGGCTCCGCTGCGGCGAGAACGACGGGGCAGCGCATGCTGCGGATCGCCGGCGCGAGCGCCCGGTCGACCGCGCGGAGATAGCGCGTCCGCTCGTCCGCCCGGTCGTCGACTCCAGCGCCCTGCCCGTGGAAGACCGCAGACCGCGCGCCAGCGCCGGCACCCGGCCCCTGGCTGTGCATCTGCAGCGAGGTCGCTCGATGGTCGAAGCCGACGACCTCGCGGAGCTCCTGTGGGACGTCGTCCGAAGGCAGCGGCACGAGGCCGTCCCGGTCACCGCCGAACAGCCTGACGCCGCCTTCGCGGATCGAGACCAGCACGAAGCGGTCGGGTGCGACGGCCCGCTCGAGCAGTGGGCGCACGTGGAGGCGTCGCCCCACGACCACCAGTCGCTCCGGCGGAGTCCACGTCTCGAGACTCCGGCTCCCGCCCCTCCAGAGGAAGAGCACGATGCCCCTCCCCGGCAGCGGCTCGCGATCGTGCCGCGCGGCCAGCGCGCGCCCGGGAGCGAGCACTTCCTCACGTGTCTTCTTGTCGATCCCGAGCTTCTGGAGCTCTTCGTCCGCGTCGTCGAGCGCTGCGCGCAGCAGGAGTCGCTCGGCCCTCGCCTGTTCGGCGATGGGTGTTCCAGGGACGTAGATCGAGACGCAGGGAGGGGTGGCGGCGCGGGTCAGGCGCTCGAGGCCTGCGATGCCGATCGGGTTCATCCTCGACTCCGGGTTCGGGTAGGGGCGATCCGGCAACGAGGTCGTGGCTCGGCCAATTGCCGGACCGTCCCAGACCGCCTCGGGGACCTTGCCCGGGTCGGAGCGGACTGGCAGCGCTAACGCCGCGTCAGCAGCAGCACGCTGCGGGAGCCGACCTGCTCACGGTGCGCGACCTCGACGGCCGCGCGCGTCGCCTCCGGCAGTTCGTCGAACCGAGCCTCGGTCACGAGCGCGAGGAAGGGCTCCTCCAGATCGGCGGCCGCGCGCGCGACGAGCTCGCCTGTCGCGTCGCCGACCGTCGGTCGCCCGGAATAGAACCGGTAGCCCTCCGGCTGGACGCCGTAGCACGGGATCGAAGCAGGCGTCTCCGGCCGAGCCGCCAGGATGCGAGCGAGCCCCTCGGCGGACTTGCGGACGTCGACCAGCGGGTAGATCAGGAAGCCCACGCCGAGCGCGAGCACGGCCATCGTTCCGGCGAGGCGGGTCGCGTACGCATCGACGCGACCCGAGCGCAGCGCGCGCAGCGCGCTCCATCCGAGCGCTGCGACCGGCAGGCCGAGCCCCAGGCCTCGCAGTCCGATGCCGGTCGCCTCGGGCATCTTCCGGATCACGGCCGGGGTGGCGAGGAACGCGAAGCACGCGGCGAGGCCGACGATCGTGAGGAGCGCAGGCGCGACCGCGGCCGCACGGCGCAGCACCCGGTCCTCCCGGTCCGCGGTCATGCGGGTCAGCGCCCGGGCCGCGAGCAGGGCCACCGCGGGGTAGGCGGGCAGCAGGTAGACGTTGCGCTTCTCGGCGATCACCGAGAAGAACACGAGCAGCACGACGACCCAGGCGACCGCGCGGCGCAGACCGGGGTCCTCGGCGCGAACCTCCCGGCTGCGCAGCGTCCGATACGCGAGGACGAGCCAGAGCGGCGTCCAGGGCATCGAGAGTGCGGCGAGTTCGAGGAGGGGCTCCCACGGCGGGCCGGGGTGGCTGATCGCCGCCGTCATCCGGCCGACGTGCTGCCGGTACAGCAGCTCCTCCCGGAGAGCCGGCTCGGCGAGCATCGCGGCGGTCGCCCACGCGGCCACCGGCAGCAGCGCGAGGCCGACGAAGCCCCACTGCGCTCCCGCGAGCATGGGTCTGCGTCGTTCGACGAGGGCCCAGGCGCCGAGCACGAGGCCGAAGTTCGACCAGGCGACGGGGCCCTTCGCGAGGGCCGCGAGGCCGAGGCAGAGCCCGCCGGCGAGGATCTGTCGACCGTTCGCGCCGAACCGACCGCCGGCCGTGGACAGATAGAGCCCCGCCGTGCAGAGGAACGTCAGCGTCGGGTCGAGCTGGATCCTGCCGCCCATCTCGACGACGAGCGCCAGCGTCAGGTAGGCCAGTGGGGCGAGCGTGGCCTCGGCCCGACCCCATGCCCGCTCGGCGAACCGCGCGACGAGCCACGCCGTCCCGAGCGTCGCTGCCAGGCTCGGCAGGCGGAGCGCCCACTCCTGCCAGCCGGTCGCGGCGCCGCAGGCTCCCGCCAGCCAGTAGACGAGCGGCGGCTTGTCGGCGTAGACCGAGCCGCAGAGGTGCAGCACGAGGAAGCCGCTGCCTTCCCAGGCCTCTCGCGCGACCTGCGCGTAGCGGGGCTCGTCCGGCGCCCACAGGCCGCGCACGGACGCAGACACGAGCATCGGCAGTGCGAGCAGGGTCCAGTGCAGCCGCGGTCCGTCGGTGGTCACGTGCGCGAAGGATCGTTCGTCCGACCCGCCGGCGTCAACGACCGAGCGCGCCAAATCGCGTGGCCGCGCGCGGCTGCTACACTCGCACGAGATGCGCGCCCGGAACGTCATACCCGCACTCCTGCTGCTCGGGTCGAGCGCGGTCGTGGCGTACGCGCTCGGGCTGCCGTTGACCCGGCCGCGCGCGGCTCGCGGGGACTACTTCTTCGGCCACTACGGCCTCGAGGAGATCTACGTCGGCGTGCCAGCGCTGTGCGCGGCCGGACTCTTCCTCATCCCGTTCCTCGGCCCGTCCGGCAGCCGTGCGCTGACGGCGGCGCGCGTCCTCCTGGCGTGGACGGTGGGATGCGGCGCGCTGTTCGCCTTCGACCTCGGGTTCGCGCTCCTGTTCCGCGGGGCGATCCAGCCGAACCACTGGCTCGACTTCGCGCACGTCTCCCGTGCGGACAACATCGCCGATCCGGAGCTCGGGTTCCGGCGGAAGCCGCACGCGTCGTGGTACGGCTACGTGCCCGAGGTCGGCCGCGAGGTCTCGTACCGCGTCGATGCGAACGGGTTCCGGAACGAGGAAGGGCTGAAGCGCGCCGACCTCGTGTTCATCGGCGATTCGTACACCGAGGCTGCCCAGGTCGACTCGTCCGACACTTTCGTCGCACGGGTGGGTGTCGCCCAGGGCATGAGCGTCGCCAACCTCGGTCGGGGCGCCTACGGCCCGCAGCAGGAACTCGTCGTGCTGCGGCGCCACGCGGCGGGGTACGAGCCCAAGGTCGTGGTGTGGCAGTTCTTCGACGGCAACGACCTCGTCGACGCCGAGCAGTACGCCCGCTGGCGCGCTGGAGGTGCCGACAGGCCGGTGACCCTGCTGCGGCGCTACCTGGACAACTCGTTCTTCCGTCCTTGGCTCGAGGCGACGCGTCGACCGAAGCGTGGCGACTTCGCGCGGCTGGTCCTCGACGACGGTTCCGAGGTCCCGGTGACCGTGCGCTACCGCTGGAAGCCGAATCAGCTCGACGAGCGCGCTGACGGGATGGCTGCGACCGGCGCAGCCCTCCGCGAGGGGGTCGCGTTCTGCCGGGAGCGCGGCATCCAGGTCCTCGTCGTCGTGGTTCCCGTCATGGCCCGCGTCCTGGGCGATCGGCTCCGATTCGACGACCCGGCGGATGCCGAGCGCTACGTGCCTGCGGAGTCGCCGGACGCCGGGCGAGACTTCGCGACCGGGCTCGCGGCCGTTTGTGCCGAGCTCGACGTGCCGTGCGTCGATCTTGCCGCCGCGTTCTCGGCGTCCGCGGGCGCGGACGGGATCTACATCCCGCGCGACGAGCACCTCGACCTCCGCGGGCACGAGATCGCTGCGGAGGCGATCGGCGCCGCGCTCGATCGGTTCCGCTGAGCGGGGCTCGTCAGCGCGGGGGTGCCGCGCCGCGGCGGACGTAGACCCGGTAGCCAGCGCCGGGTTCGAGCGCGTGCTCGGTCCAGCGGTCGGCGAAGGCGTCCAGGTAGGCCGGGAGGAAGCCCGCGCAGTGCTCGGAGAACTGGCCCTGGGCGAGGACGACCAGGTAGTCGATCTGGTGGTGCTCGACGACCGCCTCCATCCGCTCGGGCACGTCCCAGGGGATGTTCACGGTGATCAGGTCCGAGTCGTGGCGGAACATCAGCGCCTCGGTCGTCATCACCCGTGCGTCCTCCGGCAGGTGCGCTCGCGCCCATGCGGCAGCCGCATGCATCGGCTTCTCCGCGCGCGGGATGAAGTCGGACTTGCCGGTGACGACGTCGCGCACGAACGTCGACGCGGGGGGGATGATCGACAGCGCGGCGACGAGCAGCGCGAAGCGCGCGGGCGTCGCCACCGCGGGCAGGATCACCGGCTCCCCGGGCGATCTCAGCAAGCGTCTCAGGACCCGGTCGCCGAACGCCCATGTGATCGCTGTGACGATCGGGAAGGTCGGCATCATGTAGCGGAAGTAGATCGCGAAGACTGCGGACAGCGCGACGCAGTAGGCGGCGACGAACAGCAGTGCGCCGGCGACGCGTCGACGGTGGAAGCTCGTCAGCGCAGCGATCCCGAACAGGATCCCGAACGCATCCCGGCCGTGCACGACGACCAGCTCGTAGATGTGCTCGACGAAGCGCTTGACGACCGGCATCAGCCCGAACCGGCCGACGCTGCCCTCGAGCGCTGGGAGCACGTAGTCCGGGATCGCCCAGTACACCTTGCGGATGTCCAGGTAGCGGAACTTCGGATCGTTGGCTGTCGCCGTCAGGTGCTTGTTGCCCGAGTACAGCGGGTCGCCGAACTCGGCCAGGTTGCGTGCGAGCCACGGTGCGGTGACGACCGCCATTGCCGCGCCCATCGCCGCCAGTCGGACGACGGTCTGTGGCAGTGAGCGTCGGTCGGCGAGCGCGCCGACCACGGCGAGTCCCGGCAGGAACAGCAGCGCCGTCGGCTTGAACCAGAAACCGACGCCGAGGATCGCGCCGGCCAGCGCGGCGTGCCTGTGTCCGGGGCCGAACGCCAACACCAGCGCGCCCAGCACGCTCGCACACAGCGGCAGATCCGCGAGTGCCTGGTGCGCGTGGAACCGGAACTCGGGTTCGAACAGGACCGCTACGGCGCACCCGAAAGCGAAGGGGCTGGAAGCTTCGAGCCGCCTCGCCAGCGCGAACGCCAGCAGCGGGATCACGAGGCAGGCCAGCAGCGTCGACGGGATCGTCGACGTGAAGTCGGAGCGCCCGAACACGGACCAGGATGCAGCGATCAGCGCGCCGTTGCCCGGGGGGTAGAAGTCCTCGGTATGCAGCACGTCCGCCGGATACTGGACGTGGTAGTGGCGCACGAAGCCGACTTCCAGCGTGCCGCGATCCAGCATCGCGCGGGCCTGTTCGGCGTAGGCGGCCTCGTCCGGATTGCGGATGTGGTCCCGGTCCTTGCCGATCCAGAGCGTCGCGAGCGTCGCGAAGATGCAGAAGGCCAACAGACCCCGGAACCATCGCCGGTCGGCGACGCGCTGGTCCGAGCCCTCGTGTGCGCCGGTGGACACGGCGCGGCTCTCGGTGCCCAAGTTCAACCGATCTCCTCCGTGGGCCGGACGGCGGCCGGCAGTGTCTTCAGGATCGGGCGCTTGCCGGATCGCTCCAGCGGGATGTCATCCACGAGCTGGATGGCCACGTGGAGCCCGGGCCCGAGCAGGGAACCGAGATCGGCGCGGATGCGCTCCAAGGTCGGAGCGTCGAGCGGGGCTGGGGGCACGACGCGCAGCGTAACGCGGTCGACGGCGGTCTGGATCAACTGATAGAGCCTGATCACGTCGACGTGTCCGCAGGTCACGGCGAGGTGGTGCCCGAGGGTCGTCGCGTCGATCGTCCGTCCGGACGGTGTGCGGAGCACCTCCTGCGTGCGGCCGTCGAGTCTCGTGACGACAGGGAACCCCGGCCCATCGGGCCAGGCCGGCTCGTCCACGGCGGCGAGATCTCCCGTGTCGTAGCGGAGGAACGGCATCACCTCGTTGTGGAGGTTGGTCAGGACCACGCGGCCGACCTCGCCGGGAGCCGCCCGCGTGCCGTCCGCGAGCAGCGTCTCCCAGACCACCAGCTCGGTGTTGACCAGGAACCGGGAAGGGTCGCCGGGCGGACTCTGCGCGCACCAGTACTTGAACTCGCGTTGCCCGTAGCGGTTCGCGATCGGCGCGCCGAAGCACGCTTCGAGCGAGCGCCGGCGTTCGGGCGTAAGCGTCTCGGCGATCGTGATCACCGCGCGCAGCGGGTGGCGTGGCCGGTAGCCACTCGCCAGGAACGCATCGGCGATCGCTGCCAGGGTCGCCGTGTAGCCGAGGATGTAGGTCGGCTGGAACGCGTCGAGGATCGCACGCACCCGGTCGGGGTCCGCTTCGACCGTCGGGATGCGGACCTGCGTCAGCCGTTCGTAGCCATGCTGCGTGAACCGGGTCGCACAGACGCGCAGCCGTGCGCGGAGAGGGGGAGACTCCGGCGGTGGGTCCTCGGACGGAGGTCCCATGATCCGGAGACTCCGATCGAGGGGATCGAGGCCGTAGAGCGAGTCGTAGTACAGGTGGCTCGCGAACACGAGCGGCATCGCGTTCCGGTCGAGCACGAAGCGGAACGGATCACCGGTCGAGCCGGAGGTCGTGTACGGCAGGCGCCGCCAGCGCGGAATGTCGTCGGCGAGGAAGTCGTCGAGCGGTCTCGAGCGGAACACCGACTTGTCGACGACGGGCAGGGCCGAAAGGTCCTCGACGGAGCGGATGTCGTCGGGCGCCAAGCCCCGCTCGCGCGCGACGTCCCGGTAGTAGGGGACGGTGGTCAGCGCGCGGCGGACGATGCGCTGGAGCAACGCGCGCTGGCGGGACCGCAGCTCGTCCGGGGACAGCGCATGGGCGGCCTGGAATCCGGCCATGCGGCGGGTCAGGCGACCGCCGACGAGGGCGCGCGCGAACCCGAGGCCGGCGCGGCTCGTCCACCTTGCGCTCCGCCGTGTCGCTCCTTCCGCCGTGCCGCTCATCGGCGGAAGCCTACCCCGAGGTCGGATGACGTGCTATCGCGTCGCGTCCCGCGCCGGATCGCCGTCTACGCGAGGTCCCCGAGTCCCGATGGCGCCGGAGCCTCCGGGTCACGGTCGAGGAAGATCCGCGCCCAGAGCTCGCACATCAGCATCGCCCAGACGCGGTACGACCAGACCTTGTGCGCGATCAGTGGTCGGCGCGCGCTCGGACGACCCTGCAGCAGGGCGCGCGCACGAGCGGGGTCGAAGAAGCCTCGAGCCGCGACGTCGCCGGGCGCGAGCAGGCGCGCACCGAGCAGCTCGAGCGTGTCGACGAGTCCCTGGTCGAGCTTCATCTGGAACGGGCGCTTGCGGCGATCGACGATCGACGCAGGCAGCAGCGGTCGGAGAGCCTCGCGGAGGACCCACTTCTCGACGCCGTGCTGTCGCGACAGGTCGCCGCGGAACGTCGCCGCCAACTCGACCACGTCGCGGCCGAGGAAGGGCACGCGGATCTCGAGGCCGTGGGCCATGCCCGTCGCATCCGCACGCTTGAGCGACAGGTGATGGAGGTAGGTGCGCTGGTCGTGGTTCAACGCGCGTTCGAGTGCGCGTTCCCGCGAGAGCCCGGCCAGCGGCGGTTCCGCGTGCCGGGGCAGCGGATCGAGCATCGGCGACGCGGGGAGGTGACCCCAGGCAGCGCGCGACAGCAGCGCTGCGATCGGGTGACGCGGCTGCCGGTCGGCGTACATGTAGACCCGCTCGTACAGCGCACGCCGGAGGCCCGGTGTCAGCGGGCGTCCGCGGTCGAAGAGTTGGAACCGGTCGTAGCCGGCGAACAGCTCGTCCGCGCCCTCGCCGACCAGGAGCACCTTCACGTGGCGGGCCGCCGCCTCGTAGTTGAGGTGCATCTGCACGGCCTCCATCTGGCCGGCGGGCTCCTCGAGGTACCACATGACCTTTGGCAGCAGGTCGGCGACGTCCGCGGACGCGACCTGGATCTCGTGGTGGTCGGTCCTGCAGTGCTCGGCGACGACGCGCGCCTTCAGCAGATCCGGATCGTCCGGGCCGTGGCCGACGGTGAACGTCGAGACGCGTGCACCGTGCTCGGCCATCAGCGCGACGATGCCGCTGCTGTCGAGGCCGCCGGACAGCGCCGCGCCGAGCGGCGCGTCGCTGATCATCTGCGAGCGGACGACGTTGCCCAGCGTCTCGCGGAGCCGGGCCGCGGCCTGCGCCGGATCGAGCTCCTGGGGCCGCGGTTCGGGGTAGCCCCAGAAAGGCTCGACGCGGGCCTCGCCCCGTTCGTAGATGAGCTTGTGCCCGGGCGGGAGTTTGAACACCGAGGCGAGCATCGACTCGTCCTCGAGGTTGCACGCGAACCGCATCGCAGAACGCAGCGCTCGGCGGTTGACCTCGGCGCGGAAGTCGTGCAGCAATCGGAACGGCTTGAGCTCAGAGGCGAAGGCGAGGCCCTCCGGCGCCGCGTGCCAGAACAGCGGCTTGACGCCCGCGCGGTCGCGGGCGAGCAGCAGGCGCTTCCGAGGCCGGTCCCAGATGCCGAACGCGAAGATCCCCTCGATGCGTGACAGCCACGCGTCGCCGTGGAGCCGATAGCCTTGCAGCAGGACCTCGGTGTCGGTGTGGGTCCGGAAGCGCACGCCTTCCCGCTCCAGCTCCTCGCGGAGCAGGGGGAAGTTGTAGATCTCGCCGTTGAACGTGATCGCGTAGTCCCCGTGGTCGGTGACCATCGGCTGGTGGCCGAGCTCCGACAGGTCGAGGATCGACAGGCGTCGGTGGCCGAAGCGGACGTCGCCGTCCTCCCACGTCCCCTCGTCGTCCGGACCGCGGTGCGCGAGCAGCCGGGTCATCCTGCGGACCACGTCGAGGTCCGCGAGTTCACCGACGACGCCTACGATGCCGCACATGCGGGCTGCTCCTCCCGGCGCTGCCGGGTGATCGTCGCGTGGACGAGGACGAAGAGGACCGCGGCCGCGGTCAGCGTCCCGCCGGTCTGGGCGATGCCTGCGCCGAGTTCGCCCATCGCGGGAATCGTCAGCGTTCCGATCAGCCCGATCAGCGCGCAGCGCAGCCACAGCGAGGCGACGTGAAGGCGGGGACGGAGCAGGTACTGGCAGGTGACGCCGAGGGGGGCTTCGAACAGCAGCACGACGCTGAACGCCGTCAGGCCGTAGAAGCCTGGCGCGAAGTCCGCCAGATCTGGGCGCTCCGAGCGGATCAGCGCGGGCAGCGCCACGCCCGCGACGACCGCCGCTCCGACGCAGCCGAGCGCGAGGACGAGCGACGTGCGCCACGCGGCGCGGAGCCATCCCGGGAGCGCGTCGACGCTCGGCAGTCGGGCAGCCTTCGGGAGCAGCGCCTGGTAGAACGCGACGAAGACGGCGTAGAAGCCCTGGACGATCTGCAGCGAGAACGCGAAGCGGCCCGCCTCGGCGGACATCTCGCGGTAGACGAGCAGGAAGAGGCCCGACTGCAGCGCGAGCACCGCAGCGGCGTCCCCGAGCCCGATCCACCAGGAGTACGAGAGCACGCGTTGCACGACGCTGCGGTTCGCGGTGAGACCGTGCGTTCGGACGACGGTCGCGAGCAGGGCGACTCCCGCGACGAAGCTGACCGCCGGGAACGCGAGGAACGGCGCCCACGAAGCGTCCTCCGTGCGCCACGCGACCAACCCTGTCACGATCGCGCGCAGCGTGGGCACCGCTGCCATCCAGAGTCCGGCGCGACGGAACTCGAGCCTCGCGAGCAGCGTCGAGCAGCCCAGGTCGAACCACGCGGTGCCCGCAGCTCCCGCGCCGATCGCCAGCGCGAGCAGCGGCGAGAGACGGCCGACGCCGCCCGCCGCCGCGACGAGCCCGGCGAGACCGAGCCCGAGCGCGCCCAGCGTCAGTGTGATCGCGACGGCACCGCGGATCACCCCGTCCGGCTCCGGATCGGCGGTGAACAGCCGCACGACGCCCTGGTCGAGGCCGCAGAGCGCTGCGCGGCTGGCGAGGAGCTGGGCTCCGACCACCGCGGCGAACAGCCCGAACGTCGCCTCGTCCATGAAGAACAGCGCGCAGCCGAGCATCAGCAGGCCGTTCGCCGCCGTCATCGACAGGCGGCCGAACAGCGTCCAGCGCAGCCCGCCGCGTGGGTAAGCCTCCGCGGGAGCTGGTGCGGTCATGCCTGGTGCGCCGGCGAGGAGCGCGGGATCGGCCGCCCCTCCATCTCTGGGGGAATGGCGACCCCGGCCCGCTCGAGGACCGTGGGGGCGATGTCCAGGATCGAGTGACCCTCGAGGACTCCGCCAGCCGGAATCCCCTCGCCGTGGGCGATGAAGAATCCGTAGGGAGTGTGGCTGCCGGTCCGCGAGTCCTGTCGATTCACCTCGAGCGTGCCGAAGCGCGGCGAGTGGAACGAGGACCAGACGAAGTCCTGCTCCCACAGCACGCAGAGGTCCGGCTTGTCGTCGAGGTAGGGGCCGGACAGGGTCTCTCCGAGCCTCGTCACCTTCCGGACCACGCTGCGCCCGGTGACCGGATCGGTGAGCTCGGTCAGCGCCTTCGTCAGGTCATCGAGGATCGCGTCGTGCTCCGCGCCCGGCTCGACGATGCCGTTCTCGTCGCGTCCGATCACGGGCACGCGGATCGCGCCGACGGTGTCGTTGTTCGGGATCGCGAACGCGCGCCAGCCCGTCCATGCGCGGTCGCCCGCGTACCAGCGGAACAGGAGTTCGTCCTGCCAGCGCTCCGGCAGCCGCTCCTTGATCGCGTACTGGAGCCACCCGGGGACGGTGAGCTTCAGCTTGCGCCAGAAGCTCGTCTTCGGGCGGCGGTCGGCTGGCGCTGCCTGTCGCGCGGGACGCGGTCCGTAGCCGAGCAGGTCGAGGATGTCCGGGAGCTGCCAGGAAGCGTGGCGCAGCGGACCCATGCCGTGACCGGCGACGATCATCACGTCGACGTCGGGGCCGACCGCGTCGAGCACGCCGCCGATCGTCCGGTCGACCGCGGCGTAGACCTCGGCCAGGGTCTCTGCGAGGCCCTGGGCCTGGATCTCGGAGTGGCGCGGGTGGGACGCATCCCAGCCGTGCCAGTAGTGGTGGCCGACCTGGTGCAGCTCGGAGAACCCGCAGAACATCACGTCCCAAGCGCGCGACGTGGCGAGCCAGGTCAGCAGCGCGCGGCGTTGGTCGGCACCCCGCAGCAGCCGGGCTCGCATGTCCTGGCGCGAAGCGGGGGTGTCGGAGATCCGGTCGACGTCGCCGACGGGGTTGCGGCCGAACTTCTGGTCGGCTTCGGCGATCAGCTCTGCGGGCCACGAGGCGCGCGGAGCCTTGGTCGCGTGTGCGCCCCAGTTGGCGAGCATGAAGCCGTCGAGACCCGCGGTGACCGGGAACTTCACGGCATCGATCACGCCCACCTTGCGGCCAGCCTCCGACAGCGTCTTCCAGAACGGTTGGTCGGTGAACGCCGAGTCCTTGACGTGGCGCAGGTCGCCGGTGTGCCGGTCGTACTGGACGTAGAAGTACTTGTCGAAGGTCGCTGGGTTGCGCCCGGCGTAGATCGTCGACCACACGGTGTCCGGCAGGATCTCGGCGGTCGTGGACAGGAGCCCGCGGCTACCGCCGTCGAGCAGGCGGCGGAACGTCGGCATGTCCCCGCGTGCCGCCATCGCCTCGACCACCGTCCACTCGGCGGCATCGAGGCCGAACACGATCATGCGGCGGTTGGGCTTGTCCAATGCTCTGACTCCTCGGCGGGATCAGCGGGCCGCGGCGGGCGTGCGCTCGACGCGACGGGGGACCTGCCGCTCCATCGTCTCGTGGTATTCCTCGCTGACGTTCACGTCCCAGATGTCGTGCCGTTCGCCGAGCACGTTCCGGACCGCGAGGATCGCGGTCAGCATCGAGTGGTCCTGGTTGTTGTAGCGGTGCTGGCCGTTGCGGCCGATCTGCTGGAGCCCGTCGATGCTGTCGACATAGGCGCGGAGCGTGGCGACCGCCTTCTGGAACTCGCCGTCGTAGACCGGGTAGGCCTTCTGCATCCGGACCACCGCGCCGTCACGGACGTCACGGGCCGAGGCCAGGCGGAGGGTCTCGATCTCGCGCGCGCCGAGCTCGATCAGCGCGTCGTCGGGCCGGGCCCACAGACCCTGGCCCTCGAACACGAAGTACTCGAGCCCGAGGCAGGTCTTCGACGCGTCCGGAACCATGTAGGGGCTCCAGTTCTTGAAGTTCTGGATGCGCCCGAGCTGGACGTCCGGCGAGTGCACGTAGATCCAGTTGTCGGGGAACAGCTCCTCCGCGTCGAGGACGAGGCTCACCGTCAGGAAGTCGCGGTAGCGCAGCTTGTCGGCGGCCTGGAGCACGTGGGCCGGCGGAGCCGGGTCCATGCGTCGCGCCATCTCCGAGATCGGCATGCTCGAGATCACGTCCGTCGCCGGCAGGTGCTCGAGCTCGCCCTCGGTGCCGACCATCGTCAGGCCGGTGATGCGTCCGTCGCGGTGGTGGATCGCGTGCACGCTCTGGCCCATCTCCACGCGGTGGCCGCGGGCCTCGACGATGTCACGGCACTTCTCCCACATCTGGCCGGGGCCGAGGCGGGGGTATTCGAACTGGTCGATCAGCGTGGTGATGCTGCGGTCGCCGCGCTTCGGGAACAGCGCGTTCTTCACCGCCGAGCCGAGTGACAGGTTCTGGATCCGCTGCGCGGCCCAGTCCGCTCCGAGCTCCGTGCAGGGCATGCCCCAGACCTTCTCGGTGTAGGTCTTGAAGAACATCGAGTACAGCTTCCGCCCGAAGCGGTTGCTGACCCACTGCTCGAAGTTGACCTCTTCGCGGCTCGGGAATGCCTTCGCCCACAGGTAGCTGCCGAGGACGTGCGCGGTCTGGATCGGCCCGACCTTGAGCAGCGCATCGAGTGGCTTGAGCGGGTAGTGGAAGAACTTCCGGTCGTAGTAGATCCGGCTGAGCCGCGGCCGCGTCAGGAACTCGGTGTCGAGGATCTCGTGCCAGATCCGGTTGACCTCGGGGATCTTCGTGAAGAACCGGTGGCCGCCGATGTCGAAGCGGAAGCCCTTGTGCTCGACGGTGCGTGAGATCCCGCCGACGGTCGTCGGGTCACGCTCGAGCACCGTGGTGGTCACGTCGTGCTTGCTGAGCTCGTAGGCGGCGGTCAGGCCCGCAGGGCCTGCGCCGACCACGACGACCTGCTTGGACTGGGCGCTCATGCTCCGGTCCTCCGGTCAGCCTGATCGAGCTCACCCAGCGGCGGGAGTCGACGCACGGCTGGGCCCTCGGCGGCGCGCCGCGCACGCCGCCGGTCGCGGGCGTGCAGGAGCATGCCGATCGGCACGCTCGCGGCGCAGCATGCTTGGAAGGATAGGTGCATGGGTAGGACGCCGAGGGCGAAAGCGGTGCCACGACGGCCGCGGAAGAACGCGTAGAGGTCGACGTGGCTGACCGCGAGGGCCGCCAGGAATCCTAGCGGCACCCCGGCCCAGGGAGAATCGGCCAGGAGCCATGCTCCAGCTGAAGCCGCGACCGTCGCCGACACGGCCACGGTTGCCTCAATCCGGGACCGGTCGTGTCGTGCTGACCAATGTGCCGATGCCATCGCCGCGAGCAGGACGGCGACCGCGGGTAGCACCGCGAGCGGGACGCCCGCGAACAGGAGACCGAACGACGCGGCGAGGAAGCCGACGGCGAACAGCGTGGCGATCTTGGAGGCGATCGAGAGGTTCAGGTCACTCGGCGCGTAGCGGTCGCGCAGCATCAGTGCGATCCACGGCGCGCCGCGGAGCAGGATGTCGGTCCGCATCAGGTCGAACCAGGTCCAGCGCTTCGCGTGCGTGGCCTGCATCCGCTTGTCCAGCCGGATGCGGCACCCTGCAGCGCGCAGCCGGAAGCCGAGTTCGATGTCCTCGATGCTCGGGCGCCCGTAGCCCTCGTTGAATCCGCCGATCGCAACGAAGGTCTCACGGCGCACCGCGCCGCAGCCCGTCCAGAACGTGTTCGCCTCCTCCTTCGCGTGCTGGTGCACCCAGTGATGGAAGAGGTTCTTGTACTGGGAGATGAAGCCTGGGTCCGACGGCTGCTCGTCGTAGCTCCCGAGCACCGCGGCGAACGCTCCGCCCGTGGCCAGGGTGTCGACCGCGCGACCGATCGTGTCGGGGTGCACGCGGACGTCCGCGTCGGTGAAGAACAGCACCTCGCCGCGTGCGACCTCGGCGCCGCGGTTGCGTGCGGCGGCCGGGCCGACGTTGCGCGGCAGGCGCAGGACACGGGCGCCCGCCGCGAGCGCGACCGACGCGGTGTCGTCGTCCGACGCGTCGTCGACCACGAGGATCTCGTCGGGCGCGTGCGTCGACCGGGCGATCGCCTCCAGGCACTCCGCGATGTCGCGCGGCCCGTTCCTGACCGGGATCACGACGGAGACCGTCGGGCGGCCGGGGTGCTCGGTCGTGTCGGAGCGCATGGGCAGGGGAGGGCGAGAGGCGCGGCGTTTCTGGGGCGGAGAGTGGGCCCACGCGACCGGCTCGGCGGGTCTTGTTTCCCCGCCAGAAGCCCGTGGACCGCGAAGTCTAGCACGGGAGTCGCGCCGAGGCGGTTCTCCCTGCTCCCAGCCTGGGAACCCCGGATCAGGGGTGGCAGATCCGGGCCCATCGGGTTAACTCTCGGTCTGCAGTCGGGGAAGAGGCGCGGGCCTCGTTCCCCCGTGTCTCTCCGGTCGCCTGCCAGCCCCTTTCGACCAAGACACCGAGCGACCGCAACTCATGGCACGACGTCGGCTCCTGGCTGGCGCGTTGTTGGGCTTCTGGCTGGCACCGGCCCTCTCCGCGCAGGCCCTGTCTGTGTTCTCCCTGGACACCCGCCCGCCGGGTGTTTGGGAGCCCCGCGAGTTCGTCATCCCGACGTTCGCGACCGCTCCCGGCGGGCTCGGCGAGGCGACCCCGTCCCCGCACAACCCCTGGCTCGACTTCCGGCTGAACGCGCTGGTCATCTCGCCGTCGGGCCGCGTGCTCTCGGTCCCCGGCTTCTACGCCGCGGACGGCGAGGGCGGCGATCGCGGATCGACCTGGAAGATCCGGCTGACCCCGGACGAGCCGGGCCAGTGGGGAATGCTGCTCCGCTTCGAGCACGGCCCGCGGATCAATGCGCGGGAGCTGAGCGTCGTCGGCACGCAGATCTTCCCAGGCGGGTTCCCGCTCTACTTCGAGGTCAGCGGGCCGGATCCGAAGGCCGAGGGCTTCCTCGCGCACGGGCCCCTGGAGTTCGTGTCGGAGCGGTACCTGCGCCATGCGGACGGGACATGGTTCCTCAAGACCGGGACCAACAGTCCCGAGAACCTGCTCGGCTACGCGGGCTTCGACGGCGCACGCGATCTCGGGAACCTGCCGCGCAACCAGTCCTTCCTGCACAGCTACCCGGACCACGTCGCCGACTGGCGCGGCGGGGACCCGGACTGGGTCGCGGACGGTCGCCCGAACGCCGGCAAGGGCATCATCGGCGCGTTCAACTACCTCGCTTCGCGGGGCGTGAACTCCGTGTACTTCCTGCCGATGAACCTCGGCGGTGACGGGCAGGACACGTTCCCGTTCCTGGATCCCACGGGCAGCTCGTTCGACCAGGTCACGCACTACGACGTCGGCCGTCTCGAGCAGTGGAACCTGGTCTTCGGCCACGCGCAGCGCCTCGGCATCCTGCTCGACGTCGTGCTCGCCGAGCGGGAGGCGTCGAACATCAACTGGCTCGGCCGCGGTCTGACCGACGAGCGGCGGATCTACCTGAAGACGCTGGCCGCGATGTTCGGACACCACCCGGGCCTCCGCTGGATCCTCTGCGAGGAGAACGCACCGGAGCCGAACGCGCAGTTCACGGTCGTCGAGCTCGGCGACATGGCGCGGTGGCTCCAGAAGTGGTCGCAGTTCAACCACCCGTTCGCGATCCACACCGATCCGAACGACGTGCAGATCTTCCAGCAGATCCTCGCCGGTCCGAGCGACCCGAGCTGGCTCACGTCGGCTTCGCTGCAGGTGCACCGGAACTACAACCCGGCGACCGACACCGTGCTCGACATCTTCGAGCAGGCCGGGCGCGTCGCGATCGTGGATCTCGACGAGGTCGGACCGGCGGGCCAGGGAATCGACGGATCCAACCACGAGCACTTCCGCAAGCTCGTGCTCTGGGACGTGCTCCTCTCCGGGGGCAACGTGTCCTGGTACTTCGGCTACCACGCGCTGCCGCTCGGCGGCGACATCCGGACGGAGGACTTCCGCACGCGCGAGGGGATGTTCGACGCCTCGTTCATCGCGCGGAGCATCCTCACGCGCATGCAGTTCTGGGGGATGGAACCGGCCGACGAACTCGTCACCGGAGACACGCTGGACCCGGCGTACGGCGATGCCGAGGTGATGGCTGCGCCGGGCGACCGCTATCTGATCTACTTCTCGAACGCGACGACGACCGGTGATCTCGACCTCTCCGCGGTCCCGGCCAGCGCGCGGTTCACCGTTCGCTGGCACGACCCGCGTACCGGCGCGGACGTGGGGAGTTCGGTGATGATGGCCGGCGGCGCCGTCCGGCCGCTGCCTGCGGCGCCGCAGCCGGCAGGGGAGGACTGGGTCCTCGTGATCAGCCGCGCGAACTGACGGTCCGGGGCCCGGCTCCGTCCGGCCCGCGTCGCGCCGGTTCCCTCGGTCCTCGGCTTCCCCTACAAGGTGGATGCGTCCGGCCTCGCGTCGCCCCCGCAGAACCGGCCGACGGACCGAAACCATGCGTGTGCTGATCGCGATCGCCCTGTCCCTGCTCCCGGTGCTGTCGACTCCGCTCGCGGCGCAGACCCGTGAGGAGCGCCTCGACGCGGTGCAGGAGTTCAAGCGCTTCTTCCGCAAGTTCAAGACCGTCGAGGAGCAGGTCGAAGCGGTGCGGACGCTCGAGGGCATGGAGTGCGTGGAGGCCTGCGACGAGCTCTACGCGCTCCTCGACCACAAGACGCCCGAGATCGCGCGGACCGCGCGCGCGGTGATGTCGTCCTACCGGGAACCGGAGACGTTCGCTGGCTACGTCGCGCAGCTGCCCGACCTGAAGGACCAGGACAAGCGGGCCGCACTGATCGAGATCTTCGGCGTCGCCGGTCAGCGCGATGCGATGCCGGAGGCGGTCCGCATCTCCGTCGAGGACAAGAAGGCCAACGACGACGTTCGCTACGCGACGCTCCGCGCGGTGACCACGTGCGGATACCGGGACGGCGTCCCGGAGCTCGTGCGCGTGATGCTCGAGTCGTCGAATCCGCTGATCCGGATGGCGGCCGCGGAGACCGCCGGTGGGCTCCGGCTCGCGGACAACGGGCCCGACCTGATCCCACGCCTCGACGACTCGTCGTGGCAGGTCCAGATCGCGGCGATCCAGGGGCTGGCGTCGATCCGGGTCCAGGACGCGGTCTCGCCCCTGATCGAGCTGATGGGCAAGGGGGGGCGAGCATCCGAGGAGTGTGCGGACGCGCTGTTCCGGATCACGGCCCTCGACCTGCCGGTCGACGTCGCCGTGTGGCGGACGACCTGGGAACGGCTGTCGTCGATCGACGGGTGGCGCATCCCGACCGACGAAGAGCTCGCCAAGAAGGCTGCCAACCGGAAGAAGTACGACGCGCTCTACGGGGCGAAGTCCGAGGATGCGACGACGTTCGGTGGGATCCCGACCAGCTCGACGCGCATCCTCTTCATCATCGACGTGTCCGGGTCGATGGCCGACTACGTGGTCGAGCGCGAGAGCTTCGACGCCGGCTACGAGGACTACGAGAAGCTGACGATCGTCAAGACCGAGCTGATGCGGACGATCGACTCGCTCAGCGAGGACGTGCTGTTCAACATCGTCGCCTTCGCGAGCGATCTCGATTCCTGGAAGAAGGGGATGGTCCGCGCGAACAACGTGAACCGTGCGAGTGCCCAGGCCTTCGTGAGGAAGCTCGAGCCGATCGGTGGACCCGAGGCCCAGGCGCTCGCCGCGTCGGGTCTGGGTGGGACCGCGAACCTCGCGGCTGGCAAGACCAACACGTTCAAGGCGCTGATGTATCCGTTCGGCGTCGACCCGGACGCCAAGCGCCCGACGACCGGCGAGGAAGGTGCGATGGCGAACCCGATCGACACGGTGTTCTTCCTGAGCGACGGGCGTCCTTCGACCGGCAAGCACACCGACACGCAGACCATCCTCGACGAAGTCGCGCGTCTGAACGGGCTCTACCGGATGGTGTTCCACACCATCGCGATCGGGGAGTTCCAGAAGGAGTTCCTCCGCACCCTCGCCGAGGCCAACGGCGGTGTCTTCGTCGACCTCGGTCGGTGAGGGCCCCGGGGTCCGTCAGGCCTCGCGGGTGATCCGGCGTCCGAGCAGGAGGACGACGACCGTCGCGCCCGAGCCGATGGCGCCGGTCCACAGATAGGCGTCGGTCAGGCTCGGCAGCGACATCGCCAGCGGGAACGCGATCGAGAACACGATCCGTCCGGCGAACGAGAGCACCGACAGCGTGGTTGCGCGCGCCTCGGACCCGATCCGATGGTTCGCGTAGTCCTGGATCACCGCCCAGTGCATGCCGAACGGGATCTGGTGGACGAAGAACAGCGCGATCCCGAGTCCGTCGGGACGGCCCGCCATCAGCAGCAGCGACAGCGAGATCATCAGCGGCATCGCCCAGAACAGGCGGACGGGGCCGAATCGTCGGCACAGCCACGGGGTCAGGCGGCTGCACGGCGCGGCGACGAGGTTCAGCGCGAAGAACAGGAACCCGATCGCGAGCGGGTCCTCGGCACCGACCTCGCGGAGGAATGGCTGGTAGGTGTGGAACGGGAACCGCAGCAGCGCGAACAGCACCACGTAGTAGACGAGGAGCCACGCGACGGCCGGGTGCCGCAGGTCGGTCCACGCGCGTTGGAGCAGCGATGGTCCGGTGCTGTCCACGCCCCTCTGCGTGCTCCCCTCCAGGTCGTCGAGGAACCACGCGAAGACGGCGGCCATCGCACACAGTCCGGCCGTCAGGTAGATCGCCGCCGGGATGTCCACGGCGGCGACCAGCGCACCGCCGACCAGGAATGCGCCCGCGGTGCCGAGGAGGCGCGCGGTGTTGGCGATCGCCTCCTGGCGGTGGAACTCGCCGGTCCGGCCGCGGCGCCGGAGCGACTCGAACAGCAGGGCTGCCGGCGGGCCCGAGAGGATCGAGTGGCCGAGCCCGAGCAGTGCCTCGCCGGCGCAGAATGCCGGGAACGTGCTGGAAGCGCCGATCACGACGAAGCCGAGCGCCAACAGGAGCGGGCCGCAGATCAGCGCTCGTCTCGGGCCGAAACGGTCGGCGAGGAGTCCGGTCGGGACCTCCGCGACGACCATGGTCACGTAGTAGACCGAGATCAGCGTCGCGTACTGGGGCGGCGTGATCCCGAGATCGTCGAACCAGAACCAGAGGAACGGGACGCACGCGAACGGGTAGGTCAGCGCGGCGTAGGCGCGGAGCAGGCGGATCTGGCGGTCGAGGGCGCGGTCGGGCTCCATGCCGGGGCGGAGCACGATGCCACCGAGGGGTCCGGTGCGCCACCGTCCTGGTCGGAGCGCTTCGTCTCCATTCCGGTCTCCCGCTTGGACCCGGACTGCGCGCCGCGGCAAGATGCTCGCCCGTGGAACGACCCGCCGATTTCCGCAGCGACACGCTGACGCGCCCGTGCGCCGCGATGCGCGACGCCATGGCGACGGCGAGGGTCGGGGACGACGTCTTCGGCGAGGACCCGACCATCGCCGAGCTCGAGTCCGAGGCGGCAGCCTTCCTCGGGAAGGCCGCGGCGATGTTCGTCCCGTCCGGGACGATGGCGAACCAGATCGCGATCCACGTCCACTGCCGGCCCGGTGACGAGCTGATCTGCGAAGAGCGCAGCCACGTCTACTACTACGAGGGGGGCAGCATCGCCCGCCTGTCGGGCACCCAGGTCCGCACGATCCGCGCTCCCTCCGGGTTCCCGACCCCGGACGACGTCCGCGCTGCGGTGCGGCCCGACGACCCGCACTTCCCGCGCTCGCGGCTCCTCGTCGTCGAGAACACGCACAACATGGCCGGCGGTCGCTGCCTCGCGCCGGACGCGATGGATGCGCTGGCCGTGACCGCCAGGGAGTCGGGGTTGATCGTGCACATCGACGGGGCTCGGCTCGCCAACGCGGCGGTCGCGCAGGGCGTGCCCGCCGCGCGCCTCGCCGCCGCGGCCGACACGCTGTCGCTGTGTCTGAGCAAGGGGCTCGGCGCCCCGGTCGGCTCCGTGGTCGCCGGCAGCGTTCCGTTCATCGCCGAGGCGCGGCGGGTGCGGAAGGCGTTCGGTGGCGGCATGCGGCAGGCGGGGGTGCTCGCGGCAGCAGCGCTGATCGCTCTCCGCGATGGCCCGGGCTGGCTGGCCTTGGACCACGAACGGGCGCGGCGCCTCGCCGAGTCCGCTGCGGGCGTGCCCGGCCTCACCGCGGCCGTGCCCGACACCAACATCTGCATGGTCGACCTGACGGCTGGTGCGCCCGAGGACCTGATCGCGCACCTGCGGGCCCACGAGGTCCTCGCGCTCAAGGTCGGGCCGATGCGCGTCCGCCTCGTGACCCATCGTGACCTCTCCGACGAGGACGTGGATCGGGCCGTGGCCGCGATCCGCTCGTTCTCGGCAGCATGAACCCCGGTCGAAGCCGCGCGCATCGACCATCGACCCAGACACAGTTCCGACGCCCCAGAACCCCCGAGGCACGACGTGAGCATCTTCAAGGCCTACGACATCCGCGGCACCTACCCCGACCAGATCGACGAGGCCATCGCGCGCCGCATCGGCGCTGCGTTCGCCAAATTCCTCGGTGCGAAGACGCTGGTCGTCGGCCGGGACATGCGGACGATGGCGCCGTCCGTGCAGGACGCGGTCATCGAGGGCATCCTCGACCAGGGCTGCGACGTGCTGGACATCGGTCTCGCGTCGACGCCGACGACCTACTACGCGATCGGCAAGCTCGCGTGCGACGGCGGCCTCTGCGTGACCGCGTCGCACAACCCGAAGCAGTACATCGGCTTCAAGCTGTGCCGCGCCGAGGCCCGGCCGCTGTCCGCGGACTTCGGGATCCCGGACATCGAGGAACTGGTGCGGAGCGGCGATCTCACGCCCGCGGCCGAGCGCGGCAAGCGTGACCAGGTCAACGTCACCGAGGACTTCTGTGACCACATCGCCGGCTTCGCGTCGGGGATCGCGCCGATGCGGATCGTCGTCGACTACGCGAACGGCATGGGCGGGCACGAGGGCCCGAAGGTCTTCTCGCGCATTCCCGGGCTCGAAGTCGTGCCGCTCTACGAGGAGCTGGACGGGACGTTCCCGAACCACGAGGCGAACCCGCTGAAGGAATCGAACCTCGACGACCTGCGCGCCAAGGTTCGTGAGGTCGGGGCACCGCTCGGTCTCGCGTTCGACGGGGACGCGGATCGCTGCGCGTTCGTCGACGAGGAGGGGCGCACCGTCCACGCCGACCTGATCACCGTCATCATCGGCCGTGGGATGCTCGAGAGGCACCCTGGCAAGGGCATCATCTACGACCTCCGTTCGTCGAAGGTCGTGCCCGAGGAGATCGTGAAGATGGGCGGCCGCCCGGTGCGTGAGCGCGTCGGTCACTCGTTCATGAAGGAGACGATGCGCAAGAAGGACTGTATCGGCGGCGGCGAACTGTCGGGGCACTTCTACTTCGCGGAGAACTACTTCACCGACTGCGGCGTGCTCGCCGGGATCATGGTGCTGAACCAGCTCAGCAAGGAAGGGCGGTCGCTGAAGGCCGCCGCCGACGAGCTGCGCCGGTACTACGGCACCGGCGAGATCAACTTCCGCGTCGACGACAAGGAAGGGAAGATGCGCGAGGTCGAGACCCGGTTCGCGGACGCGGAGATCGACCATCTCGACGGCGTGACCGTGACCTACCCGGACTGGTGGGTGAACGTGCGCCCGAGCAACACCGAGCCCTACCTGCGCATGTGTCTGGAGGCGGACACGCCCGAGCGCATGGCCGAGAAGAAGGCGGAGCTCATCGCGATGCTCGGCGAGCCGATCTGAACCCGAGGTTCCCTTGCTGCCTCCCCCGAACGGCGTCGTCACGACGCTGACCGACTACGGACTCGACGACCCCTACGTCGGCATCCTCAAGGGTGCGATCCTCAAGGGGCACCGTCGGGCGCAGGTCGTCGACCTCTGCCATGCCGTGCCCGCTCAGGACGTCGAGGTCGGTGCGTTCTTCCTCGCGGCCGCGCGGGGGAGATTCCCGGACGGCACCGTCCACGTGGCGGTCGTCGATCCAGGCGTAGGCACGTCGCGCCGCGTGCTCGCGGTCCTGTCCGGCGGCTCCTACTGGATCGGTCCGGACAACGGGCTGCTCGACGGCGTGCTGTCGGACGTCGGCGCCGAGGTGCTGTCGGTCGACCTCGATGCCGTCGGCGTCCAGCTCGAGTCGCGAACCTTCCACGGCCGGGACGTGTTCGGGCCGATCGGTGGGTTCCTGGCGGGCGGACGGTTCGGCTTCCGCGCGCTCGGTCGCCGCATCGCCGACCCGGTGCGGCTGCATGGGGACACGACGCCGCGCGTGCTGTTCGCGGACCGTTTCGGGAACCTGGTGACGAACGTCTCGCAGGATGCCTTCGAGGGGCGGGTCGCCAGCGTCCGGATCGCAGGTCGCAGCGTGGGCATGGTCGGCACCTACGCCGAGTCCAGCGATGCGTCCGTGGTCGCGCTCTGGAACTCCTACCGCACGCTCGAGCTCGCCCTCGCCGGCGGTTCGGCAGCCGCCGAGCTGGGAGTGGGGCGGGGAGAACCCGTCGAACTGGAGCTGAACCCGGCCTAGAACGGATGCCCGCTGGCAAGGAGATCTCGATGAGCCCGACAGCCGAACCCCGCCGCGTCCGCATCCTCGGTGTCCCGATGGACCTCGGCTCTGACCGCCGGGGCGTGGACATGGGGCCTTCGGGCATCCGCATCGCCGGCGTCCGCGGCGCGCTCCGTCGTCTCGGCTGCGAGGTGCTCGACGGAGGGGACGTGGCCGTGCCGACGCCGGAGACGCGGGATCCGGGCGATGGGCGCCTCAAGTACCTCGACGAGATCGTCGTCGCGTGCGACGCGCTCCGCGAGCGGGTGCGTGACGCGTTGGGCGCGGGCGAGATCCCGGTCATCCTGGGCGGCGACCACAGCATCGCGATCGGTTCGATCGCCGGGGTGGCTGAGCACCACCGCGCGCGCGGCGAACAGATCGGCGTGATCTGGGTCGATGCCCACGCCGACATGAACACGCCGGACAGCAGCCCTTCCGGCAACATCCACGGGATGCCGCTGTCGGTGGTGCTCGGTCTCGGCGAGCCGCGGCTGGTCGAACTGGGCGGGTTCTCTCCGAAGGTCCGGCCCGAGCACGTCGCGCTGATCGGCATCCGGAACCTCGACGAGGCCGAGAAGGAGATCGTGCGGCGCTCGGGCGTGCACGCCTACACGATGCGCGACCTCGACGAGCGAGGCATGCGCGCGGTGATCGCAGAGGCCATCGAAGTGTGCTCCCGCGGCACGGCCGGCTTCCACGTGTCGTTCGACCTCGACGGCATGGACCCGGCCGATGCGCCCGGTGTCGGAACCCCGGTGAAGGGGGGGATCGACTGGCGTGAAGCAAACCTCCTGATGGAGACCGTCGCGGACTCGGGGCGGATGCTCAGCGTGGAGATCACCGAGCTCAACCCGATCCTCGACGACCGGAACCGCTCCGGGCAGGTGGCTGTCGACCTGATCTCGTCGGCATTCGGCAAGTCGATCCTCTGACCGCGGCCCAGCGAGGAGATCCGGTGACGATCGCGTGCTTCGATGCGCTTGCCGGTGTCGCCGGGGACATGTGGGTCGGCGCGCTGCTCGACGCCGGGCTGCCGCTGGAACCGCTGGTTCGTGCGGTCGACAGCCTCCAGCTGCCCGGAGTCGCGATCCGCAGCGAGGCCGTGCATCGCGCCGGAATGGCCGCCACGCGGTTCGTCGTGGACGGAGCGGAAGGGGCGCACGCACACCGCGGGCTGTCCGAGATCCGTGGGATCCTCGCGCGCGCTGCGGTTCCCGACGCCGTGCGGGAACGCGCGGTGCTCGTGTTCGAAGCGCTGGGCGAGGCGGAAGCCAAGGCGCACGGAATTCCGGTCGAGCAGGTCCACTTCCACGAGGTCGGCGCGGTCGATGCGATCGTCGACATCCTCTGTGCGTGCCTCGGGCTGCACGAGCTCGGCGTCGAGCGTGTCTACGTGAGCGAGGTCGAGGTCGGTTCGGGCTCGGTGAGCTGTGCGCACGGCCTGCTGCCGTTGCCGGCTCCCGGCGCGCTGTTCAACCTGCTCGGGGTGCCCGTGCGTCGCAGCGGGCTCCGCGGTGAGCGGACCACGCCGACGGGCGCCGCGCTGCTCAAGGTCCTCTGCGACGGCTATGAGCCGACGCTCCGCTTCGTGCCCACGGCGACCGGGATGGGCGCCGGCACCCGCGACGATCGGGCGATCCCCAACGTCCTTCGCGTGACGCTCGGGCGTGAGCGTTCGGAGGCGGGCGTTCGGCATGAATCGATCGACGAGGTCGCGTGCAACGTCGACACCGCGGACGGTGAGCAGCTCGGCTGGCTGTTGGCGGAGCTGCTCCGCCGCGGTGCGGTCGACGCCTGGGCGGTCCCGGCGACGATGAAGAAGGGGCGCCCCGGCCACGTGATCCACGCGCTGGTTGCCCCCGACGCGCGTGCCGGAGTCGTCGAGCTCCTGCTCGAGGAGTCGACCTCGCTCGGCGTGCGCACGCGCCCCTGGGAGCGCGACGTCCTCGATCGCTGGACCGAGCCGCTCGACACCGAATGGGGGCCTGTTCAGCTCAAGTGCGCGCGCCTGCCGTCGGGTCGCGTGCTGCGCCGCCCCGAGGACGACGACGTGGTTCGCATCGCTGCCGCGCTCGGCGTCGGCCGCCGCGACGCGTTGGAGCGCCTGCTGCGGTGCGTGCCCGGCGGTCCGGGCAGCACCGACGCGTGATGCCTCAGGCGCGGCCGAGGAACGATCCGTCCTCGGTGCTGACCTTGATCTTCTCGCCCTGCTTGATGTGGGCGGGCGCCTTGACCTCGAGGCCGGTCTCCACCTTCACGATCTTCTGGACGTTCGAGACGGTGTCGCCCCGCGCAGCCTCTTCGGCCTCGGTCACCTCGAGCACGACCGCGGCCGGCAGGTTGACCGTCAGGGCTGCGCCGTCGGCGAACAGGACCGACACCGTGTCGTTCTCCTTGATGTAGCTCAGCGTGTCGCCGAGCACTTCCTCGGGGAGGTGGAACTGGTCGAACGTCTCCTCGTCCATGAAGACGTGGCCGTTCGCGTCCTTGTAGAGGTATTGGCACTTCCGCTCGTCGAGGAACACCGGGTCGATCTGGTCGGACGTGTTCATGCGCACGTCCTTCTGCTTGCCGGTCTTCATGTTGCGGAGGTTGAGGTGGTGGATCGCGCGCCAGTTGCCCGGCGTGACGTGGTCGTACTTCTCGATCCGGTACAGCTCACCCTCGTAGCGGATGACCATGCCTCTCTTCGCTTCGGTGACTCGGATTGCCATGGGCTCTGTGGGTCTCGTTTCGCGTGGACGGCGTGATGCGGCCCGGCATGTTGGCCGACCCAAGCCGCCAGTTCGAGCGGAAATCGCGTCGTGCGCGGACGCAAGGGGCGCGCGAGGCTCTCCAGGGGAGCGTGTCGCCGCGGCTGACCGGCGCCCGCGGAGTGGAGCCCGCAGGTCAGAACTCGCGGCGGCG
>JAQCBR010000179.1 GCA_027621295.1 Planctomycetota bacterium
GGCGAAGGTGACCGCGGTCGGGCGTTCGAAGCGCGGAACCCGGTTCCACGGATCCGTGTCGTCGGCCCGTCGGTCGACGAGCCGCCCCGTCAGCATCTCGCGCTTCTGGCCGAACCCGGGCCGGCGCGTGAGCGCGAAGCCCGCCGCCTCGAGCCCGCGCCGGACGGCGCCCGCGACGGTGAAGGTCGCGAAGCTCCCGTCCGTCCGAGTGCGCGCGGCCACGGCGCGCAGGAGGTCGGGATGCCAGAGACCCGGGTTGCGGGACGGCGCGAAGCCGTCGAGGAACCAAGCGTCGGCCTCGAACGTCGTCGAAGCGATCCCCGCGGCCGCGTCCCCGTGCACGAGCACCAGCACGATGCGCCCGCCGTCGAGCCCGTGGCGGCAGAATCCGGCGCGCGCAGGATCGATGGCCTCGGCGAGCAGCGCAGCGCCTGCCGCCACCTCGGGGAACCGTGCGAGTGCCGCCGTCCGGGTCGGGCCCGGGAGCGGGTGCGCTTCGAAGGACACGAAGCAGAGTCGCGCGGTTGCCGGCGCGTGCGCGAGGAAGCAGCGTCGCGCCGCGAGGAAGTTCAGCCCGGTCCCGAAGCCCGTCTCGGCGATCGTGAAGGCCTCGCCGGGTGCGAGCCGGGCCATCCTCGCCGGCAGGTCGTTGCCCTCGACGAAGACGTGCTCGCTCTCGCGGAGCCCATCCGCCTGGAAGTAGACGTCGCCGAACCTCGGGGCGAAGAGCGCGCCGTCGTCGCGGACGACCGGATCTTCAGCTGCCACGGCGCTCCCCGCTCAGCTCCGCGCGGCATCCAGGGGCCAGAGCGGGATCTCGCCCGTCGGATCGTAGAACGGCATGACCGTCACCGACTCGACGATGCCGTGCGAGATCCAGAACGACAGGCTGCCGCCGGCCCACTCGTGGTCCGACATCCCGTCGCCGAACTCGTCCGTCAGGAGGAGGGGGCCGAGCCCCGCCGAGCGCAGCTTCTCTTGCAGCTTCGCGAGCGGCAGGCCGATCGGGCGGAGTCCGGCGATTTCGGCATCCGGATGGCTGACGGTGATCCAGCTGGCCCTGCCGTCGTCGTCCGCGTCGAAGCGGATCTCGACCAGCCCGAGCTCCAGCTCCCAGTGTTCGGAGCCGTCCTCGTCGACCTCCCGGTCGACGTCCTCCGGATCGTCCTGCAGCGTCAGGACGATCTCGCGCGTCGCACCCAGCACGTAGGCGCCGACGCCGTAGCCCGGGTGGATGCGGTAGCGGGAAGCCATCGGCGAACCAGTCTAGCTGCGCTGGGCTCCGGCGACGACCTGCACTAGAACGCCGGCCCGAGCAGGACCGCGTTGACCCACAGCAGGTCCGTGCCCTCGGAGAAGCCCCGGAAGTTCGGATCCTCGGCGAACGCGACGACGTGGCCGTCACCGTGCGGTTGGTGCACGACGAACGGCTTCTGGGCGAGCTGGTCGAGCTTCTCCTCCCACGCGAAGCCGCTCTGCAGCAGCGTGTCGCGGGGCGCGAACACGCCGACGTTGCGGCCGCGGTCGAGCTTCACCGGCGCGTAGATGTCGCGGTCGGTGGAGACGACGTGCACGGTGCCGGGGAGGCCGAACCCGACGAAGTGTCCCGCGTCGACCTGGACCGCGAGGATCGCGCCCGGCGTCGCGAACGGGTCCTCGTCCTCGGGTTCGATCGCGCGCTCGTAGTCGAACGCGACGACGTCGTGGGCCTTCTTCGCGTCGGGGTCCGACTTCGCCTCCGGGTCCTCCGCACGCTCGGGCTCGGCCGTGTCCTTGCCGCCGCCGTTGCGCTTCTCGGGCGCCGAAGCGAGGAGCTCGACGCCGTCCTCGGTCAACCAGCGCGTCGCGCCGCCGCCGAGCGTGACCAGCGTCCCGCCGCGACGGACCCAGGCTCGGATCGCGTCGGCAGCACCCGCTCCGAGCTGACTCGCGTAGCTCGATCCGTCGGGCAGGACGAGCACGTCGAAGCGTTCGAGTTCGGCGCGGCCGAGGCGTGCTGTCCGCACGACCGAGACCGGGATCCCGTAGCGCTCCTCGAGCACGTACCGCGCGGCGCCCGCCGAGTAGGGACTCGTCGGCCGGTCCCACGCGACCGCGACGCGCGGGGCGCGGACGCTGCGGACCCGGTTGCTGCCGAAGTGCACGCCGTCGTCGACCCAGGACGTGTCGCGGGGCAGGACCTCGGCGCCGTGGGCCGCGGCCGCGGCGCGCACGTCGTCGTGGACGGTCGGCGCGTTGCCGTCGACCTTGACGACCAGCGAACCGGGCGGGCAGGTCCGTTCACCGATGCGGAACGACTCGCCCGCGCAGAGCACGCGGTGGCCGCGGCGCAGGAGGTCGGCGAGGACGGCCGCGGTCGCGTTCCGACCGCTCGGCACGACGTAGGCGACGCGGGCGTTCGCGTCGGCCGGGGCGGCTCCGGTCCCGGCCACGGGCTCGTCGAGTCCGGTCACGGCGACGGGCGTCGTGGCCGCGGTTGTGAACGAGTCGGTCTCCCGGCACTCGACTCCGTAGAGCAGCGGGACCGACCACGCGGTCACGTCGTAGATCTCGGTGCCGCGACGGTCCTTCTGTCGCTCGACCTGCTCGGCGACGAAGTCGGGGTCCATGTCCTGGTGCCGGCTCAACAGCACGCGGGCGAGGCGGCCGGACGGCTGGTCGAGGCGGATCAGGTACGAGCCCGCGGGCAGGGTCCCAGCACCCGACTCCGTCGTCGCTCCGTGCGCGCGGACCGCCGGGTGCTCGTGGTCGGCGTCGAGGCGGCGGACCTCGATGCCTTGGAACGCGAGGCGCTCGGCGAGCCGCCGTGCGCGGCCCGGGTCCGGCGACGGGAGCAGCACGAACTCCCGGGTCGAGCCCTCGCGGCCGGCGTCCACCGCGCCCTGTCGGTCGGCGGCGAAGCGGCGGAGCACCGCCTCACGATTCGCGGCCGTCGTCGCGCAGCTCGCCAGCGAAGCGACCGCGTGCTGGGTCACGGTGTCCGGGAACGTCAGCTGCGTTCCGTCCTCCCGGTCGACGGCGAGGCCGCGGGCCGAAGCGACCTCGTAGGTCATCGCGACCGCGCCCTGGAACGTCGGCCAGCTGTCGCCGTAGCCGGGATAGAAGAGGTCGAAGAGCTCGCGCGTGAAGTAGTCGAAGCCGCGCTCGTCGAACCAGCGTGCGTTCTCTCTCCCGTAGCGCTCGAGCCAGGCGTGCTGGCCCTCGGTCACCTCCGGGTTGTGGGGCAGGGCCGGCGGCCCGAAGTAGTAGGTCGAGTTCGTCCCCATCTCGTGGACGTCGACGAACAGCTGCGGCCAGAAGTCCTGGAACGCGCGGACCCGCGCCCGGGTCTCGGGCTGCGTGAGGCCGAACCAGTCACGGTTCATGTCGCAGAGCGCGTGGTTCGAGCGGCCGCCCGGCCAGGGCTGGTCGCGGACCGCGGCGTCGGGGGATGGGTCGGGCCAGCGCCCGCGGGTCTGACGTGCGTGATGGACGAAGCGGTCGCGGCCGTCCGGGTTCTGCAGCGGGTCGATGACGACGATCGACTGGTCGAGGATGCGGTCGACGACCGGGTCGCCGTCCGCGGTGCAGAGGTGCCAGGCGAGCCAGAGAGCCGCGTCCGTCGTCGACGCCTCGTCGCCGTGCACCGAGTAGGCGAGCCAGGACGTCGCCGGCAGCTCCGCGCACAGTGCGTCGATCTCGCCGTCGGCTGCCCCTCTCGGATCGGCGAGGCGGGCGGTCGCCTTGCGGATCTCGTCGAGGCGGGCGAGGTGGCGCGGGGCCGAGATCACCAGGAGGTCGAGGCTCCTGCCCTCCCAGCTCCGGCCGTAGGGAACGTGGACCGCGCGCGGGGACGCGGCCGCGAGCGCGCGGACGTAGGCCGCGGTCTCGGCGTGCGTGGTCGGCTCCGAGCCGAGCGCGAACCCGGTGATCGACTCGAGGGTCGGGACGTCGGGCACGCGGCCCGGGGCCTCGGCGAGGCCGGTGAGCGGGCCCTGGGCGAGCGCGGTCGCGTGGAGGAGGACGGCCGTGAGGGCGGCAGATCGACGCATGGCGACCTGCCATAACCGACCCGGGTGCCGCGGCGGAACGGGTGGGGCCCTGCGTCCGGGGATTTCGTGGAAGATCGGTCGCCTCGGTTCCATCAGATGGCGGCGATCGGGCCGTGCGGTCAGGCCGCCTCCGGCGCTATGCTCCCGCCTCGCAGAAGACCATGAAGTCCAAGCTCCACTGGCTCTCGGCCCTCGCGGCGGCCGCTCTCCTCCAAGGCTGCGCCACGACGCATCTGATCCACTGGTCGAAGGGTGAAGTGAGCGTCTACAAGTCGCCGCCGGCCTCGACCGCGGGCTACACCCGGTCCTGGGCCACGGTGGTGGCGTTCCCGGTGGCCGTGGCCTTCGACGTCGTCGCGTTCCCGTTCCAGTACCCGTGGGGCGTCTACCCCTACGGCAACGTCGTCGCGCCCGCGCCCGAAGAAGGGCGCTGATCCGCAGGGGGCGGCCCGCCGGCCTCGGGCCGCGGCGCGCCGCCCAGGATGCGAACCCGCCGGACCCGGCGCGGTGACGCGTCGCGAATCTCGAGGCGGAGGCCGGCCCCGGCCTCCAGCACTTCACCGCGGCGCGGGATGCGCCCGCCCGCGAGCAGGATGCAGAGCCCGGCCAGGGTGCGCACTTGGGGTGGGGTCTCGAGGTCGATCCCGGCCTGTTGACGGAGCGCTCTGAGCTCCACCGTCGCCTCGACGTCGAGCGTGCCGTCCGTCCGCTCGAGGATCGCTCCGGTCGGCCGCTCGTCGAGCTCGTGGAAGATCTCGCCGACGAGTTCCTCGACGAGGTCTTCGACGGTCACCAGCCCGGCGACCCCGCCCGCCTCGTCGACGACGAACGCGAGGTGCAGATTCTGCTCCTGGAGGTCGCGGAGCGCGCGCTCGGCCGACGTCTGTTCGGGCACGAAGGTCGGCGATCGGGTCAGGGCGTCGATGTCCGGCACGCGGTCCTCGAGGAGCGCCGTGACGACGTCGTCGCGGAGGACGTAGCCCAGGATCTCGTCGATCGTGCCGTCGATCACCGGGAGCCGCCGGTGGGAAGATCCGAGCAGCGCCGCGCGGAGGTCTGCCGGCGTCGCCGTCTTCTGGACCGCGACGATCTCACGGCGGTGGACCATCGCGTCGCCGACGCGGAGGCGCGTGAAGCCGAGCGCGCGCCGGACCAGCCGCCGCGTCGGCGCGTCGAGATCCGACTCGGCGGTCGTGGCGACGAGGCGTTCGAGGTCCTCGCGCGACAGCCGGGCCTCGAGGAAGTCGGTCCGGTCGTGGAGCGGGCGGAGCACCAGATTGGACGTCGCGGTCAGCAGGCGGACGACGGGGCGGGAGATCGCGGCCAGCGCGAGCAGCGGTCGCGCGGTGCGCAGCGCGAAAGGCTCCGACGCGCGGAGCGCGATCGACTTGGGCACGAGCTCGCCGAGCACGACCGACAGGTAGGTCACGCCGCCGACGACGGTGACGAACGCGAGCTCGGCGGCGAAGTCGTGGAAGCCGAGGCGCTCGAACCAAGGCGCGAGCTGGGCGGTGACGGCCGAGCCGCCGACGGCTCCGGTCAGCGCGCCGATCCCCGTGATGCCGACCTGGACGGTCGCGAGGAAACGCTCGGGGTGTGCCCTCAGGCTCAGCGCGGCGCGCGCGCGCCGGTCTCCAGCTCGGGCGAGGCTCCGCAGGCGGCCCTCCCGCACCGTGACCAGCGCGAGCTCCGCCCCGGCGAGCACGCCGTTGAGCAGGACCAACGCCAACAGGACCGACAAGCCGAGCACGCACCCGGAAGCCGGGGACTCGGCCGCGAATTGCCGAGGCCCTGGTCGCCCCCAAGAAAGGAGAAGGGGCCACTTCCCCTCAGAAGTGGCCCCTTCAGGCTCTCTCTCGCTTCGCTCTCTCAGGCGGCTCCCAGCTCGGCTTGCGCCGCGCGGGAGCCTCGCTCACTCACAGCCCAACAGACGACGAGGGCGCTTGTTTCCTCCCGGCAGCATCGAGAATCCTCGATGAACGCCCAGGGATCGTTTCCCGACCCGCCCCGCCAGGGGCTCTGACCTTCAGCGGGCGCCGGCCGCCTGGCTCGTCTTCGAGTCGGTCGTGGCCGTCGCCGCGGCGACCGGGCGGACCGGCATCTCGACCTCGAAGAAGCGCCGGTTGGCGGGGACCATCGGGGAGTTGTAGCCCATCGTCCGCAGCGGACCGGCGGCCTCGTAGGTGTCGGCATGCGCAGCCAGCCACGCCTCGAGGCGTGCCCGGAGCGCTGCAGTGGTCTGCGCCATCTCGTAGCCGCGGCCCCCGATGCTGATGGCCATCGACGGGGCGATGTCGACCACGTCCACGCGGTCGTCGCGCGCGTCCTGGCCGGAGTCACCCTGCGTCGGGTAGGCGTAGAGGAACGCCATCGACGCCTGCCGCTCGTTGCCCTCCGTGTAGTCCATCTGCACGGGCGCGGTCATCGCGATCTCGTTGCGCTTGATGTGGTTGAACAGCGCGAAGAACGGCGTCGTGGTGCCTCCGCGCTGGGCCATCCCGGTCTTGGCCATCCGGTAGCGGGGATAGGCCTTCAGGACGACCTCGCCGACCGGTGCGGTCTGCGGCCACCCCAGCGGGAGCTCGGCCTCGACGTAGGGCTCGAAGCGCAGGTCTCCGAGCGCTCGCTCGACCTC
>JAQCBR010000032.1 GCA_027621295.1 Planctomycetota bacterium
GCGAACGTGCACCTCGCCGCTCTCGGGGATCGTCAGGGGCACCGTCAGCGGCGCGACGCCTCCCGGCGGAACGTCGGGAAGGGCGATGACCCCCGTGCCGACGACGATGCCGTCCTTCGTCAGCTCGAAGCGCCCCTCGAGGTCGGAGATCCCGGCATGGACGCGCTTGTTGCGGATCTCGAACCGACCCGCCGCGGCGTCCAGCGCGACGACGTCGATCGGCTCGTAGACCTTCCGGACCTCATGGAGGTGTGGGTTGGCGCCGCGCTCGGGCCCGACCAGCCCGTTGCACAGGAAGTTGCCGTCGTGGCGAGCCTCGCCGAAGTCCCCGCCGTAGGCGAGGAAGCGGGTCGGCGCCCCTTCGACCGGCGGCATCTCGACCGCGTCCGCGAAGTCCAGCCAGAGCACGGACGAGGCGCGCACGGCCGCGCTCGCATCCCCGAGTTCCTCGGGCGCCAGCGCCGCCGCATCGACGCGCACGCGCGCGATCGCCCCTGGGAACCGACGACCCTGCTCCTGCGTGTTGGTGCCGACCCCGAGCGCGTGGGGCGAGGTCCGGACGACTCCGGCGTGCTCGCGGCGCCCCGCCTCCTGACCGTCGATGAAGACGCAGATCACCGCGCCGTCGTAGGTCATCGCCACGTGGTGCCAGCGACCGACCCAATCCTCCGGCAGATCCGCCATCGCAGACCTCCATCCGCCATCGAAGACGAAACCCTCGAGCCGCTTGCCGCTCTGCGCGAGCTTCAGCATGAACTGGGTGTCACCCTTGCCGACGATCGGGCCGTGGGTGGTTCCCCGCCGCGGCCACACCCAGGCCTCGACCGTCAGGCCGCTGCCCGCGACGTCGATCCCGTCGAATTCGACCGAGCCGCCGTCGAGCGCGCGCTGGTCGCCGACGGTCCGCACCTCGCCGTCGATCAGCCCGGTGCCGCCGGGCCCAGCCGCGTTCACGATCGAGTAGCGGGCGGCGACGTCCTTCCACATCGCCTGGTCGACCCAGTCCCAGATGAACCCACCCTGCAGGGCCGGGTGGCGCTCGATCACGTCCCAGTAGTCCTGGAGGTTGCCGACGCTGTTGCCCATCGCGTGCGCGTACTCGCAGAGGATCAGCGGCCGCGCGCGCCCGTCCCGCCCCTGGTCCTTGCCGAGCGCGTAGCGCTCGATCGAGGACGGCGATGCGTACATCGGCGAGACGAGATCGACGTGGGGCTCCTCACCCGCACGCTCGTAGTGGACCGGGCGCGAGGGATCGCGCGCGTGCAGCCAACGGCTCACCGCCTCGAAGTTCACGCCGTCCCCGGCCTCGTTGCCCATCGACCAGACGATGATCGACGGGTGGTTCTTGTCGCGCTCGACCATCCGCACGACGCGGTCGAGGTGCATCGGCTCCCAGACCGGATCCTTGGCGAGCGAGCGCTCGCCGTAGCCCATGCCGTGCGACTCGATGTTCGCCTCGTCGAAGACCCAGAGGCCGAGCTCGTCGCAGAGGTCGAGCAGAATTGGATCGTTCGGGTAGTGCGACGTGCGGACCGCGTTGATGTTGTGCCGCTTCATCAGCACGAGGTCCTCGCGGATCCGCGCGGGCGACACGTAGTGGCCGGTCACCGGATCGTGGTCGTGGCGGTTCACGCCGCGGATCACCACGGGACGCCCGTTGACCAGGAGCTGGCCGCCTTCGACCGCGACTTCCCGGAAGCCGATCTTCTGGGTCACGACTTCGAGCACGCGACCGTCGGCTCCCAGCACGTGCAGGAGGAGCGTGTAGAGGTGGGGTGTCTCGTCGGTCCACAAGGCCGGCGCCGGGACCTCGAACCGGTCGCTCCATCCGCGCACGCCGCCGGCGTCGATCGCCCCGGGTCGGGTCAGCGCGCGTGGCCAGCCATCGACCAGATCTCCGTCCGGACCGAGGAGCTCGGCCTCGACCTGCACCCCGTCGACCGCCTCCGCCCCACCGTTGCGCAGCTCGACGTCGAGCTGCAGCTGCGCGTCGACGAAGGCCTCGTCGAGCTCGGTGTGCACGAACACGTCCCGCAGGTGAACCGGCGGCAGCGCGCGCAGCGTCACGTCCCGGAAGATGCCCGAGATCCGCCACATGTCCTGGCACTCGAGGTAGCTGCCGGTGCTGAACCGGTAGACCTCGACCGCGACGACGTTGGCGGCGCCCGGCTGCACGGCCTCCGTCACATCGAACTCTGCCGGCGTGCGGCTGCCCTCGCTGTAGCCGAGGTACGCACCGTTGACCCAGACGTGGAACGCCGAGTCGACGCCGCCGAACTCCAGGAGAACCCTGTTCCCATCCCAGTCGCCCGGCACGTCGAAGCTGCGCCGGTACGAGCCGACCGGGTTGTCGTCCTCGGGAACACGCGGCGGCTCGGCTGGGAACACGTAGGGATGGTTCAGGTAGACCGGCTGGCCGTAGCCGAGCGTCTGCCAGCTCCGCGGCACCGGGATCTGGTCCCAGGCCGAGACGTCGAAGTCCTGCTTCCAGAAGTCCAGCGGGCGCAGGGCAGGACGGGGCGACCAGTGGAAGCGCCACGTCCCGTTCAGCGATCGCGTGCGCGCTGCGTCATCCCCGCGGAGCGCGGCTTCGCGATCGGCGAACGACGTACGGGTCGCGCGCGGCGCCTCCCTGCCGATGTCGAACACCGCCGGATCCTGGTAGGGAGGAACTCCGTCCTGGGCACGGATCGAGACGGCTCCGAGTACGAGCGGAAGGACGACGGCGAGCGCGCGGACCTGCATCGGAGGACCACGATACGTAGGCTTCCTGTGGATGGGCAACGCGCCTTCGCGACCGGATGACGACATCCCCGACGAGCTCGACTGCGAGCAGTGCGGGATCTCGTTCCCCGTACCCGCACGCGCGCGCCTCAGCGTCCCGTGCCCGGGCTGCGGAGCCCCCATCTCCGCGGCGCGCCTGAGCGAACCGATGTGGTGGGCCGCGGTCGCCGGCATGGCGCTCTCGGCGATCGCGATCCCAGGCCTCGCCTATCGCATGTTCGGACCCGGCATCGCTCTGCCGGTCGCAGGCTTCACGCTGCTCGTCGTCTGGTTCACCGGCCGGCGCTTCTGAACGACGGCCGCGGCGCGCCCTAGAACTGCGCCGGAACGAGACGCCCGTCCTCGACCATCACCGGGGCGCCCACGTCGAGCCCGGGCCAGCGATACCACCACATCCCGCGATCCCCACGCTCCCCGGGAGAAGCCGGAGTCAGATCGTGGAGCTCGAGCCTGAGTGCGCGTGGAGGGACGTCTGCGAACGACCCCTCGCGAAGGAGACCCCGGACGTCGGCACGGCCCTCGAGCAGCCCGACCATGGTCAACACGAGCCACGGCGGCGGCATCTCCCCTGCCTTGATCTGGCGGGCCGCGCGGTCCATCGCCCAATCGAGCCGGCGCAGGTGGAGCGACGGCCCCGGCGGCGCCTCGAACGGATCGCGCGGGCTGCTCCGCAGATCGATCGGCTCCCAGATCTCGCCGTCGGCCGAGCCGAAGAGCGTCAGCGCGGGGCGGTCGCTCGGCACATCGACCAGCGGCGCGTAGTGGTTCGCGACCTGCCACCGGCCCACGGCGAGCCTCAGCCCCGAAGGGGCTTCCTGGGCGCGGCTGGTCCCCAGATCGACGGCCGTCACGTACAGACCGACCGCGAGGAGCGCAGCGAGCGCCGCCGACGACAGCAGGGAGAGGAGACCACCGACCTGTGGACGGGACGCTGCCACGAGCTTCAGTCGACCGAACGCCGCATCGTCGAAGCCCGACAGTGCGAGAGCCGCGACCGCCAGTGGCCAGACTCCGCGCGGCACGAACACCGCCTGCGCCGCCAGATTGACGAGCAGGAGCAGCAGCACCCCGTGCCGGACTCCGCGCGGACCGAACACCCCGAAGATCAGGACGAGACCGAGCAGCTCGGACAAGAGGTCGGCGGCCCCCAGCACGAAGCCGGAGCCGCCCGCAGCAACGAGGCCGGGCCAGCTCGGCAGCGGCGTCGTCCATAGATGCTGCGCCAGCGCCCCGTCCGCACTCCACGAGCCATCGCCGAGCAGGTAGGGCGAGAGCGCCGCGCCGAACACGATCCGGACCAGCAGGATGCGGAGTGCGAACGCCGTGGATCGCGAGGGCGCGGCCGCGCCACGGGACCGGAGCCCGCCCGGCGCGACCAACACCGCCACACACCCGAGTTCGACCAGGAGTCCGTCCCACGCGTAGCCCAGGAACGCGAAGCCCAGCCCCTGCGAAGCGGTCGGCGGGATCGACAGTGACGTGAACGACAGCCAGCAGGCCGTCGCCGCGAGCAGGAACAGCCTCGGCACGAGCCCGAGCGCCGCCGCGCTCCCGCTGAGGGCGCCGAGGATCCAGACCGACCGGATCATCCCGTCCGACTGCCCGAGCCAGAACAGCGACGGCATGTCGAGGAACGCATCCAGGCCGGGCAGCGTCTCCCACTCCACGAGGCGCGCGAGCGGCTGGACGCCACCCTCGCCGAGCAGACCTGCGGTCTGCACACCGAGCGAACAGAACGCAACCGCGAACGCCAGCCCGAGCAGCCGTGCGAACGCGCCGACTCCGACTGCGAACGTCGACTCCGGGTCGACCTCCTCGCCAACTCGCTGCATCAACACTCCGTCTTGGCTCAGTCGCCGAAGGGCGCAGCGGTGGGCGCCGGCCGTGGATCACCCTGGATGCGGATGCGCCGGAAGCGCCCCTCGTCGTCGAACGAACCGAACCCGATCCGCCCCACGCCGTGCGTCGCGTCCTCGGCCTCCATGATCGGCGTGTCGAGGTCGTCGAAGTAGACGCGGATCGAAGCGCCGGCCCGGACGAGCCGCACGCGGTGCCAGGAGTCGGGGCTCCCCCAGTCGATGCCGGAGGTCGTCCGCGCGGCGAACGAGCGCCTGGGCGCGCCGTCGACGAGGAAGACATTGTGCGCGTTCGGATCGGCCTTCGACGCGATGTGGACGTAGTAGTACCGGGCCGGATCCTGGTGCCCGAAGAACAGGCACAGATCCCGATGTCCGTACTCGCGCCCGGTCTGCTGCATCTCGAGGTCGAGCACGAAGTCCCCGAAGGCCGGCGTGTCGAGCAGCGCGATGTTCAGGGGCGAGCGGTGCGGCGGCGCGTACTTGGCCCCGCCCTTCGCGGTCAGCACGACGTCCCCGCCCTCGACCCCGACCTCGAACGCCGACGGGTCGGAGAACCGGAACAGCCCGTCGGCCGCGCTCGCATCGAGGACGACGACCGCGTCGGCGGCAGCCGACATGACCGCGTCCGCGGCAGCCGACGCCGCAGCAGGCTGCGCGAACCCGTCAGCGCCCGCACAGGACGAGGCCACGAGGGCCAGGAACCCGACCGCGACGCGCGCGGCACCCAACGGGATCAGACCTCCTCCGGCACGACGTGCGGTGCGCGGTAGGAACCCTTCGCGAGCGCGTTGGCCGCGTCGACGTCCGCGCCGACGAACCACTCGGTGTCCGGATCGAGGCGGAGGCGCCGCCCGAGCACCAGCGGGGTCACCGCGTAGTCGACGTCGTTCGCGGCGAGGTGCGCCTTCATCCGGCCCCATGCCTCGCTCGTCGCGACGTCACCCGAGGCGCGCGCCTCGACCTGCTCCGGCGTCGCAGGCTCGCCGACGCGGTACGAGATGTTGCCCATGTGGCAGAGCGCGCTCGACAGGTGCCCGTCGACGATCGGGCCGTTCTGGATCTTCGGATCCCGTGCGAGCACCGCCTGGACGAAGTTGCCGAAGTGGTCGCCACCACCGCCGAACTTCTTCACCTCACGACCGTCGCGGTCGTACGCGACGCCGCCCGAGTAGCTGGTGATCGACAGGTGGCCACCCTCACAGTGGATCACGCAGCCGATCGACGCGCCCAAGAACCGGTCCATCTGCTTGTCGCCCGCCTTCTGCGGCAGGCCGCGGACTTCGAAGACCAGCGGCGCCTTCTCGTACTCGAACACCGAGACCATCGTGTTCGGCGTCTCCCCGTCGTCGACGTAGCCGAGGCGGCCGCCGAAGCTGAGCACCGACGGAGCGAGCTTGGGCTCACCGAGCACCATCCGGCACATGTCCATCTGGTGGATGCCCTGGTTGCCCAGGTCGCCGTTGCCGGTCGCCCACACCCAGTGCCAGTCGTAGTGGAGGTTGCGCCGCATCAGCGGCTCCATCGCCGCCGGACCGCACCACAGGTCGTAGTCGACCGAGTCCGGGATCGGGCTCGGGTTCGTCACCTGGCCGATGCTGGGCCGCGGCTTGTAGCAGAGGCCGCGCGCGAGACGGATCTCGCCGAGGCCCCCGCCCTGCACGAAGGCGACCGCCTCCTGGAGCCCCGGGTTCGAGCGGCTCTGTGTGCCGCACTGGACGATGCGCCCGTACTTCTCCGCCGCGCGGACGATCTGACGACCTTCCCAGATGTTGTGGCTGACCGGCTTCTCGACGTAGACGTCCTTGCCCGCCTGGCAGGCCTGGATCGCCATCAGCGCGTGCCAGTGGTTCTGCGTGGCGATCGACACGGCGTCGATGTCGGGGCTGTCGAGCAGCTCCCGGTAGTCATGGACGAGCGCGACCTTCCGCCCGTACTTCTTCTCGAACTGCTCGCCCTTCTGGGCCAGCACCTTCCGGTCCGCGTCGCAGAGCGCGACGACGCGCGCACCGTGCTTGCCCTCGAGGCCGTCGATGTGGTTGCCACCCCGCCCGCGGACGCCGATCACCGCGATCCGCGGCGCCTCGTTGCTGCCGAGGATCCGGCTGCCGGCGGCGGCGAGCGGCGCCGGCACGGCCGCGGCTCCGAAGGCTGCCGCAGCACCCTTCACGAAGTGTCGTCGAGTCGTTCTCATCGATCGGTCTCCAGGGTCGCGGGGCTCGCCGTCGCGGCGAACTCCCGGAAGCGTGACTCGGCGTCGAGGGCGTCGATCCCTCCGCGGCCGAAGACGAAACGGTAGCGGAGCGTCAGCGACTCGCCGCGCGGGATGCGGAGATCCCCGGTGCCGGCGGGCTTGCGCTCGAAGTCGTGCACGCCGAACGGATTGGCGCCGCAGAGTCCGTAGTCGCGGGCGTGCCAGTGCGTCGGGTGGCGCGGGTTGTCCGGGTGGTCGAAGATGCCGATCGACGCGTCCGAACCGTCGAGCGGCCCCCAGTACACGACGTAGCGCGCGCGCTTGCCCCACACGGCCTTGCCCTCGACGCCCTCGCTGTTGCGCACCGACCCGACCGCGACCGGCCCGGCGACGCGGAGCGGAGCCGCGGTGCGGATCGCCATCGTGCCCTCCTTGGTGTCACCGAGGACGACGTCGGCCGGGTCCGCGATCAGCGTGACCGTGTAGTCGAGGATGCGTCGGCTTCCGTCGGCGCTCACGTCGAACCGCAGGTAACGCTCGTCCCTGCAGACCAGCCGACCGTCGCGTTCGAGCCAGGCGTTGGACGCCCGCAGGGCTCGCCCCTCGTCCTCGGCGGACACCGGCAGGTATCCCGTGTGGACGATCCGCGCGTGCGAACCGTGCTGCGGCGACCAGAAGTCCACGCCGTTCACGGCGCCGTGCGCGAACCACAGCGAGCGGTGGTGCACGTGGTCGGTCGCCTCCCCGGCTGCCGCTTCGTCCTGCGGATACCGCCGGGTCAGCTCCTGACCGTCGGGCCCGAGGACCGGGTAGCAGACCGGCATGTGGCCCGCCGAATCGGGGCGGTAGACCGTGAACAGCCGGTCACCGACGTGGACCTCCCGGTCGACGCCCGCGGCCACCACACGGATCGCTGGCACGGGCGGGACCAGGGCCGGCGCATCCTGCGCGCCGACTGCCGGCCCGAGACCGCACCAGGCGAGCCCACAGAGCAGTCCGAGAGACGTCGGTCGACCGCGGCGCATGGCCGCACACTGTCGCCGGGCGGTGCCGACGGGTCAAACCTTGCGGTGCACCCCCGGCGGGCACTGGCCCTCCCCCGGTGACCGCGGCATCCTGCGCGCATGACCCTCCGCCTCCTCACCGCGCGCACGATCGTCGCCGCGCTGCCCCTCCTCGGTGCCCTGACCAGCTGCTCGGCCACGCCAGGACTGTCCGAGATGCTCCGCCTCGACGACGTCACACCGAAGAACTACGCGCGGTCCGAGGACGGCTCGCTGCAGACCTTCGGGCAGCCGACCGCCGGCGAGCTCCTGTCCTTCGCCGACTCGGACGTCGGCACGGTGATCTGCCTCCGCGACGCGAGCGAGGACGGGACGGGCTGGGAGGAGGAGTACTGCCGGCGCAACGACATCCACTTCGTCCGTCTGCCGATCGAGGGTGCCCAGGACCTGACCCGCGAGAACGCCGAGGCGCTGGCCAAGGCGATGGCGAGTGCGCCGGGCGGGGCCGCGGTCTACTGCGGCAGCAGCAACCGCGTCGGCGCCCTGATCGCGCTCAAGGCGTTCTACGTCGACGGCGTCGCCGCGGACGAAGCGCTCGAGCTCGGCAAGCAGCACGGTCTGACGCGGATGGAAGCGGCGACGCGCCGCGTGCTGGAACAAGGCCGCTGACGGCCCACACCCGCGAGGACCGACCCCGCCTGACAGGAGACAGTCGATGACCGCGGCCTCCGACCCTCTCTACCCGCCGATCGAGCCCTACGAGAGCGGCTACCTGGACGTCGGCTCCGGCCACAGCATCTACTGGGAGCAGAGCGGCAACCCGAACGGCAAGCCCGCCGTCTTCCTGCACGGCGGACCGGGCGGCGGCAGCGACCCGAAGTTCCGGCGCTACCACGACCCCGAGGTCTACCGGATCGTCGTGTTCGACCAGCGCGGCTGCGGCAAGAGCAGGCCCTACGCGTCGCTGCACGACAACACGACGTGGCACCTGGTCGCCGACATCGAGGCGCTGCGCACGCACCTGGGCATCGAGCAGTGGCAGGTCTTCGGCGGCTCCTGGGGCAGCACGCTGGCGCTCGCCTATGCCCAGAACCACCCCGAACGCGTCACCGAGCTGGTGCTCCGCGGCATCTTCATGCTGCGTCGATCGGAGCTCGAGTGGTTCTACCAGGGCGGTGCCGACCAACTGTTCCCCGACGCGTGGGAGCATTACCTGGAGCCCATCCCCGAGGTCGAGCGCGGCGATCTGATGAGCGCCTACTACCGACGCCTGACCAGCGAGGACGCGTTGGTCCGCCGCGCAGCAGCGCGCGCGTGGTCCATCTGGGAGGGCAGCACCAGCTACCTGGTCCAGGACCTCAGCCACATCGCGCGCACCGGCGAGGATGAGTTCGCCGAAGCCTTCGCCCGGATCGAGTGCCACTACTTCGTCCACGGTGGCTTCTTCGAGACCGACGGCCAACTGCTCCAGAACGTCGACCGCATCCGCCACATCCCTGCGGTGATCGTCCAGGGCCGCTACGACGTCGTTTGCCCGATGCGGAGCGCATGGGACCTCCACCGCGCCTGGCCAGAAGCCGACCTCCGCGTCGTGGCGACGGCGGGACACTCGGCGAACGAAGTGGGCAACAGCGCCGAGCTCGTGCGCGCGACGGACCGCTTCCGATAGGCCGGCCGGGATGAGGCGCCCGGGGTTCGCGGAACTCGGGGGACTGACCGACCTGCGGTCCGCGCTTCACATGCGGGCCCGTTCGAGGATGCGTTTCGCCTCCAGCTCGAGCAGCACGGATACGACCGAGAACTCCTGGGGCCGAGAATCCACGACCGAATTCAGGACCTGCTCGGCGAGCACAGCAGCCTCACCCCGGCGCACATCGCTGATCTTCTCACCAATGTGCCGATCGGCCCCGCAGACGAGGAAATCGGCGACGCGCAACCAGAGCAGGGACCGAGCCCGCGACGCCGGACCGGCGGCGACATCGGTCGATGTGGAGTATTCCGAGGCGGCGGTCATCCACCGCTCCCCCTCGATCACCTGTCCATCCACGATGAGCGAAGAGCCCAGCATCGACTGCGCCAAGGCGATCTCCCCGTCACGCTCCGCGCTCGAGAGTCGGGGCGGGATCCGCTGATTCAGCTCCAGGAGCTCACGCAGCTGTGCCTGGCCCTCCTTGCGGTTGCCCAGATAGATGTCGATCCCGGCCAGCCTGCGCCGGAGCTCGAGCATCGCCACCGGGAGGCTTCGGCTCTCGGCGAACGTCGGCATCAAGTTCCGTTGACGCGCCAGCTCCTCCACGTATTGCTTGCGCGCGTCTGCAAGTTCTCCCAAGCGGATGGAGCGCTCCCCGATCGCGAGCACTTTCTGCAGGCGAGCCGCTTCCCGCGCGTCCCAACTGAATCCGGGCTCGTCCGCCGCTGCTGAGAGCAGGATCTTCGCAATCACCGACGCCGTGCTCTGCACGTCCAGCACGCCGATCTCGAAGTCGATGACGTCCATCAGACTCGGCTGCGCCTTCCGGGTCTCGAGGAACCTCTCGATGTGCTGTGTCGCGCGCTCGACAAGGTCGGTAGGTAGGTCCTCCTTCCATTTCGACTCGGGCAACGCTGCACGGGCCCTCTCGATGACCGAGAGAGCTCTCGCGATCGCCAGCGACAATCCGGGCTCGGGTGGCAGGGCTTGCTCCACGATGTCCAGCTGCGAGAGGGCGAGCTCGATCCACCGGGCTCTCTGCGCGTCGGGGTTCGAGACTTCGTAGGTCATCCTCACGGGAGCGACCGAGATCGCCTGCATGGCTTTCTGAACGGCGAGAAACGCCGCATCAGACCGCTTCGAGATCATGGCGCCGAGTTCGCGCTCGGCCTCCAGGGCCCGGAACGTGCTGAACCATGCCAACACCCCCAGCAGCGCGATCAGCAGACCGAGAGCAAGGAGCGACCCAGTGGCGATCGGGTAGGACCGCATCACCACGCGAAGCTTGTAGCCAAGACCGCCAGGGTGGGCACTGACCTCGCGCCCTGCCCGGAACCGCGCCAAGTCGTCCGCGAAGGAGCCCGCGACGCCGTAGCGCTCGGACGGATCGAGCGCAGTGGCCCGACTCAAGATCGACTCGAGCTCGGCAGACTCACCCGGACACAGCTCCCGCAGCGGCGGGACGACTCGGTTCCGGACCTGCTCGGCGACCGCGAGCATGTCCCCGACCGGCTCCTCGAACACGGGACGTCCGGCGAGCAGCTCCAGCGTCGTGAGCCCGAGGCCGTAGACGTCGACGCGCGTGTCGGCAACTCCCGAGTCGAGTCCGAACTGCTCCGGCGCCATGTAGGCAGGCGTCCCGGCACGGTGGGTCAAGCGGCCCGAGGAGCCGTCACTGTCGCTGAGGAGCCTCGCCGAGCTGAAGTCGATGACCTTGATGCGCGAGGCCCCGTCGATCAGCACGTTGAGCGGCTTCAGGTCCTGGTGCACGACACCGCGTTCGTGGGCGTGCTGGAGCGCGCGTGCGAGGTCGACGACGACCCGCAGGATCTCGTCCCGGGTCCGAACGCACTCGTTCCGCCACACGTCGAGCGTCCGAGCATTCTCGACATACTCGCGAACGTAGTAGGGCACTTCGATTCCGCCGAGCCCGGTCTGGACCTCTGCAAAGCCAGCGAAGTACACCTGGGCGACACCTTCGTGACGGAGGGTCGAGAGCAGCTCGATCTCGCGCTGGAAACGCTGTCGGCTCCGCGGCCCCACGAAGGGCGCGGACAGGACCTTGATCGCGACCGCGCGGCGGGGGCGAATCTGCTCGGCGCGGTAGATCGTGCCGATACCGCCGCGTCCGAGCTCCTCGAGCAGTCGGTAGGCGCCGATCCGTTGCCCGACTTCGAGGCGCAGGTCCGCGAGCCCGGAAAGCCCGACTGCCCCCCCTCCCTGAGGGAAGAGACCCGCACCCTGCTCATGAACGTCAAGCAGGTCTTCGACCTCGATGCGCACCTCCGGATGCGCAGCGAAGAGCAAGCGCGCGCGCTCTTCGGGCTCCATATCGACGCAGCGCTCGAAGAGCGCGCGGACATCATCCCAATGGTCCATCGACTCCAGGCTTCGGACTAGACGCCCTCGCGCTGTCTCTCCCGGCCGACCAGCGGCGAGCAGAGGGCCTGCTGGAGATGGACAGGGTCACATTTCGGCACCGCCGAGGAACGGACGCCGAGCAGGCAACGGGCAGGCTGTGCAGTGCCGTCCTCACAGCATTTCACAGCGGGTCTGACCGACTGCTCTGGAGGTCGCGGATCAGCATCGCGCGCGCGAGCTGCCAGGCACGGTGGACGCTAGTCGTGGAGCGGTCGAGAACCTCCCCCGTCTCCTCGAGCGTGAGCCCAGCGAAGAAGCGCAGTTCCACGATGCGCTCGAGCTCGGGATCTCGGGCGGCCAGGCGTTCGAGCGCGGCCTGCAGATCGAGGACATCGACGACGTCCGAGGGCAGGGGGCCGATGGCGAGCTCGAGTCCCTGATCGCCTCCCGGGGACCGAGGGCGGCGCTGTCGCGATCGGGCGGCGTCCACGAGGACGTGGCGGATCACGCACCCTGCCAGCTTCAGGAAGTGCCGCCGGCACGAATAGTCGCGCTCCGTCCCCTGGCAGAGTCGGAGCCAGGCCTCGTGGACGAGGACGGTCGGCTGGACGGTGATCTGGCGCTGCTGCCGCGCCATCTCGGTGCCGGCCATCTCACGGAGCCGCGGGTAGAGCCAACCCGCGACTGCCTCGCGCGCGTCCTCGTCCCCAGCCTGGAGGTCGGCCAGAAGCGCTGTGATCGGAGGGTTCGGCGTGGTCACCATGCTTCTCGCCTCGGGCCCGGATAGGTTGCCATCCCTGCAGGCAGCCCACAAGCAGGCCCACGTCTCGGCGTTCCGTGGCAGCGGTATCACGAGGTCCTCGGGCGGCGGGTATCGTGCCGACCATGAGCCGGAAGCAGCAGCGCCTCGCCGAACTGCGGCACACGATCCGCGAGGTTCGGCCCGAGGAAGCCCACAGGCTCGCACGGGACGGCGCACTGTTCCTGGACATCCGGGAAGCTGACGAGCTGGGAGCAGGTGTCCCCGAGGGAGCCATGCACGTGGGACGCGCGTTCCTCGAACTCCGGATCGAAGAGCTCGCGCCCGAGACCGACCGGACCATCGTGCTCCTCTGCGCGGGCGGGGCCCGTTCGCTGTTCGCCGCAGAGAGCCTGCGCGGGCTCGGCTTCACCGACGTCCGGTCGCTCGAGGGCGGATTCCGAGCCTGGCTCGACGAGGGACTTCCCACCGTCACACCGTCGCTCGGCGCTCTCGACTCCACGCAGCGAGCTCGCTACGCGCGACACCTCGCGATCCCCGAGGTGGGCGAGGCAGGCCAGCGTCGGCTGCTCGCAGCGCAGGTCGTGCTCGTCGGCGCCGGAGGGCTGGGCTCCCCCGCCGCGCTCTACCTTGCCGCCGCGGGCGTCGGACGGCTGCGGATCATCGATGCCGACACAGTGTCCCTGTCGAACCTCCAGCGGCAGATCCTGCACAGCAGCGAGCGGCTGGGACAAGCCAAGTCGGAGTCGGCCCGGCGCACGCTCAACGCTCTGAACCCGGACGTCGAAGTCGAGGGTGTGCCGGAGCGACTCGACCCGCGCAACGTGGCGAGGCTTCTGGCTGAGGCGGACGTGGTCGTGGACGGCACCGACAACTTCGCGTCCCGCTACCTGATCAACGACGCCTGCGCGGCTGCCGGCATCCCCCACGTGCACGGGTCGATCCACCGGTTCGAAGGACAGGTCAGCACGTTCTGGCCTTCCCGCGCGCACGCCCCCGGACCGTGCTACCGCTGCCTCTTTCCGTCGGCTCCGCCCGCCGATCTCGCGCCGAACTGCGCGACCGCCGGAGTGCTCGGAGTCCTGCCCGGTGTCGTCGGCACGCTCCAAGCCGTCGAGGCGATCAAGCTGATCCTCGGGATCGGCGAGCCGCTCGTCGGACGCCTCCTCACCTACGACGCCCTCGCCGCTCGCTTCTCGGAGTGGCAGATCGCTCCCCGGAACGACTGTGGGACCTGTGGCGCTGGTCCCGCTGCAGCGCCAGAGCCAGACCCTGCGTGCGCCCGATCCTGACCGGCACCCGCGGTGTCCCCCTGAGTGGACACTGCGATCGAAGCGAAGCGACACCCGAGAGGCTGTGACTTCTTCGAGTCACAGCCTCTCCCGCGGCCGCGAAGTGGCCGCCAAGCAAGCAGCTCGCAGCCTGCAGGCTGGTTCGGTCACAGGCTGCGAGCGCGTGCAGCGACCAGAGACTCTCCGACAGCCGTAGAGCGGCGCCGGGAGACTGCGTGACGACTTCCTTACCGCACGCCGGGCACGAACGGTCCACCGCCAACCGTGCGGCCGCGCGTCCCCGAGAACCGCGCCGGCCCGCCCTGGTAGACGCGGACCGCGCGTCCCTGCTCGATCAGCTGCCGCTGTAGCAGCGCCTGCTCGGCGCGGGCGTTCTCGAGGTCGTGGTTGATCAGGACGGGTGGCACACCCGGGTCGGTTTCGATCGGCGCTTCGCAGGCCACCGTCCAGGACCAGCCCTTCGGGTCCAGGTGCGCGTCGTTGGTTCGCGCGCGGATCTCGGTCGTGTAGGTGTGACCCGGCCAGAACGGGTAGCCAACCGGGTTCACGAGACGCACCGCGGTCGTGCCCATGACTTGGCCCTCGTCGTCGAGGACATCCAGCCAAACGAGCGCGAACGATCGCGGCGTGTCGGTCGTGTTCTGGTAGGTCACGCGTGCGCTCACGTAGACGTCACCGGGCCAGCCGACCAGTTCCCAACGGCGGACCGTGACCGTGCCGGCCTCCGGGAACTCGAACTCCTGCTCCTGGTAGCCGGCGCGCCACAGGTCCGCCTTCTGCTGCTTGAGCTGCTCGTACGGCTGCATGAACTCGTCGATCCGGTCGGCGAGCGGACGCTTCGGCGTCAGCTGGCACGCTCCCATCAGGACCGTGAGGGACAGGGCGAGGGCGATTCGGGCGCGGCGCATGGGCGAGATCCTAGTCGGTGCGGCGGGAGACGGCAGCGTCGGGGGCCGTCGCGGAGCACCTCGGAAGTGCAACCGCCGTGCCAAGAGCGATCCGTCACCGCTCACTCGGACAGGTCCAACCCCACCGGGCAGTGGTCCGAACCGAGGACGTCGGCCTGGATGTCGGCGCCGCGGACCCTGGGCCACAGGTCCTCGTCGACGCAGAGGTAGTCGAGCCGCCAGCCGACGTTGCGCGCCCGCGAGCCGCCCCGGTAGCTCCACCACGAGTAGCCCACCTCCCCGAGATGGCACCTCCGCCAGGTGTCGACGTAGCCGCCATCCAGGAACCCGGTCATCCACTCGCGCTCGGCCGGCAGGAAGCCCGGGTTGTCGACGTTCTGCTTGGGGCGCGCGAGGTCGATCTCCTCGTGTGCGACGTTGTAGTCGCCGCCGAGCACGACGTGGCGCCCGAGCTCCCGCTGCTGGTCGAGGAAGGCGCGCATCGCCGCGCCGTAGCCCAGGCGGTATTCGATCCGCACGCCCTTCGCCTGGCTGTTCGGGAAGTAGGCGGAGCCGATGACGAGGTCCCCGAAGCGGGCGAACAGCGCGCGCCCCTCGACGTCGTAGGTCGGATCGCCGACGCCCGTGATCCACTCGTCGGGCTCGGTCCGCGCGTAGACCGCCACGCCGCTGTAGCCGGGCCGCTCGGCGGCATGCACGCGGAGCACGCGGCCCTCGAAGTCCTGGAGCTCCGCCGGCACCTGCTCCGGCTTGGCCTTCGTCTCCTGCAGCAGCACGACGTCCGCGCCGCTGTCGCGGAGCCAGTCGGCGAAGCCCTTGCCGGCGATCGCGCGCAGGCCGTTGACGTTCCAGGACAGGATGCGCATGGGTGCAGAGGCTAGCCGCGGCGGCTCGGCTTGCGAACCGACAGCTCCAGCTCGCTATGGTCGTGCGCCAGGACATGGAAGCGACCACCTCCCTCTGGATCCGCGAAGCGCCCGAACTCGACTCGGAGAGCCAACCCCTTCCCGACAGCACGGACGTCGTGGTGATCGGCGGCGGAGTCGCGGGCGTCTCGGCCGCGCTCGCGCTCGCACGCGGTGGCGCGGACGTCGTCCTCCTCGAGGCCGGCCGCATCGCCGGACGCGCCAGCGGGCGGAACGACGGGCAGCTGCTGCTCGGCCTCGGCGAACACTACAACCGGATCGTCGGCCAGTTCGGACGCGACGGCGCTCGGAAGCTCTGGGACTTCATCGAGCGGAACCAGGGCGGGCTCCGCGCCGAGCTGTCCGCCGACCCCGCAGACTGCGGACTCGAGGTCTCCGGCGGCCTGAGGCTCGCCGAGACGCCTCACGAGGCGACCGAACTCGACGAGGCGGCCGCCCTGCTCGCCGAGGACGGCATCGCGCACGAACGACTCGACGCCGGGGCCGTCGCCGAGGTCCTCCCGGAGTCGGTCGGATTCCACGGCGCGCTCCGCCTGCCGGGTGAGGCCGTCGTCCAGCCGGCGAGGATGGTGCGGGCACTCGCCGCGCGTGCGCGGGACGCGGGCGCTCGGATCCACGAGGACAGCCCCGTCGCTGGTATCGGGGGCGCAGCCGGGTCGATCACCGTGCACCTGGCCGACGGCCGACGGATCGGCGCGACCGCGGTCGTCCACTGCACGTCCGCGCTCGCCCGCACGCTGGACCCGACCGGCTTCCTCGCCGCGCAGGTCTTCCCGTTCCGGGGGCAGATCATCGCGACCGACCCACTGCCAGAGGCGATCGCCGCGCGCTTCCCTGACGCCGCGATGTCGAGCAACTTCTGCTACGAGTACTTCCGCATGCACGACGCCCGCTTCGTGCTCGGCGGCATGCGGTGGTCGGTGCCCGGGGAGCAGCTCGGGATCGTCGACGACGGCAGCTCGGACCTGCGGATCTCGGCCAACCTCGAGGACTACGCGCGTCGGCACTTCCCGTGTCTCGCAGGCACGCCCTTCCCCCACGTCTGGACCGGCATCATGGCCGGGACGTCCGACGGCCTGCCGCTCTGCGGCGCGCTCCCCGGCCAGTCCGGGGTCTTCGCGCTGCTCGGCTTCAACGGCTACGGCCTGTCGTTCGCGTCCGAGGCCGGACGGACGGTCGCCGCTCTGATCCTCGAAGGCCGCGCCGAACACCCGGCCGCGGCGATGCTCGCGCCCCGCCGCTTCGCCTGAGCCCGGCTCACCGAGGCTCCTGCGGGCTCCCACCACCGGCGCGCACGTCGAGACCACGCTCGGCGAACAGCGCGTCCATCCGATCGAGGACCTGCCGGACGTAGGTCCGCTTCACCGGGTAGGGCCCCGGGAAGAACGATCGCTTGAACCCGTAGATCAGCACGTCCTTCAGGTCGCGCGCCGACAGGTCGAACGTCTCGACCGCCTTCCACACCTCGTCGGTCATCGTCGTCCGCGACACGAGGCGGTTGTCGGTGCACAGCGTGGTGCTGACCTTCGCGTCCCGCATCGCGCCGAACGGGTGCTTGGCGAGGTCGGACCGCAGCTCGGGAATGGTCTGCTGGTTGCTCGTCAGGCAGACCTCGAGCGTGATCCGACGGTCGGCGACGTAGCGGACGAGCTTCTGCACGTACGCCTCGGGGTCCTCGATCCGCGGGTCCTGGATCCGGTGCGCCGAGAACAGCCAGGTGCCGTGCCCGATCCGGTCGGCGTGGCAGTCGGTGATCGCCTGGAAGATCGACTCCGGCCCGTAGTCCTCGCCGGCGTGCACGGTCGCGCCGAGGAAGTGGTCGTGGATCAGCTGGTACGCCTTCGCGTGGTGCTCGGCAGGGAACCCCCGCTCCTGGCCGGCGAGGTCGAAGCCGACCACGGGCAGCCCGTCCTCCTCGACGGCTCGCACCGCAGCGCGCGCGAGCTCGAGCGAAGCGAGCGCGTAGATCTCCTCGCGGGGCGCGTTCGGGAGGGCTTCGAAGTACGCGCGGTAGTGCTCGGAGAACTGCGGCAGGAAGAAGCGCATCGCACAGACGACGATGCCCGCTTCGAAGCGCGGGATCGCGCCGCTCGCGACGTCCGGGTGCTCGTCGATCTCGCGGCGGGCACGAGCGATTCCGGCGGCCACGGCCCGCAGCACGTCGGGGAGCCCGAAGCCGCGCCGCACGTGGAGCTGCGGTGCGAAGCGGATCTCCACGTAGTGGACGTTCTCGGCGAAGCAGTCGACGCAGAGCTCGTAGGCGGCCCGCTCGAGCGCCTCCGCATCCTGGAGGCACGCGACCGTGAACTCGAAGCCGCGGAGGTATTCGGGCAGGTTCTCGTAGGCCCGCTTGAACACGAGCTCGTGCAGTCCCTCGGCGGTCGCGCTCGGCAGCTCGACCCGACGCTCGGCGGCGAGCTCGATCAGGCTCGCGATGCGGAGGCTCCCGTCCAGATGGACGTGGAGGTCGGACTTCGGCAGCGCTTGGATCAGCGTGCGGTCCAGGACGGGCTGACCTCGGTTCATCCGTCGATGCTCCGCCATGCGCGATGCCTTTGCAACGCGGCGCGACCGAGGCGAGGATCCCGGACGTGGACCCGGCTGCATCTGGCTTCGACTGGCAGTTCCTCGACGCCGATGCAGCGGAGCGCCTCGCGTTTCCCGACGCGCGCGCGGCACTCTCGGCCGCCGACGCCGAGCCCTTCGCCCCCCGCAACCGACTGCGCTCCGTCCACCTGGCCCTCGGACCGGACGGACGCCGCTACTTCCTGAAGCGCTTCGACGGGGTGCAGTGGAAGAACCTGTGGCGCAACCTGACGACCGCTCCGCGGGCCGGCAGGGAGGGACCCCGCGAGGCGGCGGTCGCAGCGGCAATACGCCGCGCCGGGCACGGCGCCCCCCGCCCGGTCGCCATCGGGTGCCGCGGGCGGGCGAGCCTGCTGCTGCTCGCCGAGGTCCCCGGCATGTCCTTCTCCGACCGGATCCGGACTGGACGCGCCGACCTCACCCTCGCGGACCGGATCGCTACGCACTGCGGCCGGCTGCTCGCCGACGGGTTCCGCCTGCCAGACCTGTCGGCGGACCACGTCTTCATCGATGGCGACGACGCGGACGCTGGCGCGCAGCTCGCGGTCCTCGACCTCCACGAAGGCAGCCTGGGGCCTGCCGACCGCAGGACCCTACGTCGAGTGCTCCGCCGCTTCGCGCGCTCGGTGGCCGGTCTGCCGGTGCGGCGCCGCCACGCGCTTCGCTTCGCCGCACGCCTGTGCCGCGCAGCCGGGCTCGCGTCCGTCTCCCGGGCGGTGATCGCGTCCCTGCCGCCCTTCGACACGCACGCGCGCTACGACCACGGGCTGAGGTCGAACCGCTACGCGACCCGCGCACCGCGTCGCGCCGCCCGGGAGATCCGACTGCTGCAGCGCGTCTGGCCGGGCGTCCGGGGCGACTCCGTGCTCGACGCGCCGTGCGGGGCGGGCAGGCTGCGTGCGCCGCTCGAAGAAGCGGGTGCGGTCTGGACCGGGGCCGACCGGTCCGCCGCGATGCTCGACCAGTCGAAGCGTGCCGTCGAGGCGGCAGGTCTCCGCCGCGCGCTCTGCCGCGCCGATGCGCTCGCACTCCCGTTCGCGGATCGGAGCTTCGACGGCGTGGTGGTGTTCCGCTTCCTGCACCACCTGCCGCCCTCCGCCGCCGAGCGCGCGGTCGCCGAGGCCTGTCGCGTCGCCGACCGCTTCGTCGTCATCAGCTTCTTCCACAAGGTGTCGACCCATCACCTGAAGCGGTGCGTCCAGGGCCTTGTCCGCCGCCGCGCGCCGAATCGCTTCGCGATCACCTGCGCAACGATGGACCGGTGGATGCGCGCGCAGGGCTTCCGGCGCCGCGCGGTCGCCGCACAGATGCCGTTCCTGCGCGACCTGTGGGTCACCGCGTACGAGCGGCGGTGAGCAGGGACTCCTAGCCGTCGCCGCCGAGAATCCGGTCCAGCGCCGAGTGGACGGCGACGCCGTCATCGTTCGCGTCCAGCGCGTCGAACGCGTCCTGGAGTTCGTCACCACTGTCCGGCCGCAGCGCGTCCAGACTCTCCCGCCCGCCGGGCGCATCGATGGCGCCGACCTGCGCGAAGCGGGTCAGCAGTCGGTAGACGTCGAAGAGCGGCAGACCCGTCGCCTCGACGATCTCGAGCGGGGAGACCCCACCGCCGATGTAGGTCAGGACCTGGATCTCGAGCGCGCCCAGGTCGAGGTTCGCGACCCTGCGCATCAGGTCGATGGCGGGGAGGATGGGCTCGGCCGCATCCGGGAAGACACGCGCGAGCCCGCGCCAGTCGTCGAGCTGCTTCGAGAGTTCGAGCAGGACCGGCGTGATTCCGACGCCGAGGTCGTGCTCGACCGCGAACCCGGGGAGCGCGTCCAGGCGCTCGTAGGCGAAACGCACGCCACCCTCGTCGCGGAAGAACTCGAAGAGCACTTCCATCCCGAGCCGACGCATCGTTCCACGCGCATCGCTGCGGCCGAGCTCGCCGCGCGTCCACAGCGACACGAGGAGGGGAATCCCATCCGTGACCCGGGTCCGCTCGGCTTCCTCGAACGCCTCCGCGGAGATCGCGCGGACTCCACCGAGTGGTCCGCCCGGCAGCACCCGCCGGTCGAGGCGATGCGGGTCGAGGAACGCGACGCGACCTCCCCGCACGTAGATGTCGATCCGGTTGCCCGCGTTCTCCAGCTGCAGCCGCCCGGTGTGCCGTCCGGCACCGATCATCTGCAGGACCTCCTCGAGCGCGATGAAGTCGGAGCGACCGGCGAAGCTGAAGTCCCTCGGGCCGGTGTTGGCGAGGATGCTCGCATCGACCGCTGAGGCGAACTCCGCGATCGATGCACCGGCGACGACCGCGCCGAGGATCCACTCGGCGAGCTTGGCGGGATTCCGAGCCTCGCCGTCCCCTTCGATCAGCGCGCCGAACGCGTTCCGGACCCGGACGAACGCGAGTTCGGCGATCAGGTCCCGGGTGTCGCTCTTCGTGCCGGCGAGCGCCTGCTTCTGCGCCACGAGGTGCGCGGCGCGCTCGAGGAGGTGGCCGAGGTCCCGCTGCGCCGCGTCCCCATCACCGACGATCGCGGCGTGGAGCGCGCTCGCCACGTGCTGGGCGATGGCGTCCACGTCCCCTTCGGCGTCGATGGTGTGCTGGTGCTCGGCTGCCACGGTCTGTCCTCGGGGAATCGGCACCCGACGAGTCCACCCTTGAGCCGGACCGCCCCCGTCCGCCCTTGCCCGGACCCGAGCCGGGACGGACGATCACGCCGATGCGTGCGGCCGTGATCCTGCCCCTCCTCGGCGCACTCTGGGTGGGCCCCCGCCTGGAGGAGGAGCCGACCGCGGCGGTCGGGAAGGCAGCGGCCGAGAGCTGCGCCGACTGCCACGCGGTGATCCACGACGAGTGGCGCGGAACCCGCCATGCCAGCGCGTTCACCGACCCGGTCTACCAGTCCGCGTTGAGGGGCCTGGAAGCCCCCGAGCGCTGCCACGGCTGCCATGCTCCGGTCCCGGTGCTCGCGCGATTCGGCCGCCCACCCCGGGTCCGCAGCGAAGACCTCCACCACGGCATCACCTGCGCATCCTGCCACGAGACGCGCCGCGGAATCGCCGGGCCGTTCGGCGCGGCGACGCCGGCCCACGCGAGCGAGGCGCACCCGGCGTTCACGGAGAAGGGCTCGGTGCACCTCTGCTCGTCCTGCCACGATCTGCGGATCGGCCCGGTCCTGCCGCTCGGCCGCGACTTCCGCGACGCGGAGCTCGCCGAGCGCGGAAAGTCCTGCGTCGGCTGCCACATGCCGAGCGTCCGCCGGTCGATCGCAGCCGACCCACGCACGGGCGCGCCGACCGGCCCCGAGCGCCGTGGACGGAGCCACGCGCTGCGAGGGCCGTCGGAACCCGAGTTCGCCGCTTCGGCGTTCAAGCTCGTCGCGCGGCCGGACGGCGACCGCGTCGAGCTCGCCGTGGGCAACCGTGCCGGCCATCGCGTGCCGGGGCTCGAGACCCGGAGCTTCCGGTTCGAGATCGTCCAACGGAGCTCCGACGGAGCCGAGATCGCGCGCGACGCGGTCACGTTCGACGCAGAGAACCCGCTCCGTGCCGCCGAGACCCGGAAGTTCCGGTTCCCGAAATCCAGTCGGGCGGTTCGCGTCGAGATCGTCGGCTCGCACGTGCACGGGAACGCCGCGCCGATGATCTTCCAACGCGTCGAGCAGGCGTTCGATGACCGATGAGCCGTCACCCGTGAGCGCAACCAACCGGACGTCCCCGTGAACCCCGCCTCGAACGAACCACTCGCCCACCTCGAGGAAGCGCGCGCCATCGCGGCGAGCCTCGGACTCGAGGAGCAGGACGGCATCCGACTGCGGCCGGTGTCCGGCCACAACTCTTCGCTCCTCCTTCCCTGCCGCGGTCCCACCGGCAAGGACTTCGTGCTGAAGCTGTTCGTCCCGCCGGCCGACAGCCGCTTCTACCCGGCCGAGGTCCGGGTGGATGACTACGCGCGGCGCGAGGCGGCGTTCTATCGATTCCTCGATTCGGTGGATCCCGAACGACTCGAGATCCCCGCACCCCGCACGGTGTGGATCGACTCCAAGGACCCACCACGCTGGGTCCTGCTGGAGTGGATCCACGGCGCGGTCGGCCCGACGGAAGAAGTGCTCGGTCAGGACCAGATCTTCGACCTGTTGTCCCGGCTGCGCAGTCTGCCGCTCGACCGGCTGGCCGGCCGACGCGACTTCCCGCTCAACCATTGGGACGTGGTCAGCTACCTGGACCGCGTGCGGCTGATGTACGAGACCGTCCTCCAGGTGATCGGCGAGCGACGCTGGAGGTCGGTGATGGACTTCTTCGACGAGGCGCTGCGCTGGACCGAGGCGCGGCCGCCGACCCTCGTGCATGGCGACTTCACCGAGACGAACATCCTCGTCGACGCGGAGGGGGCGCCGTTCCTGATCGACTTCGAACGGATCGGCGTCGGCAACGAGGACCACGACTTCGCATGGCTGTGGCTGCACTCGACGCGCAGCCTCGACTGGAAGCGCAGCCTTCTGGCGCGCTACTTCGGCACGCGCTTCGGGTCGGACCGGATCAAGGCGGAGTGGGGCATCCGCGCAGCGCTCGTGTATCTCGCGCTGCGGCGACTCCGCTTCGGATTCCTGACGCACGCGGAGCGCGACCCGCTCGCGTCGCGCAACGTCGCGCTCCTCGACGCCTGCCTGGTCGGCGGTCGCGAGCTCTTCCCCAGCTGACGCGCGCATCCACCGCCCGCACGCTGCCGAAAGGCGCCGCGTACGCGGGCGTTGTCCACAGAGCCCGCTGCGCCGCTCCGCGAGAGCCGATCGGACGTCGGAGCCAAACCGCCCCAAGAGCACCAAGAATCGGCGTTTTGGGCTCGAACTGCATCCGAGCCGGATGCGGTGGTGCCTCCCCCCCGAGGCACCCCGAGGAACGCCGCCCGGGTCGAGCCGCCGTGCCGCGGGCGATTCCCCGCGATCTTGTCGCAACTCGCTGGTTTGGCGCGCATGGCACGTGCGTTGCTTTCTCTCCGGGTATGAATACGAGTCGGCGCTCGGATGATCCCGCCCCCACCCCTGCTGCAACCCGTCTGTCGGACGACGACCTGATGCTCCTCATCGAGCAGGGTGACGCCGACGCCGGACTGTCCGGTCTGCAGGAGCGGTACGGCCGTCGCATCCTCCACTTCGTCCGTGGCCTCGTCCGTGACGCGCACCTCGCGCAGGACGTGACCCAGGAAGTCTTCGAGAAGGTCTACCTGAAGAGCCACCTCTACCAGCACGGCACGAATCTCCGCGCGTGGCTGTTCGAGGTCGCGAGGAACCAGGCGCTGTCGGCGCTCCGCGCGCGGCGTCGGACTCCCCGCCCGATCAGCAGCCTGTCGTCCCACGCAGACGACGACGACGACCAGGACCTCCTCGAGTCGATCCCGGAGATCCGGGAGAACCGCGACCTGGAGGAACGTGAGTTCATGCAGGCGTTCGCGAAGGCCGTCGACGACCTGCCCGAACGCTACCGCACGGTGTTCAACCTCTGCGTCCGCGAGGGACGGCCCTACCAGGAGGCGGCCGACCTTCTCGGCCTGCCGACGGGCACCGTGGCGATCCGGATCATGCGCGCGCGGAAGCGGCTGTTCCAAGCGCTGTCCCGCCACCTCGGCCGGCTCCGCCGCCCGCCCGCCTGCTTCCAGTGACGGCAGACGCTTCGCCCGACCTCCGCGCTGGCGCGCGGCGGCGGCGCGGACGGGTGCAACTCGGAACGGCGACGCTACAAGGGTCGCATGACGACTCCCCAGGTCCACGCCGTCGAAGTCCAGGTCGCTGGCACGTCCCTGACCATCGAGACCGGAAGGATCGCGAGGCAGGCCCACGGGGCGGTCCTGTGCCGGTCGGGTGACAACGTCATCCTCGCGACGGTGGTGATCGCACCGGCGCGGGCCGGTATCGACTTCTTCCCGCTGACCGTCGAGTACCGCGAGAAGATGGCCGCAGCCGGCCGGATTCCGGGGTCCTTCCAGCGCCGCGAGGGCCGCATCTCCGACCACGAGGTCCTGCAGTCGCGGCTCATCGACCGATCGGTCCGATCTCTGTTCCCCAAGGGCTTCCGCGACGAGGTCCAGCTCCAGGTCTCGGTGCTGTCCGCGGACCCGGCCGCCGACCTGAGCACACTCGCGCTGATCGCTGCCTGCGCTGCGGTGCACCTGTCCCCGGCCCCCGCCAGCGGTCCCGCATGCGGGGTCCGCATCGTGCGTGACGGCGGCGTGCTGACGGCATTCCCTCCGCTCGCTCGCCGCGATCGCTCCGAACTCGAGTTCGTCGTCAGCGCTGGCCCCAACGGGCTGGTCATGGTCGAGGGCGGCGCGCGCGAGGTGTCGGAGGCCGACTGCGCGGAGGCGCTCGCCCAGGCCCAGCTCTGGATCAGCAAACTCGCCGCGGCGATCGAGACGCTGCGCGCACGCGCCGGCGCGCCGAAGCTCGAGGTCGCGGAACCGAAGGCCCTGCCCACGCTACCGGAGGAGGCCGTCGCCGCGCTGCGGGACGCTCTCGCCACGACGGAGAAGGCTGCGCGGGCCGCAGCGATCCAGGCGGTTCGGAGCGAGGTGCTGTCCGCCGTGGAACCGGAGCAGCTGTCCGACGTCGCCAAGGCGTTCGACGCATGCCGCAGCGAGCTCGTCCGCGACGCGATCCTCTCGGGCAGGCCGCGTCTCGACGGCCGCGGCGCAGCGGACATCCGCCCGATCTGGGGTGAGGTGGGCTGGCTGCCGCGCGCCCATGGGTCGGCGCTCTTCACCCGTGGTGAGACCCAGGCGATGGTCACGTGCACGCTCGGCACCGCCGAGGAGGCGCAGCGCGTCGACGGGCTCGGCGGCCTCCGCGACGAGCGCTTCCTGCTGCACTATGGATTCCCCCCCTACAGCGTCGGCGAGGTCCGACCGCTGCGCGGTCCAGGCCGCCGGGAGATCGGACACGGCTTCCTGGCACGCCGCGGCCTGCTGCCCGTGCTGCCCGACTTCGAGACGTTCCCCTACACGCTGCGGATCGAGTCGGAGATCAGCGAGAGCAACGGCTCGTCGTCGATGGCGACCGCGTGCGGCGGCTGCCTCGCGATGATGCAGGCCGGCGTGCCCCTGACGCGACCCGTCGCGGGGATCGCGATGGGCCTCGTCACCGACGGCGAGCGCACCGTCGTCCTGTCGGACATCCTCGGCGACGAGGATCACCTCGGGGACATGGACTTCAAGGTGGTCGGCACCGCTGCAGGCGTGACCGCGCTCCAGCTCGACAACAAGGTCGGCGGACTGACCGAGGAGCAGCTCCGGACGGCCCTCGAGCAGGCGCGCGCGGGGCGCCTCCACATCCTCGGCGAGATGGCGAAGATCCTCCCGGCCCCGGCCAAGGAGCTGTCAGCACGCGCTCCGCGCGTGGTCCGCACGTCGATCATGCCCGACCACGTCGCCACGCTGATCGGGCCTCGCGGACAGACGATCAAGGGCATCGCCGCCGCGACCGGCGCGCAGGTCAACGTCGACGACGACGGACTCGTCCGCGTCTACGCCGCCGACGAGACCGCCGCTCGGCGCGCGCTGCAGATGGTCGGACGCACGTGCGGCGTGGTGCGCCGCGGTGGCTACTACCACGGCACGGTGACGAAGGTGGAGAGCTTCGGGATGTTCGTCCGCGTGAACGACGTGATCGAAGGCCTCGTCGGCCGCGAGGAGCTGTTCGAGAACCGCCACGCACCCGACCGGGAGTTCGCGCCCGGCGATGCGGTCGAGGTGCGCGTCACGGGGATCGACGAGCGTGGCCGGCTCAAGCTGTCGCGGCGCGCGGCGATCGGCGCCGACGAAGCGCTCTTCGAGTGGTGACCAGCCGAGCGGTGAACAGCCGAGTGGTGAACAGCCCGGCCTAGCCTGCGTCCTTGCCGAGCGTGCCCGGGGCAGACCAGACGATCCGCTCCGGGAACTGGCGCACGACGCGCTTCGCGTGCTGCGTCGCGATCAGCCCGTAGACGTGGGCCTCGACGCCGCGGCGCCGCACGATGCAGAGGTGACCGGACATCAGCTGATGCCGATCCGGGTCCGTCATCCTGAGCAGCGGCAGCCGCCCGTCCGGGAGTTCGAAGTGCCAGGAGACGGGACCGCGGCCACAGTCCCGCACCTCGGTGTCCAGGAGCGCTTCGCACGCGGCGCGCTCCTCGGCCAGCTTGCGCTGCGCTTCGACTTCGGCCTGCCGGTCGCGGTCGCGCTCCCGCCCCTCGGCACGCGCCTTGGCGAGCTCGGCCTCCCGGGCCGCCTTCTCGGCCTCGAGGACGTCCCGCCCCTTCTCCTTGCGCTCCACCCGCTCTTCGTGGGCGAGTCGCTTGGCGTCCTTCGCGGACAGGATGTTGGCCTTCTTGAACTGATCGCGGAGCGAGCCCATCGACTGCAGATCCTAGCGGGGCCTGCGCGCCGGCTCACTCCCCGGGCGACGTATCGACGAAGCGGACGGCCACGCCCAGGCGACCGTGCCCGAGGTTCTCGACCCGGACGAGCTCGGCGCGGCGGACCTGCCCATCGACGACGACGTCCACGGGCGCGCTGGCCTCGGCGATGAAGTAGACGCCGGTACCCGAACGGTTGCCGCCTTCTCCGACGATCTGGAGGTCGCCGAAGTGAACCTCGACCGGCGCGGTGTTCCGACGCCGGTCCTCAGAGCGGCGCTCGGCGACCTCTGCCTGCTTGCGGCTGACGTTGTCGCTCATGATCATCCACCGAGACCGCGGGACCGGCCCTGAGGGCCTCATCGCATCCTCGAGCCAAGACCCTTGAGCCCAGCTCCCAGACCAGCCCGGATCGAGACCGCCTACGTGCGTGAGCCCGGCTACGCCGAGCGTTACCGCGACGCGCGCTTCCGCACCGGCTCCGGGCCGCGCACCGATCGTCGTGAACGACGCGCGATCACGAAGCTCCTGCGCGCCTGCGCCGTGGACGACGGCCCGTGGCTCGACGTCCCGTGCGGCGCCGGTCGGCTCAGCGACCTGCTGCCCGGTCCGGTCGTCCAGGTCGACCGGGATCCGGCGATGGTCCGCGCGGTCGAACGCACCGACACGACGAAGATCTGCGCGTCGGCACACGCACTCCCGTTCGCGGACGCCACGTTCGCCGGTGCGCTCTGCATGCGCTTGCTGCAGCACATCCCGAACGGCGACGAGCGCGTCCGCGTCCTGTCCGAACTGCGGCGGGTCACGCGCGGACCGATCGTGATGTCCTTCTTCCACGCGGCCTCGTTCCAGCACGCGCGGCGCGTGGTGTCGCGTCGGCTGCGACGTAAGCCCGTGTCCGGGCGTTCGGCTGTCACGCTGCGGCGCTTCTTCGCGGAGCTCCAGCGCGCAGGGCTGGAGCCCGTCCGTTGCGCGCCGCTCCTGCCCTTCCTCAGCGACCAGTGGGTCGTGCTCGCACGACCCCGGCACGACTGAACCGCGCGCGCGCAGCGCCGTCGGCCGTCTCGTCCGAGGCGGGTGTCAGCGCGGACCGAACCGCTCGACGCGCGGCAGCGACGGCCCGTCCGCATCACGCGCGAACAGCTCCGGATCGAAGCCAGGCGGCCCCGCCTCACGGAGCTCCGACACCACCTCGGCAGCGCGGGCGCCGGTCGCCGGGATGACGACCTGCAGTCGATCGTCGTCGGTCGAACGCAGGACCGCGTCGGAGTAGCCGCTGACGCGGCACCAGCCGAGCAGGCCGGCTGCACGATCCGAAGAACGCGCAGCCACCTCGGCCACCACGACACCCTCGGTGACCTCGGCACCTCGTCCCGTCTCCTGGAACACGCCGCGCACGTCGAGCGTTTCCTGGACGAACGCTCGGATCGATGGCGCCGCGCTCGGGAAGGCCGCGACCGCGGGGACGTCCTCCAGGTCGAGGAGCTGGACGTTCGGTCGCTCGGGTCCGGCGAGGTTGGAGAGCACGGGACGCGTCGGATGTCCGGACGAGGACACGAGGAGGACGCGGAGATCCGATCGCGAGGACACGTCCTGTCGGGAGAGCCCGCTCCCGTTGATCTGGACGAGACCGCGGACCACGTCGCCGAGCGCCATCGCCGCGCGGGCGACCGCGTACGCGCCCTCGCGTTCGCCGATCAGCACGACTCCCCGCTCGCGCACAGGCAGCACTTCGATCAGGAACCGGACTGCGTCCTCCACGGCGTGCGCCGAGCTCGGGTAGGTCCCGGGCGACTCGAGGACGGCACCGAACCAGGCCGGATCGTCCATCCAAGCGGACAGGATCTGCTCGGCGCCGAACGCCGCTCCCAGCGATCGGGGCGACATCGGACGCGTCCCGTCCTCGTCCCACGAAGGGGTTGCAGGCACGTGGACGAACAGCGGCAGCGGACCCTGTCGATCCGTCGTCGGCAGGTCGATCGAGAGCGATCGGACCGCCGACCCATCCTGGACGTCGGCTTCACGCAGCGGGAAGCCCAGGGTCATCCGACCGTGCAGGCCGGACAGCGCGGGACGATCCGCCCGCAGGTTCGCGAGGATGCGCTCCGCACCCACGAGGTCGAAGATCGGATTCAGCGACTCCGGTTGCGGCTCGCCCGCGTACGGCCCCGCCACCTCCCATACCGAACCCGTGAGGATCGCCTGACTGATCCGGTCCTGGCGACCGGGTGCGATACCCTCGAGGATCCGACGAGCGTTCTCGGCCTGTCCAGCATCGACGCCGACCACGATCGGCAGCGCGTCGGCCCGACGCTTGTAGCCGCGCAGGATCGAGAACTTCGCCGTATCGGCGACGCCCCTGCCGCTGTCGCCGTCCGCGGCAGCGAACGAGGTCGCGACGCGGACACGGTAGCTGCCGTCCGGCAGGTCCGAGACGTCGATCGCGCGCGACGCGCGGTAGCGCAGCAGATCGTCGACCATCGTGTCGCGGTCGATCACTTCCTCACGTACGACCTCTCCCGCAGCATCGACGATCTGCACGTCGAAACGAGCGGCACCGAGGTCGGGGATGATCCGCGGCGCGTGCATCGTCACGTGGACCTGACCGAAGACGTCGGGATCGACGACCGTCGGCAGCGCGAGGCAGAGGAGCCCGGTCCGCGCGCGGTAGCCGAGATCCGCCTCGACGCCCTCGGCGAGAGCGAGCAGTCTCGCGATGTCGTCGAAGGGCTGACCCGAGGACCGCTGTGCGGCCTGCGCCGCGACCGCGGCGCGCCGCGATGCGTCGGCTCCCGAGAGCCGCGACGCGAGCTCCGCACGCAGCTCGAGCAGGCGGCGGTAGGCGTGCCTCTCGATCTTCAGCGCCTGACCGGGGAGATCACTCGCACCGGCTGCGAGCAGCGTGAGCCCCAGGATGCCAGCCGCGCGGAGCAAGGATGCCGTTCTCGATCTGTTCATCGGAGGGGGTAGGTCGCCTTCACCCAGGCAGTGAACCGCTCGTCGAACTGCAGGGGTCCGAAGCCGTAGATAGCCTGCAGCGCATCTCGGGTCACACCGCCCGCCTTGACGCGACGCACGAGGTCCGCGAAGCGTGGGCCGCCGTGCTCCTGGATCAAGAAGTCGACCCACGCGTAGGCGTGGGCGTGCGCCTCGAGATCCAGCTGGTCGCTGTTCTTCTCGTAGAGCTCGGTGAAACGGCGCAGCTGACCGGTCTCCGCGAGCTGCCGGATCCCCACCTTCCATCGCCCGCCCTTCCAGTTGGCGCCCGGCGCGACCCCGACCTCTTCGTAGCAGAAGTTCGCGCAGCGACCGTCGACCTCGATCTCGAAGAAGTGGGCGACGCCCTCGTCGATCCAGCCGTGGCCGCGGTTGCCGATCCACTGCGTGGGGACGAAGCTCGACAGCAGCAGGTGCGTGACGTTGTGCCGGATCGCACGGTGCACGTCGACGTCGTCGCGCAGCGTCTTCGGGTCGTGCCAGACCGAGTAGGCGAGGAACGACCCCATCATCTTCACGCCCGTGCCCTGACTGCCGATTCCCGTCAGCCGGGGCGCCAGCTCGCGCTGGTCGCGCGCGTCCTCGAACATGTGGACCCCGAGCCGCGGCGACACGTCGTCGGCCGGCGCCGGGAAGTCCGCTCCCCCGAGTTCGAAGACCTCGACGAACCGTCGGTGGAGGTCCTCGATCCGGGCGCCGTAGAGATGCATCAGCCGGTGGGAATCGAGCTTCCGGCGGTCGACCGTCATCGGCGCGAACGAGAACGAGAGATCACAGTGCTCGGTCGCGAGGAACAGGATCTCGTCGGGTTCGACCGCATGGGAGCCGACCTCCTGCCGCCGCTCGATGGCGAACCGCGCGGCCAGCTCCGCGCGGCGCCGCAGCCCCTCCTCCGCGAGCGGGTTACGGCACGACTTGCAGTCGACGCCGAGTGCGCCGGCACAGCGCCGACACGCCTGGGCGACGCTGCACGCGCGCACCGCGCTCTCGAGATCAGCGAGGTCACGCTTGTGTTCGGAGCACTCCCTCTCGCCGCGCGAGCCGCACTCCTTGCAGGACGGCGCGGACGGCTCGGACTCCTGGGCACGAAGGCCCAGGGAAGCCAGGACGAGGACTGCGGGGACCAGATGGCGGAGCATGGGGATGGATCGCACGCGACGACGGGTCCGGGGAGGCGCCGGCCAGACTACCCCATGGACCGCATGACGAGACTCCAGCACCCCTACTCGACGCCGAGCTGCTTGTGCGTCTGCGGGATCACGCGGAAGCGGAAGCCGCGCCCAGCGGCCGCCGCACACCAGTGCGCCAGCTCCGCGTGCGGGAGCGCCTCGACGATGCCGCCCATCGGCGTGACCGGCTGCAGCACGAGCAGGATGCGGTCCGCGAACGGCGAGAGGTCGTCCAGGGTCTGCGTGATGACTTCGCGCGCGACGCCGGACACGAGGACGATCTTGACGTCGATCGACAGGTCCGCGCGCTCGACCGCCACCCGCAGGCAGGCGACGTGCGCGGGCCGCGGATCGCCGTCCTCGAGGGTGCCGGGAAGCTTGTAGTCGGCGCTCAGGTGCGACAGCACGGGCAGCACGCGACGCAGCGCATCGGGGTCGAGCGCCGCGGTCTCCAGGTGGATGCGTGTCCGTCCACCCCAAGCCTCACCGAGCGCGACGATGAAGTCGGGGAACACGAGCGGCTCGCCGCCGGTCACCGACACGCGGAGCGGCTGCCCCGCAGCGTGGAACGGCGAGCGGCCGGCCACTTCCTCGACGACGGCGGCCGCGCTCGCCGCCGTGACCGGGTTGGACTCGGGGTCCGCTCCCTCCACGCGGAACGTAGAACCCGCCCGGTAGCTGTGCGGCGTGTCGCAGTAGCGGCAGCGGATCGGACAGGTCGCGACGCGGAGGAACGCCATCGGCTCGCCGACGAAGCGCCCCTCCCCCTGGATCGAGTGGAAGACCTCGATCAGCGCCGCGCGCGCGCTCAAGTGAACTGCTCCGCGAGCCGGTTGAGCACCGAGATGCCGCGTCCGAGATCCTCGTCGGAGACCGCGAACGAAAGGCGGAAGTGCGTGTCCCGCCGCGAGAAGCCGCTGCCGGGCACGAGGATCAGCTGTTCGGCGAGCGCAGCCTCGACGAAATCCTTGCCGGTCGCGCGGCCCGGCAGTCCGGGGAACGCGTAGAACGCGCCGCCCGGCGGCGTCAGGCGGAACGCAGGATCGAGTTCCGCGACGAGCCGATCGCGCTTGGCGCGGTAGTCGCGGACGTGCTCGCTCATGTCCAGGCCGAACGCGACCTCGGCCACCGCCACCTGGAACGGCGCGGGCGCGCAGACGAAGCTGAACTGCTGCAGAGTCTGCATCCGATCGAGGATCGCGGCCGGCCCGGTCGCGTAGCCCATGCGCCAGCCCGGGATGCCGTAGGTCTTGCTGAAGCCGCCGAGCTGGATCACGCGGTCGTACGCGCCGAGCGGGGACGGGAGACTGCCGTCGAAGACGAACGCGTCGTAGATCTCGTCCGCGACCACGAACGCACCGACACGCTCGGCGGCGCGCACCAACGCGTCGACCGCCGCCTGGGAGAGGACGCCGCCCGTCGGGTTGGACGGCGAGTTCATGAACACGATCTTGGTCCGTTCGTCGACCAGCTCGTCGATCTGTGCAGGGTCCGGCTGCCAGTGCGGGTAGAGGTCGTAGTAGCGCACCTCGGCCCCGCAGAGCTCCGCGAGGACCCGATACATCATGAAGTTGGGGTCCGGCAGCAGGATCACGTCGCCCGGGTCGAGCAGGGCGAGGAACGACAGCATCAGACCGCCGGACACGCCCGAGGTGACGAAGCAGGCGTCCGGACGGTGGCCGGAGCGCTCGACGAGGGCGGCGAGGATGCGCTCGTTGAGCTCCGGCAGCCCCTGCGTGACCGTGTAGCGGTTCGCTCCCCCGCGCATCGCGCGGCACGCGGCCTCGATGAGTTCGGGCGGCGGGTCGTAGTGGGCCTGCCCGATCGACATGTTGATCGGGTCGTCCATCGTCGCGATCAGCTCGAACGCACGGCGGATGCCGCTCGGCTGCAGATCGCGGACGCGTGCGGCGAGTCGATCCTTCATGTGAATCCTCCTGTCCCGACCCGCGGTCTCCGGCTCGGGAGACGCGCAGGCTGCTGTGTGTCTGGGGCCATGCCGCCGCATCGCGCGGCGAGCGACCCATGTTCGCGAATCACCGGCACACGGTGGGTCGATCTTCGACCCAGGCTGCGGCGCGGATCTCGACCAGGAGCGGTCGACGCGCCACCGAGTTTCGCCGTGACGAAGGCTGGGCACCGGAGCGCTGCGTGGGCAGAACAGCTCGCCCCGAAACGCAGCGCGGGAACGACCGGTCTTGCCGTCGTTCCCGCTGAAGCGTCACCGAGCCCGGCGAACCGTGCTCGGTCACGTCTCGTCCCCGGAGCCAGCTCCGGGGAACCCGACTCACTTCTTCTTGCCCTTCTCGTCCTTGCCGGCCTCGCGCGCCGCAGCCATCTCGGCCTTGAGCTGCTTCTTGCTCTTGACCTTGAACTGCGTGCGGACCTTCGGGAGTCCGATCACCGAGTCCCCGTCCGTCCAGCGCCCTTCGCGCTTGAGAACGGCGAGACGCTCGACGCGGGACCAGACATTGCGCTGGCCGCGCATGTTGCCGGAGATCTTCAGGCTGGAGTGGATCGACATCGGAGGAGGTGTGGGAGGGACGCCGGCGAGCCGACGCTCAGGACTTCTTGCGTGCGAGCGCCGACAGGTCGTTCGGAGACCGCATCGAACCGACCTTTTCGGCCAGTTCCCCGCCGAACGGCGAGAAGTCCAGGCCCTGGAGCAGTTCGAGGTCGCGCGCGGCGCGCTCGTTCGAGGTGTAGGAGATCACCGCGAAGAAGTAGGAGCCGCTGTCGTGCGGGAGGTAGCGGATCCGGGTGTCCGGGAGACCTTTCTCGCGGAGCCAGACCGCCAGCCGACGCGCCTTCTGGAGCGACAGCCCGTCTTCGAGGGCCGGGTAGGCTATCAGGAAGAAGCCGAGATCCGAGAGGATTTTCTCCTCTTCGACCTTGCCGGCCCGGGTCACCGCGTCGGCATCGGGCAGTTCCTGCCAGGTCACCGGCTTCACCACGGCGCCCGGAGCCCGATCGCCCGGAGCCCGATCGCCCGAAGCCCGATCGCCAGGGGACCGATCTCCAGGCGCCGGAGACCCGACCGCGCTGGCGACGACGTCCCGGCGGAGCCCGGCGGTGCCTTCCGGTCCTGCGGCTTCGACCGTGGTGACGCGGCCGACGACGAAGCCGAGCAGCAGGGCGACCGCGGCGACGGCAGCCAACGTCATGCCGGCGGGAGCGCGCGGGGCGGGCTCCGGCTCCGGCCCACGGAACCACGCGCGCAGGGCCTGGAGGCCGGTCGGCGCAGCGTTCTTCGAGGACCCGCGGCCCTTGTCCGCGCCGCGCCCGCTCGTGCGCTCGGCGCCGCTGCGGCGGGCTGCGGGGCGGGACGGAGAGCGGCTGCCGCCCTGTCGTTCCCGGAGAATCTCGAAAAGGTCACGGCCCTTCTTGGCCATCGCTGCCTCCCTGCTGTTGGACGCCTGGAGCCGTGCCTGCTCCCGACGCCTGCCGCTGATTCCACCGCGCTGACCCTGCAGCGCCGATGCCGTCACGCGGGGCCTGACGAGGGCCGTCGCGCGGCGCGGACGCTAACCGACGCCCTGGCCGCCATCAACGACCGATCGCACGGCGGATGCGGTCGACGGTGTCCGGGTCACCTCCCTCCCCCACCGACTCCAGGTAGGAGTCCGCGAGTGCCGCGGCCGGCTCACTCTCCCCGAGGCGGAGCAGCGTGCGCACCCGGTAGAGGACGGCGAGCCCCGGGTCGCCGCCCGCCTCGACCTGGGCGGCCGCAGCGGCCTCGAAACAGCTGAGCGCCTCGCGGAGCGGTTCCTCGGCGTCGTCCGCGGTCGCCTGGAACAGCGCGAGCCCGAGGAAGTAGTCGACCGCGGCCGGTTCGGCACCCGGCCGGATCTGTCGGCAGCGGCGCAGCTTCTCGACCGCGGCAGCGGGATCGCCGGCCACGAGCAGGTCGCGCGCGTCCTCGAGCTTGCGGCGCCAGTCCTGCAGGATCAGGTTCTCGACGGCATCGGTCGGCACGGCCGGCGGCGCGACCTCGACGAAGCGGAGGAACACGTCGAGGCTCGCCTCGGGCCGGTTCTCCTGGAGCCGCAGCTGCCAGCCTCGGTCGCGCAGGCTCTCCGCGTAGAGCTGCTCGATCTCGGGATCGCCAGGGATCTGCTCGCGCACCATCTCGAGCAGGAGCACCGCGTCGAGGAGCTCGTGCCGCCCACGGGCGGCGACGGCCTTCATCAGCAGCGCCTTCGGGTTCTCCGGGTCGAGTTCGAGGATGCGGTCGGCGAGGCGATCGAGGACTTCCGGCGTCGACTGGTACAGCTGTCGGTATCCGACCGCGGCGAGCACCGTCGCCAGACCCGCGCGCGCCTCCGGATCGTCGGGCCGCACCGCGAGGTAGGCCTCGTAGTGCTGGCGCGCTTCGTCGATCTTGCCGCCAGCCGTGAGCGCGAGCGCGAGACGGAAGCGGAGTCCGGCTTCCCCCGTCAACCGCACGCCGTCGCGCGCGACGCGCTCGGCGGTGTCCGCGGCGTCCGCCCGCGCGAGCCAGAGATCGGCCCGCGAGGTCCACGCCTCCGGACGCCGCGGCTCGAGGTCGATCGCGGTCCGGAGCGCCTTCTCGGCGGCCATCAGCCGGCCGGTCGCACGCGCCCATTCGCCACGGGTCCAGTGCAGCTCGTACAGCCCGGGCGCGATCTCCTCCGCGCGGTCGAGGAGCGCGGACGCACGTTCGGCGCGCGGATCGTCGGCGATCTCGGGCGGGGTCGTCACCCCGGAGCCGAGCACTTCGGCGAGGAGCAGCGAGGCCTCGAAGCAGAGCACGTACGGGTGCTCCGGCGCGAGGGCGCGCGCGGCCTCGTAGTCGCGCTTCGCGAGGTCCTCGTCCCCGTGCATCCGCGCGAGCCGCGACGCGTCGAGGTGCAGCTGGACCCGGTAGCCGCGCGCGGTCTCACCGTCCGGCAGGTCGACGGCCTGGGCCGCTGCCTGTCGCGCGAGGTCGGCCGCCCGCCCGAGCCTCCCGTCGGCGCGCGCGAGCG
>JAQCBR010000180.1 GCA_027621295.1 Planctomycetota bacterium
GTCTCTGACTCTATCGGCTCCGGAGGGCCCCGGCGAGCCCAGGGACCGCTGCCACCGGGGTCCTGGGTCGCAGACCGGGACGGTGCGGGGTCCCGAACAGCGCGAGCAGCAGGGGCAGGAGCGCGAGGCCGGCCGCCCCGAGACCGATCGCCAGGAGCGCGTACTCGCGCTCCGTCAGCTGCAGGACCGGATCGGTATTCCCGCTCGTCGTCACCGACCGGATCGCGTCGGTCGCCACGTGGCGGAGGTTGCCGTCGTGGTAGATCCCCCCGAGCCGCAGCGCGAGCTGGCGGAGCGACGCCACGTCCTGCCGCGACTGGCGACCGTCGATGAAGCTGCCGGCGAGTGGATCGCCGACGCCGACGACGAGCACCCCGGACACCGCGGGCGGCATCTGCGGCATCCCGGTCGCCGGGACCGTGTCGCCGTCGCTGACCACGACCAGCGTCGCGCTGCCGGGCTCCCACGACCGGGCGATCTTCGCCGCCTCCTCGAGGCCGTCGAAGAGCCGCGTCTGCCCGGGGCGGAACGCGTACTCCATCGGCAGGTCCTCCAGGATGTTGCGGACCACCTCGGCGTCGGACGTGTCGACGACCACGGGCTTCGCGCCGTTGTAGGTCGCGACGACGGAGATCCGGTACCGGCTCAGCGACACGCGCCCGAACATCGAGTCGAGCACGTCCTTCGCGCGCGCACGCCGCGCCTGCTTCCGGCTCGGCCCGGCGTCCTGAAGACGCATGCTCGGCGACACGTCGAGCACCAGCACGAGGTGGCGGAAGTCCTCGTTCTCCCCCGCCGCCTCGCCGGTATGGACCTTGGGCTCGATCCGGAGCAGCGTGCCCAGACCGAGCGCGAGCAGCCCGGCGGACGCGGCGCGCAGGAACGGGGCGAGCCGGACCCAGGGTGAGGGTCGACCGCTCGGACCGAACGCGAGCCGGGCGACGCGAGCCGTCCGGCGCGCGTGCAGCCACTCGGCCGCGAGCGTGAGCAGGATCGCGGTGGCCACCGCGGCGAGCACGTGCTCGACGCCCAGGAAGAACGCCATCGCTACCAAGGGGTGTACCTCAGCGCGAACTGGAGCAGCAGGTGGAGCGCGAGCAGCGCGGTCGCGAGGACGACGAACGGCGCGAAGCCGTCGATCTGCTCGGGCGTCGACTTGACCAGCTCGGTCTGCTGCATCTCGTCGATGCGGGCGAACACCGCGTCCAGCGCCGGGCGGTCACCCGGCTGGAACGACTCCCCGCCGGTCCACTCGGTGATGTCGACGACCGGACCCGGCACCTCCCCCTCGGCGATGTGCACCGCGTAGACGACGATGCGGTCGTCGCGGAGTCGCCGCGCGATGTCCTCGGCGGCCGAGCCCGCGAGGTCGAACGACTCGCCGTCCGACACCAGGATGATCATCCGGTCGCCGTCCTCGCGCGACACGAGGACCTCGCGGCAGGCGAGCAGCGCCTTGCCGATCATCGTCCCGCCGTACCAGGGCGGGACGTTCTCGGGCCGCATGAACGGCGGCGCGCAGCGGAACGCCGACACGTCGTTCGTCAGCGGCACCCAGTGCAGCACGTTGGTGCCGAAGAACGTGAGCCCGAACGCGTCCCCATCGCGGTAGTCGAGGAACTCGTTGATCGCCGCCATCGAGCCGTCGTAGCGACTGCCGCCCTCGAACTCGGCGGTCATGCTCCCCGAGATGTCGACGCAGAACTGGATGTTCGTCAGCTTGCGCCGGCTCTTCGGGATCGCCAGCTCGAGCGGCCCGGCCAGGATCAGCACCGCAACCGCGAGCAGCAGAGGCGGCACCGACTCGGCCAGGGAGAGCGCAGCTCGAAGACCCGTCCGGGACCGCGCGACGCCGTGGTCGAACGGCAGTGCGACGCCACGGCTCGGGCGCGACCAGACGCGGAGCAGCATCAGGAGAGGGGCGATCAGCCCCACCAGAACGGCCGGGTGCGCGAAGCTCACTCCTGCCCCTCGTCGCGGACATCCCGGTAGGGACGGAGGAGCGCTTCGACGTCCGCGTCGGCTGCGCCCTCGGGACTGTGCAGCCACTGCTCGAGCGCGCGTAGGAGTGCACCAGCTTCGGGGTGGGCGCGCAGCGCCGCGAGGGCCGCGGCGGCCGGCACGTCCGACAGTCCGAGCCGCTGCCGCCAGTGCCCGAGGAGCAGACGCTCGAGTTCGGCACGCTCCGACCCGCCGAGCTCTCCGCGGAGCGCCGCCTCGACGCGAGGACGCAGGCGGTCGGCCAGAGAGCGCGGACGCGCTGCATCGCCGGCCTGGTCTCCAGAATCGCCGCGCCGCCGGGCGATCCAGACGAAGGCCGCGACGCCAAAGAGCGCCCAGAGCAGACCCAGCCCGAACAGCAGAGACCGGTAGCCTCCGAGCTCCGGCAAGCTGCCGTCGGCGGGCTCGTTCGGCTCGATGTCGTCCCATCCGAGCACCGATTCGACCGTCACTCCGATCGTCGGCAGCCCCGCGACATCTGCGCCGGACTTCAGCACGAGCCAGGACGCGAGGTCGAATTCTCCGGGCTCCAGCCCGACCCACTCCAGGTCGTAGCGGTGCATCTCGGTGCCGTCGTCAGCAACGCCGTGCGGCCACGTCGCGAGCACGCGGAGCACGATCGGGTCCTTGGTCGTGTCGGAGATCGGGCGCGCCGCGAGTTCGGGCCCCGGCAGCACGAGCTGCTCGATGCGCGCGCGCGCGCCGACCTTGGCGGTCCGCTGGTCCGCGCGCTGGCAGGGCGCAGCGGCGGCGAGGACGAGGGTGACCAGGACGATCAGTGCACGGGTCATCGGGCTCCTCCCGACAGGACTCCACGGGACGACAGGAAGTGCCGCAGGCGAGCGACGAACGGCTGGTCGGTGCGGAGCACCAGGTGGTCGACCCCCGCCTTCCGGAGCTCGCGCTCGACGAGCAGGGGATCGACCCAGGACTGCCGGCCGGTCGTCACGAAAGTGCGCCCGGTCTCGGCCTCCTGGCCACGCAGGAAACCGACGCGACCGAGCCCGAGCTCGGCCGGATCCTGGAGCTGGAGCGCGATCACGTCGTGCTCCTGGCCGAGCAGCTTCAGCGCGCGGACCCCGGACGGGTCGTGGAGGTCGCTCAACACGAGCAGCAGCGACCGCTGGGACAGACTCTGACGCAGCTCCACCAGCCTGTGCCCGAGAGCCGTCCCCTCGTCGAAGCGGTAGGAGCGCAGCTCGAGAACCCACTGCAGCACGCGGTCGCGGGACAGACTCGGATCGACGCGGAACTCACGGTCGCCGGCAGCGACCACACCGACCGGGCTGACCCGTTCCAGGCACGCGAGCGCGAGGCCGCCAGCTACGTGGAGCGCGACCGCATACTTGCTCCGCCTCGTCGAGGACACGGTCATCGACGCGGACGTGTCGACGATCAGGTAGACCGGGATCCGGCGCGGCGACTCGTAGTCCTTCACGTGGTAGCGCTGGGTCCGCGCCGTCACCCGCCAGTCGATCGCGCGGACCGAATCGCCGGGCGAGTAGGGACGCGACTGCACGTAGTCGATGCCGGATCCGAGGTAGCGCGAGCGATCGGTCCCGTAGCCGAGCGAGTCCGCCAGTCGGCGGATCGCGATCACGAACCGACGCGCATCGAGCGTGTCGACCTCTTCGAGCCGCGCGTCCGCGGCTGGGTGCGGCCTGCCGCGGCCCGCGGGCGGGGTCACGACGCGCTGACCTCTGCGAGGATCTCCTCGAGGATCTGGAGCCCGCTCCGGCCCTCGGCGAGGGCTTCGTAGCTGGGGCGGATGCGGTGCAGGATCACGTCCTCGGCGAGGTCGAACAGGTCCTCCGGGACGACGTAGTTCCTGCCGCGGATGAGCGCGCGGGCGCGAGCCGCCTTCAGCAGCGAGATGCCGGCGCGCGGACTGGCGCCGAGCTCGAGCTGCGGATGCCGCCGGGTCCGATCGACGATCTCGACCACGTGCTCGAGGAACGTGTCGCTGACGTGGACCTGCTGGACCTGTTCCATCGCCCGCGCGAGGTCCTCGGGACCTCCGACCGGCTCCTGCTCGAGCACGTCGAACTCGGTGCGTGCGACCGCGCCGCCCGACTCGTCGCGCCGGATACCGAGCTGGGCGTTGCGGCGCAGCACTTCCTTCTCCTGGCGCGGCTCCAGGTAGCGGAGCCGGTGCAGGAGCATGAAGCGGTCCAGCTGGGCTTCCGGGAGCTCGAACGTCCCCGCCTGCTCGACCGGGTTCTGCGTCGCGATGACGAGGAACGGCGCGGGCAGCCGGAACGTCTCGTTGCCGATCGTCACCTTGCGCTCCTGCATCGCCTCGAGCAGCGCGCTCTGCACCTTCGGCGCCGCGCGGTTGATCTCGTCGGCCAGGAGCAGGTTCGTGAAGATCGGACCCTTCCGGGTCCGGAACTCGTGCGAGCGCTGGTCGAGAATCTCCGATCCCAGGATGTCCGAGGGCAGCAGGTCGATCGTGAACTGGATGCGCGCGAACTCCAGGTGCACCGTCTTCGAGACCGCCGCGACGAGCAAAGTCTTCGCGAGGCCCGGCACGCCCTGGAGCAGCAGGTGGCCGCCGGTGAGGAGCGCGATCAGCACGCGTTCGACGACGACGTCCTGGCCGACGACGACCTGGCCGACGCGGTCACGGATCGCCTGGAGGAAGGCTTCGGTCTCGGCGAACTGCGGGCTCTCGGCGGGCGACTCGATCGACGTCATGCAGGCTCCACGTCTCCGGGTTGGACGTGCGGAGCATACGGACGGCGCCGGTGATCCGCTTCCCCGGTATCGGGGGAAGCGGACCGGGCTCAGACCTGCGGGACGGCGGACATCACCGAGCGACCGGCGATGGGGAGCGTCAGGTCGAGCCCAACCTGTGCGGCCAGTTCCTCCAGGTCCCGGCCGGACGCAGGCAGAGACGGCACGATCTGCGCCGCGTGCGCGCCGATGAACTGCGCGGCGCCCGGACGCGGCATCACGTCGAGCTCGAGGCCGAGCAGCCCCTCCCACTCGATCCGCCGCGCGCGCTCGTAGCGCAGGAGCGCCCCCGGCACGGCGCCGGGAGCGAGCGCTTCGGCGAGTTCGCGCCCCTCGCGGAAACCGACGTTCATCGACTGGGCGCCGGCCGGGTGGGTCTCGTGCAGCGCGTCACCGACGAGCCAGACGTGCCCGATCCCAGCCCGCTCCGCGAGGCGAGACGCGACGCGGATGCGACGGCGCCAGCGGACCGGCCCGACCCTGCCGCGGAACCACGGAGCGCGCGTCGCCAGCAGCCGACGGAGCTCGGCCTCGCCGAGCCGTTCCGGGTCGTCGGTCTCGGCAGCCGCGTCCGGCGCGATCTCGAAGCCGAACCGGCCGTAGCCGCCCGGCAGCGGCCAGCAGAAGGTCGTCGCGCCCGGCTCCACGCCGATCCGGATCTCGTCGCCGAGGTCCGGATCGGTCCGGAACTCGAAGAGCACGAAGTCGCGGGGTTCGCGCAGCGCGGGGAACCCGAGCCCCAGCGCCGAACGCACCGCCGAGCGCTTGCCGTCCGCCCCGACCAGGAACGGGACCTGGACCTCGCGCGTCCCGAGCACGACGTCGTCGATGTGCTGGACGCCGCGGCCGACCGGCACCGCAGCACAGGTCTCGACGCGGACACGGACGCTGTCGCCGTCCTGCACGACACCGCCAACACGATGGCCGGTCCGCAGTCGAACACCTCGGCGTTCCGCCTCCCGGGTCAAGATCTCCTCGAGGTCCTCCTGGCGGAGGATCGCCGCGAACGAGTGATCGGTCGCGAGCCGCGAGATGCTCGCCTCCGCGCGCCGGATCGGTCCGTCGTGCAGCCCGACCCGGCGCACGCGGACGGAGCGGTTCAAGACCGCAGGCAGCAGTCCGAGCTCCTCCAGGAGACCGAGCGAGCGCGCGTGCAGCGCACAGGCCTGGGGGCGGGACGCGCGCGCGGTCGCCGGCTCGACGACCTCGACCTGCATGCCTCGCGAGGCCAGGGAGAGCGCTGTGTACAGGCCGACGGGACCTGCTCCTGCGACGAGCACATCTGGCTGCTTGCGACCGAACATCTGCGGGTTCCTCCGTGGACTCTCGGGACGGGGTTCGGCCCGGACGCCCGACCCGGCCTCCGGTTCCGTGCCCCGAACGGGGAATCCCGCTCGGCGTTACGTCGTGTCGCGCGGACGCCCGGGCGATCGACCGCGAAGCCGGGCAGTCCCCCGCGGATTCGGGCACATTCCCGGCCTCCGAGCGGCGAACCGCGTCGCGATCCCGGGAAGACTCACTCGGTCGTCGGCAGATCGCCCTGCTGCAGCCGGCGCCGGAGCGCGAGCCGGAACTCGCCGCGCTCCTCGGGTTCGGCGAGATGCCAGCGCCCTTCGCCGCGGCGCTTCTGCACCTGCCCGCCCGTCAGCACGAAGCTGGTCACGTGCATCGCCTCGGGGCTGAACACGTGGAGTCGGTTCTTCGGGCCGACGACGACGATCGTGCCCTGCTCGTCGTCGCGCAGGATGCGGTCGTCCCCGGCCTCGCGGGCGTCGTCCCAGGCCTTCGCCGTCGGCCGGACGCGCTCGTCCACGCGCTGGGTCGCGTGCTCGGTGCGCCGCCCGGCGCGGCGGGCGCGG